>JACZXA010000311.1 GCA_022571865.1 Pseudomonadota bacterium
CGGCCGGTGTCGATCGCGTATCTCAGATCATGCCCTGGTCGGTCTTCAACGAACGTGATTAGTCTCCGTTCTTCCCGTGGGTCACGACCAAGCTGAAGGGCGACTTCATCAACAACGGTTGTAACCACATCAAGATTAGTCTTCTCGCAGTTTCCACCCAAATTGTACGTCCGGCCAAGCTCTCCCTTCTCGAGGACTTCGCACAACCCTTCCGCATGATCGTTCACATATAACCAATCACGGATTTGCTGTCCGTCGCCATATACAGGTATAGGTTTTTGATCAATTGCGTTAAGAATTGTCAGCGGAATCAGTTTCTCTGGAAACTGGTAAGGTCCGTAATTGTTTGAACAGTTAGTTATCATCACAGGGAAATCGTACGTCTCGTACCACGCACGTACGAGATGATCCGATGCAGCCTTTGACGCTGAGTAAGGCGAGTTCGGCCGATAAGGGCTGTCCTCATCAAACTTTCCCGCAACACCTAACGTACCGAATACTTCGTCCGTTGATACGTGCAGGAAACGGAAATCCCTGCCCTGAGCATACTTGCGAGAGATCTCAAGCAGGTTAAACGTGCCGATGATGTTAGTTTCGATGAAGGCTGCGGGCCCGTCAATAGAACGGTCGACGTGAGACTCCGCAGCGAGATGCATGATTGCATCGGGTTGGAATTCCGACAGGCACGTTTCCAAACTGAGGCGATCGCAGATATCGATCTGTCGAAAAGTGTGACCGCGAGCATCTTTTACCTCATCGAGGTTTGCCAGATTGCCAGAATATGTGAGCTTGTCTACTGTGCAGACCTCAGCACCTTTATCCAACACAAGGTGTCGCACTAACGTGGAACCAATAAAGCCCGCTCCTCCCGTTACAATGATTCTCATGGCCACCTGTTACCTCTAACTATTTTGCGATTGCTTCGCGATTTTTAGTTTTTCTATCCGACCGCGCCGACCATCAAAGCTCGCGATGAGTCGCCCGTAGGCACGAGCCTACTTGAGATTCGATCGGGCGAAGAGAAATTTTACCCCGATTGGACACGCGATACTTGATGTAGACTTCATACCATCAAGGTTGACTGAGATGGCGCACGATAATTCATTGGGAACACAGGCTTGCTCAATCCCTTTGGTTCCTGGTCCACTGACACTATCGACTCAACGCCAGCGTGTGGACAACCGTCGCCAATTCTATTTCCCACTCGGGTCGGTTGATAGAGAAACGTCGTTCAATGAGGTCTGCTGCCAAGCATGAATTCGCCGGTCGCCTGGCTGGAGTGGGGTATTGCTCAGTAGCAATAGGCTGCACAACAATCTCGTGATCAATCAGCGCTTGATCATGCAACATCGATACGATCCTGACAGCGAACTCATGCCAACTTACAAAGGGTGAATTAGCGAAGTGATATACGCCATAGCCGGTCTTGGTTTCTAACAGCTCACGAGCGATACGAATCAGTGCATCCGCGATTGACCTGGCTCCGCAAGGTGAACCAATCTGATCATCGACCACACGAAGATTGTCTCGATCCGCTGCCAGACGCGCGATGGTCTTGACGAAGTTTGTTCCGTGGGTGCTGAATACCCAACTGACACGAACAACCACAGACTGCGGATTAGCGGCCTGAGTTAGATGTTCTCCTTCCAGTTTTGAGCGACCGTAAACGCTTTGAGGATTAGGCTCATCGGTCTCGTTGTACGGCTCCGGTTTGGTACCATCGAATACGTAATCGGTCGAAGTGAATACAGTTGGAATCGATGCCAACTGGCAGGTTTCCGCAACATACCCCGCACCAACAGCATTTATAAGATTCGCGTGTTCCTCATCATTCTCAGCCATATCGACAGCGGTATATGCGGCACAGTTGATTACCGCGTTGAATTCTCCTTTGTTCACCCAATCCGCTATTTGTTGCCTGTCCATCAGATTGACGTCTCGCGACGACGGCGCGTCAACCTCGCATCGGAGCGACGCCGCAAGCGCTACCACTTCACTCCCAATCTGACCCGATCCGCCGAGTAATCCAATCCTCATATGCAGCTAACCACTCAATCGTCGACCCCAACTAACCCTACTAATGGGCCGCTTCAGGAATTCGTGTGGGTTGAGTGTATTGCTTTGGGATAGAGATCCAAGCCGCCGAGGTGGAAGTATATGGCGTTTCGGAATCGTTCGCGGTTTCGATAACCACAGGCTTTTCGCTTGATCCATTGGATCTTGCTGTTCATTCCCTCTGAGGAAGCATTGGTGATATTGCTTGTTACCGCATTCATCACACCTTGCCAATGGCGTTTGATCATCCGTGCCACCTTTCTGATCGGCTCCAAGCGGCTGCGGATGGCCCAGCTGTACCAACGCTTCCACATCCGTTCGGCCCAGCCGCGACTGACATAGCCCCACAGCGTCATCGCCAACTCTTTGATGGCCCAAGCGCGCGCCACCTTGAGTTCGCTGTGACGCAATGATTGAAACGCGTTTTTCTGCTTTCGGTTCTGATTGGCGGGGTTCGTCAACCACAGATATTTGCTCTTCTTCAACCGATCGTCACCCTGGGCCAGCAACGCTCGATGCTCCTGGCGACGTACTTTGTCCACCGCATCGCCCAGATGCATGGCAATGTGGAACTTATCGAAGACGATCTTCTTATCCGCTTCAGGAACGTGTTCCTGTGTCGAGTTGATGTAGGCCGGCCACATGTCCATAGCAACCGCTTCGATCTCTGTGCAACCCGCCTCACCCAGCATCTGATAAAACCCATCCAATGCAGCCTGCGTGCGCCCATCTGCCACATGCAAAACCACCCCGGCGTCAATATCGACTACGCTGGTCACGTACTCATGGCGCTTTTGAAACGAGGTCTCATCCACCCCAATGATGCGCGGTGACGTTAAGCTGCGACGCGCAAGGCCCCGTTTTACCGCGCGATCCTGAATCCCCGCCACCTGATCCCAGCTCAGCCTCAACTGCCGTGACACCGCCGCAAAGCTCGCTTCATGAAGCCAATTGATCACCAGCGCTTCGAACAACGCCGTAAACCTCGATGTGTCCTCGGCCCACGGAACACTGATCTGATGCACGCCGTGGTCTGGACACTTCACCCGAGGCACCTCGGCAATCACCAGAGTCTCATACTGCATGGTATCCAGGTGGCGCCACTGCCGCTTGCGGCGATCGTAGCCAGGACAAGGACTGCCACATTCCGGGC
>JACZXA010000134.1 GCA_022571865.1 Pseudomonadota bacterium
GGACCGAGCTGCCCGCGCCCCGCCACAAAGGGACGGGGGCGTGAATTGACAGCACGAGCAGTTTGCCTTGCAAACTGCCGAGCACCCGGAGGGAGCACGCCCGCCTGCGAGGCCCGGTGTTTTGCTGCTATCGGCGACCGCAGTAGCTTGTTCATGAATAATCCAGGCTAGCCTTCGGTCGTAAGCCCAAGCGTCCGGCTGAGCGATTCATACGTCTGCGGCCCCTGAGCCACTTTGTGAAGCTCACCGTCGGGATTAATGAACAACGTAGTCGGTAACACAGACGGTTGTTCCACGTTCCATCGCAAACGGGGATCATTCACCAGCACCGGGAAACGGATATCCATTTCTTTCACGAGATTCAGCAGCGTTTCCCCTTCCAACGCATCGTAGTTCACACCCAGAACAACCACGCCGGTGCTGTTGCGCTCTGCATGCAGGCGATTCAATTCCGGAATCTCCTTGCGGCAGGGCGCGCACCACTCGGCCCAATAATTGACGACGATCCAACGTCCTTCCCAGTGGCTGAACCGACTGAACTTACCGTCTGCCAGAAGAATATCTGGTTCGGAACAGGACGCCAAAAGCAAAGCCGACAAGAGCACCACAACGACCCGCATTGAATTGATCAAACCACACCTCCAAAAACCGAATCCAGGCTGATCGACATCTGATTCGAACCAAACTGCACGAGCGAACGCAAGGGTTTCACCACGTTGTCCATATCTTTCACGATTTCGAGCCCATCGTCGGTCAATCCCTCGGGCAGCCTTTGATAAAGGTCCCACAATGTCAACGCCTTCAGGCTACGGCCGAGCACCCACCGCTCGTCTTCCGTCTGATTCAACAGCTTGAGTTCCTGCAGTACGCCGAACACACGATCATGTTCACTACGATTCAAGTGTACCCGTTTATTGATCTCAACATCCGAAATCGAGCGCCCCTCCAGATGGGCATCATAGAGAAGCTGCAATATTCGGGAACATTTGACCAGCATTGGTTCTCGTCGTTCACCCGCAAGGTCTCTTTGGAGTGACAGTGTGCGAACGAATATCGCGCCGCCAAGCACGATGACCCACAAAAAATACAACCAGACGAGAAAAAGCGGGACCGCCGCAAAGGTACCGTAGACTGGCTCGATGCTGGAACTCGATACGCTGGCTGCAAATACCTCCTTAGCCAACTCCACCATCAACATGGTCAACAAACCCCCTAAACCTGCATGCTTGAAAGGCACGTGGCAGTTAGGGACGGCATAATAGAGCACAGTGAACAACGCGACGGTGAATAACTCCGGCAGATAACCCAGTAAGGTCGTGCCCATGCGATAAGTCTCGAAATCAGACACCAATGGCATCGAGATCAGATAGGCGCTGATGCCAATCGTTCCGAAAACCAGTGCCGGCCCCAGCGTCAGCACGCCCCAATAAACAAGGAACCTGGACAATCCCCGGCGCGGTTGTCCTACCTGCCAGATGACGTTGAACGCCTTTTCCATGGTAACCAACATGAGAAACGCGGTGACGTATAAAAATACGAATCCCGCCACGGTGAGATTCCGGGCTCGTTCGGAAAACTCCAGCAGCTTCTCTTGAACAATTGCACTGCTGTCCGGCAGGAAATTGGCAAATACGAACGTCTCGATTTTTACCCCGACTTCCGAAAACTCGGGCATTACCGACACCATGAAATACCCGACCGTCATCATCGGCACGAAGGCAAAGAGCGTCGTGTAGGTCAGCGCACCTGCCCGTTCCAGGCAATTATGATCGAGGAACTGCTGAATCATCTGCTCCAGATACCAGCGCAACTGAATCCAAAATCGCTGCAGCATGTTTACGTCTCCTCGAGAGGTCTGTTTAACCAATTGCCTGTGGTTAAATGAGTACCAGGACTGTTCAAAACCGACCAACCCAGAACATTATAGAGACCATGAATAAAGTCACCATCTATCACAATCCACGTTGTTCCAAGTCGCGACAAACCCTGACGCTCCTGCAAGAACGGGGGGTCGCGCCCAATGTGATCGAGTATCTTCAGACCCCTCCGAGCCGAGATGAACTGGCAGAGATTCTAACTCTGCTCGAACTAACCCCGCGGGAGCTGATGCGCAAGAAGGAGGCACCTTATATAGAACACAACCTGGGCGAAGCCACAATGAGCGACGCCGACCTCATCGACGCGATGGTGAACAACCCCATACTCATCGAACGACCCATTGTGCTGGCCAATGGCAAGGCAGTCATCGGCCGGCCGCCAGAAAACGTTCTAGCTCTGTTCTAGCCTCCAAAGGTCGAGGACGTTGCCTCACATACTGATTCTCTATTACAGCCGCAGTGGCGGAACCAGTAACCTGGCGCGTTACATCGCCCGCGGGGTGCAGGGACACGGCCGCTTCGAGCCCCGGCTACGGACCGTGCCTCCAGTGCAAACGGAAGTCGAAGAAACAAAACCACCCATACCGGAAAAAGGTGCGGTGTATTGCACGACAGAAGACCTCGCCACTTGCTCAGGCTTGGCACTTGGGTCACCCACCCGATTCGGGAATATGGCGGCGCCATTGAAACACTTCCTCGACAACACGGCCGATCTTTGGCTTAACCACTCACTGGTAGGGAAACCCGCGAGCGTGTTCTGCTCAACGGGGTCGATCCACGGCGGTCAGGAGAGCACGTTGTTATCCATGATGGTTCCTCTGTTGCACCATGGCATGCTGATTGTCGGTCTGCCTTACAGCGAGCCTGGACTCAATGAAACGACAACGGGCGGCACGCCTTACGGTGTCAGCCACGTGTCCGGCGAAAACCAACGGCCCGAACTTTCGAATCACGAACAGACCCTCGCTATCGCCCAGGGTAAACGACTGGCCGACATGGCGATGCGACTCATCGATTAGCCTTGTGGTCAGAGGACTTCAATTGTTATCGCTATTGATGATCGGTTCGCTGTTCGCATTGACGGGGTTACGGCAGTTTTTCGTTTACCCTCTGGATAACTCATCGGCAAACATGATCTGGTTCATGGTCCAGGTCTTACCGTTGTTGGCAGTGCTTCCCGGGTTGCTCAGACTTAAACCGCGCGCCTTCTTTTTCACCGCGCTCGTGAGTACGTTGTACTTCGTACACGGCGTGTTGCTGGTGGTCGACCCGGTCGATCGTATGATGGGCTTTTTCGAAGCGGGGTTTGCTGTCGCTCTGCTGAGCTTGAGTACCTATGCGGTAAAGTGGGGTCGGCGGCGGCTGCGTAGTTTCGTTGGAATCCTCATCCACACTCTGCACCGCATATCGCCGTGTCTTGACGTCACCGGCTACCACATGGGGCAGTTCCTTCAGAAACTCGTCCATATGTTCGGTCTGAAAGTGTCCCATGAGCGCTTCCATGCTCTCCCACTCCTGGAACAACATCAGGGTATTAGGGTCTGATAAGCCAACGTAGAAATCGTAGGAGATGCAGCCCGCCTCCGACTGGGTCGCTTCGGTCATCTGCCGAGCCAGTTCCAGGGCTTTTTCCCGGCACTCCGACCGAATCGGAATGGTCGCATGAACGATGATCATAGTGCTCACATCACACCCCGTTTCTGCAGAATACTTTCGATCTCGGGGAGAACCCCGGGGTCATCAATCGTCGACGGTACAACATAAGGTTCGCCGTCAACCATCTTTCGTAGAACCTGACGCAGTATCTTGCCTGAGCGGGTTTTCGGCAGGCGCTTTACCACAACCGCGCGCTTGAAATTCGCAAATGCACCAACCCCCTGACGAACCATCTGCACCAGCTCGTCCTCGAGCGTGTCATCTTCGATGTTTACACCATCTTTGAGCAGCAACAGGCCAAGAGGTACCTGGCCCTTTCCCTCGTCGGCGATACCGACCACCGTGCACTCGGCTATGGCCGGGTGATTGGCAACCACTTCCTCCATTTGACCGGTGGACAATCGATGCCCTGCAACGTTTATGACATCGTCTATACGTCCCATGATGTAAACGTAGCCATCTTCGTCCCGATACCCTTCGTCACCGGTAAGATAGAAGCCTTTGAACTGTGACCAATAAGCCTCGATGTAACGATCGTGATCCCCCCAGATCGTCGAGAACGCACTCGGAGGCAACGGCTCCTTGATCACAACCGACCCTTCCTGTCCGGGTCCTACCTCGCGACCCTTTTCATCCAGAATGCGCAGGTCATAACCGGGAACCGGTAAGGTGGGCGAACCAGGCTTACATTCCATGAGCTCAACGCCAACCATATTCGCGCACATGGACCAGCCCGTCTCCGTCTGCCACCAATGATCGATAACAGGTACGTCCAGGTGTTCGCAGAGCCAGTGATAAGTGGCCGGATCCAGCCTCTCTCCGGCGACGAATTGATAACGAAGCGATGAGATATCGTACTGTTTCTGCAGTTCGCAGTCGGGGTCTTCCTTCTTGACCGCTCGGTAGGCTGTTGGTGCTACAAAAAAACAGTTCACCTTGTGATCCTGAATCACCCGCCAGAAAACTCCAGCATCCGGCGTTTTAACGGGCTTACCTTCAAACAAAATCGAAGTGCAGCCTTTAAACAAGGGGGCATACACAATATAAGAATGACCAACAACCCAACCCACATCGGAGGCAGCCCAAAACACATCCCCAGCATTCATCCCGTATACGGCCGACATACTGTAGTTCAGTGCAACGGCATGCCCGCCGTTGTCCCGCACCACACCTTTCGGTTTACCTGTCGTGCCCGAGGTGTACAGAATGTACAAGGGATCCGTGGCATCAACCTCGGTGCAGCCAACAGGCTCAGCTTCCGCCTCCCACTGCGTCCACTCCAGATCCAGTTCGCTGTTGAGCGGAGCGATACATTCGTCGCGCTGCAGCACAACATTGTGCGAAGGCTTGTGAGTGGCAAGTGAAATGGCTTCATTCACCAATGGCTGATACGGAATGATTTTCGTAAACTCGATGCCGCACGAAGCGCTCAAGATGACTTTCGGTTTGGCATCATCGATGCGGGTGGCAAGTTCCGGGGCGGCAAAGCCGCCAAATACGACCGAGTGCACCGCACCCAATCGCGCGCAAGCCAACATCGCTATCACGGCCTCGGGAACCATGGGCATGTAAACAATCACTCTATCGCCTTTGCCAACGCCAAGCTTTTGCAGTGCGCCGGCAACCCGGGCCGCCCGCCGGGTAAGTTCTGCGTAGGTGTATTTGCGTATCTGACCCGTCGCTGGTGAATCGTAGATCAACGCGTTCTGCTCGCCTCTCCCTGCATCGACGTGACGGTCCAACGCGAGCCAGCAGCTATTCATCTTACCGCCGCGAAACCAACGCCAGGCGCCGTTCGGATCCTGATCCAAGATGGTTTTCGGAAACTCGAACCACGGTAACAATTGCGCTTTTTCGCGCCAGAACCCCTCGGGATCGGTCAAGGAACGCTGGTACTCCTGAGCGTAGCTCATCGCTTGCGGTTCTTACCCGCCCGTCCTGTGAGGCGGCGAACTTGCGCAGGGCTCGGCTTGGCGTCAAGCAGTTCCTTGTAGGCTCGCGAACGCTTACTGATTTTCTTGTGCGCAACGAAAAAATCAACAGCCCTTTGCCAAGCTTCATCAACGCCGTATTTGTTTATCGATACGGTTGTATTGACGATCTTGTTTTGCAGCTGCGACATCACCCCGATTTGAAACACCGGGGTCTTGCTGCCGCTCTTTTCCGATTTCAACCGACACAGAATGCCTCTCACCTGCCCCTTCGCGTCCACGTAAACTTCTTTGGCAGTTTTTTCTCTGACTTTTTTCTGCAGCGCCGCGAGTTCGTCATCACGCACATCCGCCCGACTCTTGGCAGTAGCGCGTTTCGCTCCGCGAATACGTTTACCGTTGTCCTTCAGAGAAAAGTACTCCTGATAAGTTTTGCCCCCAATCTGCCGCCGAACGCGAAAACCATAGAACCGCGGTGAATCCAATAACTCGACACTCATGTCCCTTTTCCTTACCTCCTCGCACCTGTTATTTCAAAGAAAAAAATTACCGACCCGGTTAAGAAGGAATGACGGCTGCCTGCTGGAGTTCGCCGATCTCCGCATCGTCAAAACCGCAATCTTTGAGCACGGCGACGGAATCTTCACCGGCCACACGGGCACCATGTGATATGCGGGGCACCGTCCGGGAAAAACGGGGCGAGGGTGCCGGCTGCATGATCCCATCCACTTCCACGAAGGTTTCGCGCGCCTTGTTGTGCGGGTGTTCCGGAGCCTCGAAGATTGATAACACCGGTGCAAAACACACATCGCTGCCTTCCATGATGTCGCACCACTCATCCCGGGTTTTGGATTTGAAGACCTCGATCAATTCCTCCTCGAACGCCCGCCACCGACTCGAGTCCATCTGGGCTGCGAATCGTTCTTTATCCAGCCCCGCCTTCTCTACCAGTAACGCGTAAAACTGAGGTTCTATGGAGCCTATGCAGATGTACTTGCCATCCCGGGTTTCATAAGTGTTATAAAAGTGAGCACCTCCGTCCAACATGTTGGTGCCTCGATTTTCGGTGAACGCACCCATCGCCCCCATGGAGAAGAACATGGCCATCAACGACGCGGCACCATCGACCATGGCTGCGTCTACAACCTGGCCCTTGCCAGAACGTTGGGTTTCAAGCAAACCACACACGAGCCCAAAGGCCAGCAGCATGCCGCCACCACCAAAATCCCCGACCAGATTGAGCGGTGGAACCGGGCGTTCTCCGGGACGGCCGATCGCATGTAGCGCACCGGCAAGGCCGATGTAATTGATGTCGTGCCCTGCAGCCTGAGCCATGGGGCCTTCCTGACCCCAGCCAGTCATTCGTCCATAAACCAGCTTTTCGTTTCTGGCCAGGCAGTCATCGGGACCAATTCCCAGACGCTCCGTGACTCCCGGGCGGAATCCTTCGAACAGCGCGTCTGCTGTTTCCACCAGGCGCAACACGGTTTCCACCCCCTTGGGCTGCTTGAGATCCACCGCAATCGAGCGTCTATTACGAGCCAACACGTCCTTGGGACGCCGGGTGCTTGCCCCGACGCGATCGACGCGAATCACTTCGGCACCCATATCGGAGAGCATCATCCCGCAGAAAGGTCCAGGGCCGATGCCCGCGAGTTCAATGATTCGAAAGCCGTGAAGTGGTCCCATGCCTGCCCCAATCCCCGTATAGCGGTCGGTGAGTGTAAACGCGTTTTGCGCCTTAAGGAAATCGTTTGGGTGCAACGATGCCGTTCGGGGTCGAAACTCGGTGGAACGGCACCTATTCGGTACGACTGATCATCCGGTGGTGGAACGCCGGCCGAGGCTGTTCGAAATTCCCTCATCGGTAAACTGAATGCGTGCGAAGCGCGCATACAGTTCGTTGTTTCGCACGAGTTCGTCATGGGACCCGCTGGCAACCAAACGGCCGTTTTCCATAACCAGAATCCGATCGGCTTGGCGAACCGTTGAAAGTCGATGGGCAATGACCAAGATGCTGCAACGACCTTTCATTTCGGCAATGCTCTGGCGGATGTGATCTTCGCTGTCTGCATCCAGGGCGCTGGTTGCTTCGTCCAACAGGAGAATTTTCGGCTCGCTCAGCAGTGCCCGGGCTATGGCGAGGCGCTGCTTCTGACCACCGGAAAGCCCCACACCACCTTCACCCACCACGGTCTGCAACCCATCGGGCAATTGACCGACAAACTCTTTTGCGTGAGCGAGACTGAGCGCGCGGTCGATCTGAGCCGCTGTGGCATCCGGCTTTCCATAGGTCAGGTTGGTCATGATGTTACCGGCAAACAACACCGCATCCTGAGGCACGAAGCCGATCCGGCTGCGTACGTCCGCCAGCGCAAGCTCACGTATGTCAATACCATCGAATAACACCGATCCGGCGGTAGGATCGTAAAACCGCTGCAGCAAATCGAACAGCGTGCTTTTTCCGGCTCCCGAGGGTCCCACGATGGCTACCATCTCGCCCGGCTCCACCGTGAGATTGATTTCGTGCACAACCTCGACGTCCGGCCGGGTCGGATACGAAAAGCTCACCGCCTCGACCTTCAACGCACCCCCATCCGATGGCAGCACGGCCGGCTCGCTGGGCTCAAGCAACTCTGAAGGCGACTGCAGCAACTCTACCAGCCTCTCCATCGCACCCGCTGCCCGCTGCAGGTCGCTGTATACCTCGCTGATGGCACCCACGGATCCGGCCACGATAAATGCATAGAAGATGAAAGCTGCGAGCTCGCCTGGTGAGATCTGACCTGAAATCACATCTTGCCCACCTACCCAGAGCATGGTTGCGATCGCACTCAGCACCAACAACATGACCAACGCCACTAACCAGGCACGCTGGCGAATGCGCCTGACGGCTACCCGAAACGCGATTGATACACGTTCTTCAAAAGCAAGCTCATCGATATGCTCGTGATTGAAGGACTGCACCACCTTTATGTGGCGGAGGGATTCCCCTGCATAACTGCCTACATCCGCCAATGTATCCTGACTGATACGGGACAATCTGCGAACACGGCGACCAAACGCGACTACGGGTGCCACGACAAAGGGTACACTGGCAATGACGATTAACGAGAGTTTCGCATTCGTATAAAACAGTAGTGCAAGCCCTCCGAAAAACATCAACACGTTGCGCAGTGCAATGGAAATCGACGAGCCGATGACTGTTTGCAGCAGCGTCGTGTCAGTCGTGATACGTGATTGAATTTCAGTGGGTAGGTTTGTTTCAAAAAAAGCCGGGTGCAGCCGTATTAGATGGCGAAAAACGGCGCTGCGAATATCCGCGCTGATTCTTTCACCCACCCAGGAGACGAAGTAGAAGCGGATGAAGGTCCCGATGGTCAGCAAAACCATCAGCAAGGCGAATATCCCAATGCTGCGTACCAGCAGATCTGTCGATCCACTGGATAACCCCTGATCGATCAGCAGCCGCATACCCTGGCCAATCGACAGGGTGACGCTGGCGGTGACGACGAGCGCACAACTTGCCGCGGCGACGTGCCATCGATAGGGCTTGAGAAACCCAAGCGCAGGCCGCAGGCTCGTCAGCTCGCGGGAAGTCGGTCTGTCTAATCCATCATCCATATCCGGCATTATCACATTTGTTTAGTGTTGCCCCACCGAATAATTTAGGATCTGAGTTGTCAGCGAACATCGGAGGATGTCGAAGGTCATGACCGATTTACTGGAATGTCTGGAAGTAGAGGTCGGAGGAGAGGCCGGCAGCACTTGTGCTGGCAGTGTGATCTGGATGCACGGCCTCGGTGCGGACGCGACGGACTTCGAGCCCGTGGTTGCGATGTTCGATCTCAAGCAATGTTTACGTTTCGTTTTACCAAACGCGCCGGTGCGTCCGGTCACCATCAACGCGGGTGCCGAGATGCGCGCCTGGTACGACATCGATCCGGGTGCACCACTGTCTGGTGAAGACGACATTCGCGCGTCGGCGGCAGAAATCGCGAGGCTCGTCGCACGAGAAAACGAAAGAGGCGTGGCCACCGGTGACATCACCCTGGCCGGATTTTCTCAGGGCGGAGTCATTGCCCTGCACCTGGGACTACGAATGGAGGTGACTCTGTGCGGCATCATGGCGTTGTCCACTCACGTGCATGACCCCGAGCACCTCGGCGAAGAAGTCAGCTTCTTGAGCATCGACGTGCCGATTTTCATGGCTCACGGGTTGATGGATCCCATGATTCCGATTGCCCGCGCGGTCACGTCACGGGAAACGCTCACCCAGCTCAACTATCAGGTCGAATGGCACGAGTATGGGATGGGGCATCAAGTATGTCCGGAGGAGATCAACGACATATCGGACTGGTTGAATCGGATCTATGGCTAAGCCAAGCGCCAGGCCACCACCTGGTGTGATGGCAAGCCTGGATCTTGTTGCCACCTCTACCCGGTGGCTCGACGCGGTGCTCGGTGACTTCGACAGTTTCCTCAGAGATCATGCTTCTTGCGAAAAGAAGGCTTCGGGTATGGCGTTGAGTATGGCTTCTCACTATCCAGACAGACCCGAGCTTTTAAACGCCATGGTGGATCTGGCTGTCGAGGAGCTTGGTCACTATCGAGAGGTGATACGGCTGCTGACCGAACGGGGCCTAACTCCCGGGAGTGATGAGAAAGATCCTTATGTACGTGATCTGCAAGCACACATTCGCAAGGGGTCTGATTTTTATCTGCTCGACCGGCTGCTGGTTGCCGCAGTTGTGGAAAGGCGTGGTTACGAACGTTTCGGACTCATCGCTGCCGCACTCCCTGAGGGATCGCTCAAACAATTCTATAAGGGGATTACCGCAAGCGAAAAACGCCACTGGCAACTGTTCGTGAACCTGGCAATCACCCACTGCGAGCCAGGCCTCATCGCCCCACGATTGCTCGAACTTGCGGCCGTCGAGGGCAAGCTCATCGCCAACGTTCCACTACGCGCGGCGCTGCATTGAGCCACCAAGTGGCCAACGATTCGGTCATCGATCAGTATCTTGCGCACTACGCTGAGCCTGAAGCCGCTTTCGCCCGGGGGCTGGTTCACAAGACTTACCAGAACTGTCTGATAATCCCCTGCTTCGACGAAACCGAGAATTTTCTGAGTCAGGTCCTCCCGCGAGGCATTGCAGACCTGCTGGTGATCGTGGTAATCAACGCACCGGTCAGTGCACCTCAGGATGCCGTGGATCGTACCGCAAAGCTGTTGGCCGGCCTGGCCGGAAACACCTCCAGGACGATGGGGGTCATTCCTTACACCGCCGCTCAGAACGTCGATGTGCTGGTGATAGATAGAGTCAGTACTTCCCGGCGATTGCCACCAAACCAGGGGGTGGGGCTTGCCCGTAAAATCGGTGCCGATATTTCACTCGAGCTGTATCAACACGGATCGATCGCCGAGCCCTGGTTGTATTCGACCGACGCGGATGCAACGCTCCCCGGGGATTACTTCACCACGCAGCTTGAAGACGAAGCCGTCAATCTGTTCGGTTTCCACCATAAAAGCCAAGATGAACGCCTGCATGCAAAAGGGCAACTCTACGAGACCTATCTGCGCTATTACGTAAACCGCCTGAGCTACGCGCGTTCTCCCTACGCTTACCACACGCTCGCAAGCACAATGGTCATACCTGTGAGCGGATACGCGAAGGTGCGTGGATTTCCGAAACGCAATGCGGGTGAAGATTTTTACCTGTTGAACAAACTTGCCAAGGTAGTGGATATACATTCCCTGCATACACCCCGAATCGAGCTGCAAGCGCGAGCGTCCACCCGAGTTCCATATGGCACGGGACCCGCAATTCAACACATGCCGGAAGACCCGGCTTGTTATCTGAGCTACGCACCCGAGTGCTTCGATGAACTCAAAGCAGTATTGGAGAACATACGAAGCAGCGAACCAGATTCACCCTGGCGTAGTCTCGAAGTGGCTGACAAGGCGCTGCAAGTGCTCGGGTTTTTCGAATTCTTCACTCGCGCGCAGCAGCAGTTCAAAAGCTCTTCCACCTTACACAAGGCATTACACCAGTGGCTGGACGGGTTTCGCTCGCTACGGTTCATCCACGAAATCAGGCACGAATACCCGGACGTACCGCTGCTGGAGACCTTGGGCCTACTCCTGGGGACGCGCAGCGGCGATTACCTCGACCAGCTACGAAATCTCGAGCGAGCGTCATGATAAGAAACTCATTTTACTTATACGCCGCCAGGCGAACGAGGCTGAAAGCGAAGTCGCGCCGGGCCAAAACGAGAACTGACTCACACAAACGGCAGAATCGGGTCGTCGTAGCTGTCCAATATTCCATCTAATAATCTAGAAATAATCTAGAATAGGCGGGCAAACAAAAGGATCAGTCAGCGATGGAAGCAGAGCTACCGGAGAATGAGGATCTCGCCTGGGACCTGGATGATTTCAGCTATAACGAACGAGCGATGGAATTCGTCATGCAATTCGAATCCACCCTCTGCGTCTATTCTCCATCGGTAGAGCAGGTGTACACCAACTACAACATGTTTTTCCCGAAAGAGTGGGAGAGGAAACTCGTGATCCTGCCGGATCCAACCGCCTATCACGATACTTTCTTCCACATCGAGCCTAAGGGTGTCGCCGCCACCGGTCTGTACATCGTCCCTGGCCAGCTCCTGAATCGGCAAGGCCTGTTTCTCGCCAACATCGATGAGAACCGCAACCTCGGCAACCGGCAAATTCCGTTCGAAGCGGGCGTTCGGGCAATTATGAAAAAGCGACCCGCAAATGATCCTTTTTTACCCGTGCTCGCCAAGGGCGACTTGCGTGAATTCGAGCAGTCCTGGCCGGTGATGCACCTGCATCGGGTAAAGCCCATGGTTCTCTCCCAGCTTTCCGATCTGGATCGGAGCTCGCTAGCCAAAGTGATCACCGAGAAGTTAGAGTCACTGTTCCTAGAGCAGAACAAAATAAACGTTGCCTGAACAAGATTCGATCGGTCCTCCCGCACGACGGGGAAACCCCAGGAACCTCACCCGGGTTCTCCTGACGGCTGCGTTGTTGACTGTGGTCGCCGCATCCTGGAGTGGGTATGTGGACAACAGCGCGCAATCCGCCACCGAAGCGAGTTTCAAACGCGCGCTTGCGACTTTTGCCCTCGCCCGGGCACTCAATGGCGTGA
>JACZXA010000135.1 GCA_022571865.1 Pseudomonadota bacterium
TGCAAACTGCCGAGCACCCGGAGGGAGCACGCCCGCCTGCGAGGCCCGGTGTTTTGCTGCTATCGGCGACCGCAGTAGCTTGTTCATGAATAATCCAGGCTAGCCTTTGGGGATTCGCCAGGGAGAATCCCCGAGTACGTAGGTTGGCAATCCAGCTGATGCATCGAGTCCTTCACCGCGCTGGTGCCGACGGACACCAAGCTCACAAACAACCGATGCCAAAATCTTTGGTTCGGCATCATAGCCGAGACCCGGCACGCCTTCCCGCCACGGCGGTTCATCCCCGACGACGACCCAGCCCGTCAACTTGAGCCTTTCCGGCGGATCGTCGCCTTCAAAAAGACCAACGTCAATCACAGCCGTCAATTCTCCCTGATCCAAGGCATAACCCGCCAGATAGAACGCTTTCTTGCGCGATCGGATGACGGTCAACACACCCTTGGCTGAACTCTCAACTGCTCGCTCCTTCGCGGCATGGGCAAGTGCCAACGATGAAGGCACCGGATAAATGAGAGCGTTGTTGGCAAAGGCGATCCCCTGAGCAACCGCAGCCGAAATTCGTACCCCTGTGAACGAACCAGGACCGCAGGCAAACGCGACCGCATCCAACTGCCCTGATGCGATGTTTTCGCGCCGGCACAATTCGTCGATCATTTCGAGAACGACCCTGTTGTGCATACGGTCAACCAGACGTGTATCCTCGACTATCCGATTTTCCCGATAGATGGCAACTGAGCAGAGTGCCCCGGAAGTATCCAATCCCAACATCGTAGTCATCGAGGTATGTTATCCAACCCTTGGACCTGAACGAAGCTCGCGATAAAATTCTAACCAGCTTGCAACGATTGACTCTTTCGGAATCAATCGCCTTAGACCAAGCCGGTAACCGCGTTGTCATGCAACCGACGCGAGCCTTGGTCAGTTTACCGCCTTTCCCCTGTTCCGCGATGGATGGTTATGCGATTCGTTTCGACGATCTCGAAGGCACCCCTCCATACATCATGAAGCTTGTGGGTGAAAGTCTCGCCGGACATCCGTACCAGGGAAAATCGGCAACCGGCGAGTGCATTCGTATCTTCACAGGCGCGATGCTACCGACAGGACTCGACTGCGTGGTAATTCAAGAAAACTGCGCTACGGATGGAACCCGGGTGCAGCTGTTAGAAAACGTATCCCTGGGTGCCAACGTGCGCCCAATGGGCCACGACATTCTCAAAGGGGAACCAGTTGTCGAAACCGGCAAAATCATCACCGCTTTCGACGTTGGCTGGCTGGCCGCGTGCGGAATAACCCATGTCGATGTGGTACGGAAACTGCGCGTGGCGCTTTTTTCAACTGGAGACGAGTTGGCAGAACCTGGTGCCAAACTCAATCCAGGTCAAATCTATGAATCGAATCGTTTTACTCTCACACAGTTGCTCAACGAGATCCCACTGGAAATTGACGACCTGGGCATCCTGCCAGATGACCCTGAACGCATAGAAGCTGCGATGTTGGAAGCCGCTGATTCGTGCGATGTTTTACTCACCAGCGGAGGTGTCTCTGTGGGAGATGCGGATTTCGTCAAGGACGTAATACAGAAAATCGGTCAACTCGAGATCTGGCGGTTAAACCTCAAACCCGGCAAACCGTTGGCTTTTGGCAGAATCAATGACGCCTTGTTTTTCGGCCTACCCGGCAATCCGGTATCAACCATCGTCACTTTTCTGCTTATGGTAAAACCAGCCCTACTTGCGTTATCAGGCGTCGAATCACATGAACTCCCAAGTTTCACAGCGACTCTCAGGCAGCCTATCGCACACAAGCCCGGCAGGGAGGAATATCAGCGAGGACGATTGCAAAGAATTGACGAGCAGACATTTGTTGACGTTACTGGCGATCAAAGTTCCAATCGGCTGGCGACATTCAGTCATGCAGATTGTTTGATCAGGATTCCAAAAACTTGCGGAGATCTGGCAATCGGAAGCAGCGTCGGCGTGCTGCCTTTCAAGGGAATTCTATGAGCTCGAACTATGATACCGAGGGAACAAGATAACGGGCGCCTCAAAGCGAGGCGCCCGTCTATCGGCACTACCAACGCAAGTAGTTAGCTAGCGCTTCTTCTTAGCCTTGGCCTTGGCTTTGGTTTTAATCTTAGCTTTAGCCTTTTTCTTTGCGGGCGCCTCTTTCTTTTTAGCGGCAGCCTTTCGCTTGGCGGGGGCTTTCTTCTTTTTAGCGGCAGCTTTTCGCTTCGCTGGCGCTTTTTTCTTCTTAGCGGCGGCTTTTTTCTTCGGTGCGGCTCGACGCTTGGTTGCTTTTTTCTTCACAGCTGCGCGTTTAGTCGCTTTCTTGGCAGGACTTTTCTTGGCTGCTGCCTTCTTTTTCTTTGCAGGTGCCTTCTTCGCAGCGCGTTTGGCTCTCGGCATAAAGAATCTCCTAGGCTCGGTTTAGAGTTACGTTTGATGTTGCGTTACGGTTCACATTTTTGCATAACGTTACGAATCATCCCGTGACTTTTTCTGCAGCAGACCTTGTAAAAATTTACAACGATTTGCAACCTAAAAAATCGTGCGAATGATATTTTAATAAGCAGAAAATACAACTACTAGTTTCACAAAGCTGAGGATATTTTTTCTTGAATTTCTTGCACTTCTCCGAGCCCGTCGACGGCCAAATACAGCATTTTTCCATCCGCAGCTTGCAATCGGTAAAACTCTACCAGTGGAAGCGTTTGTTTTCGGTACACGGCAAGACGTTCGCGCACCGTTTCCTCTCTGTCATCCTCACGTTGAATTAACTTATCGCCCGTTACATCGTCCATGCCTTCGATGCGTGGTGGGTTGAATACCGTGTGATATACACGCCCGGATGCTGAATGAACGCGTCTTCCGCTCATGCGCCGCACGATTTCTTCGTCAGGCACAAGAATCTCGACAACTTTGTCGATCGCCACGCAGGCACTCATGAGCGCTTCGGCCTGCGGGATGGTTCTTGGGAAACCGTCGAATAAAAAGCCAATTGCGCAATCTGGCTCAGAGATACGTTCTTTGACGAGCTCGATGATGATCTCATCTGATACCAACGCACCGCCGTCCATGACTTCCTTGACTCGATTCCCTAGCTCCGACCCTGCATTAACTGCGGCTCGCAACATATCGCCGGTCGATATCTGGGGTATTTTCAATTGCTCGCAGATAAATCTTGCTTGCGTTCCTTTGCCGGCACCTGGAGGTCCAAGCAGAATGATCCTCATCAATAAAACCCCACGTCAGCTTCGAAAGTCGAGCGCCCCAAGACAAGATTAGCCAACAATTCGCTTTGCAGCTAACACACCTTCAATGTGCCGCAGATGTTCGATGACGCTCGCCAGCCCATGCAGATTCTGTATCTGCAGTTCCAGCCCAATCTCGGCTCGACCCGTTAGCGGATCGAGCCAACCGGTATTGGATACGAGCGGAGTATGCAAATCACTCAATATGACGGTGATGTCGCGCAGCAGGCCTACTCGATCTTCTGCTGTCACTTCGACTCGGTAAGTACGTCGACTCTGCGTTTCGCGATCATCCACCGTTGTCAACAGATCAAGCTGATGAACGTTTTCATGGGAGGGATACATAGCGTCAACCACATCCAGCGAGTGACAATCTCCTACGCCATAGGCGTAGAGGAAACGCTCCGCACTCTCAAACCCTAGATGTGTTGCTGCCGTATGTAACGATTCCTCATCCGGGAAATCCAATCCGAGTCGGTCGGTTAGTTCGAGCAGCAGATTCTCACCGGTTCTCCGCCCGTTCTCGTAACCTTCTCCACGAAACCAGCTTTGGATCTTTTCCCTCGCACGTGCGGTTCGTGCATAACCCAGGTAAGGTTCGAGCCAGCTTCGTAGGGGCTGTTGCTCTTCGCCAGTGATGATCTCCACACACTGCCCGGTCGCCAGCGGAATGTTGAGCGGGACCGTCTCCCCGTCCACTCGCGCACCACGGCAACGATGACCTATTTCCGTATGTACTCGATACGCAAAATCGAGAGGTGTAGCACCGGTAGTCAAATCGAGTACGTGTCCCTTTGGCGTGTAAACAAAAATTCGTTCTTCCTGAATTCGATTGCGAAGCTCTTCGTTCAGGACATCGCCGCCACCCAAGGCAAACTCTTGAGTTTCCTCATGCCATTCGACCACTTGTCGAAGCCAGTTCATTTTCTGGGTGTAAGGTTCGTCTTCATTCGCCGTATCTTTGTATGACCAGTGAGCACATACGCCAAGTTCGGACTCTTCGTGCATCGCATGGGTGCGAATCTGCACCTCCAGGGTCCGGCCATCTGCACCCATTACCGCCGTATGAATAGAGCGGTAGCCATTTTCTTTCGGCACGGTTATATAGTCATCAAACTCGGTCGGAATATGCTGCCATTGGGTGTGAATCACGCCAAGCGTGGCGTAACAATGTGCGATGTCGGGTACCAACACACGAAAGGCTCTGACGTCGTATACCTCATCCAGCCCGATGTTCTTGGCACGCATCTTCCGCCAGATACTGAATATGTTTTTGGCTCTGCCTGAAACTACCGCGTCAATTCCGGCCTTGAGTAGTTTCGCTTCGATCAGCGAAACAATCTCTTGTACTTGTGATTCCCTTTCTGCCCGACGCCCATCCAGCTGTTTAGCGATCTGCATGTAGACATCGGGTTGCAGATATCTCAACGCCAGATCCTCCAACTCCCATTTCAACCGCCATATACCCAATCTGTTCGCGAGCGGCGCAAAAATCAGGTTCACTTCCTGCGCGATCCTTTTTTTGCGCTCGTGAGAGCTGTTTTTGGCCGCCCGTAACGCGATCACTCGCTCGGCGAGTTTCAGAACAGCCACTCGAGCATCATCAATGAGAGAGACGAGCATTCGGCGTACGTTCTCTACCTGATCACGCGCTTCGCTGGTCTGCATCGGTGTGTTCGACATCTCGAGCAGACTGGTTGTGGCCATTCGCACAACCGCGCCGACGATATGTGCGGTTTCCGAACCAAGTTTCCGAACGATGTCTTTTTCGCTTGCGGCTTGTTCACGCAAAGGTCGATACACCAGAGCCGCCAAGACAGAAGCAGTATCCATCTTCAACTCCGCAACCAACTGAGCCAGAGCCACGCCATTGTCAAGATAAGCCACCCCACGAGGCAACCCATGGACAAAACGACAAGCCTTGCAAATTTCATCCGCATCGAGTTCCTCATGCGCGATACATAACTCACGCACCCACTCATCGATATCTACGTTACCTGTGTCTTCTCTTGGTACCTCGTCGTAGGCTTTTACCATCCAACTACCCTCGTCGCTCAAACAAAGCCAGGGTTTCAACGTGTGCGGTATGTGGAAACATATCAAAAATCCCTACCTTCGAGAGCTGCAACCCAAATCGTTCAAACATTGCGGCATCACGCGCAAAAGTCACAGGATTACACGACACATAGACCACTTTCTGCAGTTTCTCGAATGCATCCGTCGACAACCATCGGATAAGGTTTTCACCTGCACCGGAACGCGGTGGGTCAAGAATCAGGAATTGCGCTTCCTCCAGTTCACTACAGGGCGAATCGTACAAATCGGTCTGTTCGAATTTCACCGTCTGCGATAACCCGTTCAATTCGGCGTTGTGGGTAGCTCTCTGTACCGCACCGGCGGCACTCTCGTAGCCGGTAACACGCGCACCCAACCTCGCAGCCGCTAAAGAAAAGTTACCGATACCACAAAATAGATCGATCACCCGTTCACCCGGCTGGAGATCCAGGTGGCTGAGTGCGCTACGAACCAGCATGCGATTGACAACCGGATTGACCTGGATGAAATCCGCGGGAAGAAATTGGTAACACAGTCCAAAGTCCATGTTCAAGTAGTGAAGGTATCGGGGGGCATTCGTCGGAGCAAGCAACCATATACTGTCGTAACCTTTCGGTTGCAGGTAGATTCGAACCGCACTCTCCAGGGCAAAATTCGTGAGTAACGACAGATCTTCTTTCTGCATGGGTTCGAGGTGACGAACGATGATCGCCTGCTCATGATCTCCCCCGGCCAGCTCGATCTGCGGTATCTTGTGACGAACGCTCAGCCGTCCGATGACTTCTTTCAAGGGTGCCAGCAGGTTCGCCAAGGGAAGGGTAAGTGTTTTGCAGTCGTCCATTCGCGCTACCCGATTGCTGAAGGTCTCGCGAAAACCCACCAGCGTCGAACCACCGACAATGCGCACTCCCAGCCGAGCTTTAGCACGGTAGTGCAGCCTAGGTCCGTAAACGGGTGCGCTCACGGAGGCAGGCCTAACCTGGGCATCCGCAAGCGCACGAAGAAGCGTTTGCTCCTTCAGCTTCAACTGTGCCTGATAATCCAGATGATGGAGAACACAACCACCACATCGTGGAAAGACATCGCAGGCCGAATGACGGCGATCGGACGATGGCTCAACAATCGAGGAGGCTTCGGTATACAAGATTCCGCGACGTTTCTTCAGCACCTTAGTCGTCACTGATTCACCCGGCAAACCATTCTTCACTCGCACCGTTCGTCCTTCGAAGCGGCCAGTGCCGAGACCATCGTCCCCAAGTTCCGTGACGGACACCTGGATTTCCCGTGGAGCCTTGATCGAGGCCAGGGTTGCTTCGCCACCTGTTGGCTGCGCTGTGATCAAAGTCTGGTTCATCGGCGCACACCGCCACCCACTCGATTTTTTTTCAGCAGACGACGGCTCATCAGTGGCTTTGGCCCCAGGTGCGGCGCCAGACACTCGCGGAATATCCGTTTGCCCGCCTTTCTGGACGACTTATTCGAGAAATTCCCCTCGGCAATGTCCAACAGTACCGAACCCGGATAGGCTTTCTGCTCGGAGTTCTCCGAGTAGATAAAACCCTGCTCAGGTTCCAACCGGTAGTGACAGGATTTGTCGATGGCAAGCCCGGTCTGAGCGTCGTGAGAAAAGTCTAATCCGTATCCGAGTTCCTCCAGAAGCAATTTCTCAAAGCCACGTAAAACCTCTTCAAGCTCCGTAGCACCATCATCTAACCTGTCGATCGCCCAACAGGCGCCTGCATACAATCGCGGCACACTCTCCCGTTCCTGCACCAGTCGATTGATCAACTCGGTAATATAAAAACCTGCGGCCATCGCATCCCCCTTGAGCCAGGCCTGGGAGGATGTGCTTTCGAAGCGGGTCAAGGTAACGAGCGAACTACGGCCTGACCAATCTGTATTGAGTCTCGCTAACGCCTGCAGCGCATGCCCCCGACGCGTTCTGCGTACTCCCTTGGCGACGGCGGCGACTCTCCCGTGATGTAACGTCAACAGCGTGGCAATGAGGCTGCTTTCTTTATAAGGCCTGGTATGGAGCACCAGAGCGGGTTCGTCAGTTACTCTAGTCATAACCCATACGTCGGAGCATATGGTTGTCGTTGGTCCAGCCTGGTTTCACTTTGACCCACAAGCGCAGCATGACTTTGCGTTCCAGCAACGATTCGATATCCAACCGCGCTTCCTTGCCGATAGACTTGAGTTTCTCACCCTTGCTCCCGATGATTATCCGTTTCTGTCCTGAACGTTCCACAATGATATTGGCGGCAATGTCGACAATGTTGGGCTCCTCCTTGAACGCTTCGATTTCCACCGCAACCCGATGAGGGACTTCTTCCCCCAAACGGCGCATGAGTTTCTCCCGAACGATCTCCGCTACCAGGAACCGCTCCGACTGGTCCGTTACTTGATCTGCCGGGAACAGATGAGGATTCAAAGGCAATGATTTGAAAACAAGTTCACGCACGGTATCAAGCCCCGTCCCGCGCAAAGCCGATATCGGAATCATTTCTTCGAAACACTGGAATCCGCCAAGGCGATCCAACGCAGGTAGGAGTACGGTTTTATTCTGGAGTAGATCGATCTTGTTGATCAGCACGAGCTTCGGTACTTGTGCCTTTCGTACGTGCTTCAACACAAGATCGTCTTCTTCGGTCCATTTATCCTGCTCAACGAGCATCACAACGAGATCGACATCCTGGAGAACTGACGTTGCGGATCGGACCATATTGCGATTCATCTGCCGGCGGGCATGATGGTGAATACCCGGCGTATCAACGTAGATAGCCTGCAACGGGCCCCGGGTATCAACCCCAAGCAGTACATGACGGGTGGTTTGCGGACGCCTCGAGGTAATGCTCACCTTCTGCCCAAGCAAATGATTGAGCAACGTCGACTTTCCCACATTGGGCCGACCCACCAACCCGATATGTCCACAACGAGTCGGTTCTTCAGCCATTTTGCGGTACTTTCATCAACATCTCATGGGCCGCCACTTTCTCGGCGGCACGGCGGCTACTCCCCTCGGCGGTAACTTCCAGCTGTAGTGGAATAACCCGACAACTCACTTTGAATACTTTTTCATGTTCAAATCCACCCGTCGCAATCACCGTGTATTGCGGTAAAGGAAGGGCCCTGGCCTGCAGGTATTCCTGCAGCAGAGTTTTGGGATCTTTGATCTGTTGGGAATCGATGTTTTCGAGTCGAGCACCCAATAACCTGGTCACCATCGCTGTCGAGGCAGCAACCCCGGCATCGATGTGCACCGCGCCGATAATCGCTTCGAGCGCATCTGCCAGTATCGAGCTTCGTCTATGACCGCCGCTTTTCTGTTCACCCACTCCGAGTCGCAGGTAATCGCCCAGAGCCAATCCTTTGGCTATATCTGCAAGGGTTTCGCCTTTCACGAGGCTCGAACGCATCAGGGTCAACGTGTCTTCTGCCGCTTCGGATCGCTGGCAGAACAGCAGGTCGGCCACTACGTAACCCAAAACGGCGTCCCCAAGAAATTCGAAGCGTTCGTTGTTCTCTTTTCCGCGGCTCTTGTGTGTTAGCGCTTGAACTAGCAGGTCTTTATTACGGAAGTGATGTCCCAGCCGATCTTCGAGCGTAGTCAATCGATCGAAATTATTGATAGCTGTAGCTCTCTTTAAACGTCAATACAACATCGATATTGAACATTATGTATTCGCGTTTTTCGTATTCGACAGTGATCTGGGTAGTTTTCTTGGTACGGTCAAAGGTCACGATATCCCGTACTGTCATGTCGCGAATGTTGTTTATCAGGAAACGTTTCTGCATCAGTTCTCGCATGGACCTGTTGTCCATCTCGTGTACTTCGTCCTCCGGCAAACCATCCATGACCGCCTGCAGTGTCCTGAAATCAATATAATGTGGCCCGAGCCGCAAAGCCAGGGTAATGATGGATACCACAACTATGGCACCCGCCAGCCAGGCGGCGGTGCCAGCACCACGTTGTCGGGACCGCCGTCCCGTCTGTCTGTTCCGAATTCGCATGCGATGACCTCCTGGGCGCGTTTATTCGATCCACATATTTCGGTTAAAAGTAGGCCAGTGCCAACCTGGATCTTTCTGCACCCAGATCGCAACCGCTTTCCCGACAATATTCTCTTCCGGCACGAATCCCCATCTGCGACTATCGTCACTTTTACCGCGATTGTCCCCCATCATGAAGTAGTTTCCTTCCGGAACTTCCCATTCTCGAGACGGAGATTGATCTGAGGTGGTCAACCGATAGGTCGAATGAGGTCGTCCATCCAGCACTTCAGTATATTCGCGCACGGTAACGGAACCACGGGCAAATGGTACGGTTTCACGAAACTGTCGAACGAATTCGTACTGCACTCGCTTGCCATTGATAAACAGCGCCTTGTTCTCATAGCGAATATGATCGCCCGGCAGTCCAATGACCCGCTTGATGAAATAGCGTGAGTCGTGAGGGGGGATAAACACCATCACATCCCCTCGCTCCGGATACCCGACATCGATCAGCTTCGTGCCGACAACCGGCAGTCGAATGCCGTAAGCATATTTGTTAACAAGGATGAAATCACCCACCTGCAGAGTCGGCACCATGGACTCCGAAGGGATCTGATAAGGTTCCGCAAGGAAGCTGCGCAACGCCAGAACCAACAAGAGAACGGGGAAAAAAGACCGTGCATACTCGACCAGCATCGGCTCCATGGTTGCGGAATCCAACTTTGCAGAGCCGCGGGTTTTTTCAGCTGTTTCCGCGACCCCAACAGCTTCCATGCGGCGTGGTTTGAGTACCACGACGTCGAAGAGCCAGATGGCACCCGAGATCAATACAGCCCAGCTGAGTACCAGTGGAAAGTCAATATCCAACACTTAGCGCTCCACTCTCAAGGCCGCCAAAAACGCCTCTTGAGGAATCTCTACCTTACCCAGCCGTTTCATTCGTTTCTTACCTGCCTTCTGCTTTTCGAGCAGCTTCTTCTTACGTGTTATATCGCCACCGTAACACTTCGCCGTAACGTTTTTTCGTAACGCTTTCACAGTTTGCCGGGTAATCACCTGCCCGCCAATCGCGGCTTGAATCGCGACGTCAAAGAGTTGTCGAGGGATCAGTTCTTTCATTTTCTTTACTAGCAGGTAACCACGTTTGCGGGCTTGATCGCGGTGGACAATCATCGCCAACGCATCCACCCGGTCGCCGTTGATCAAGATATCGAGTTTGACCAGATCGGCGGTTTCGAACCTGATAAATCCATAATCGAGTGATGCAAAACCTCGGCTCACCGATTTCAACCGATCAAAAAAATCCATGACAACCTCGTTCAGGGGGATTTCCCAGATCATGGACACCTGCCCGGAGGTAAACTGCATGTCGCGCTGTGTGCCTCTTCTGTCGACACAAAGACTAATCACATTACCAACATATTCCTGCGGAACGAGAATGTTGACCTCCGCTATTGGCTCACGCATCTCAGTGTAGTTAGCCGGCAACGCTGACGGGTTGTCTACTTGAACAACTTCTCCATCGGTTGTCTCTATTTCATAGATAACCGTGGGTGCCGAAGTGATGAGATCGAGATCGTATTCTCTTTCTAATCGCTCCTGAATAATTTCCATGTGCAGCAATCCAAGAAACCCACAGCGGAAGCCGAAGCCGAGAGCATCCGAGGTCTCGGGTTCGTAGAATAACGAAGCATCATTCAACGTCAGCTTCTGCAACGCTTCGCGAAATGATTCGAAATCTTCTGAATTTACTGGAAACAATCCGGCAAACACCTGCGGTTTCACCCTCGCAAACCCAGGTAGCTGTCCTACATCCTGATGTTTTGCATCCACGATAGTGTCGCCTACCGGTGCCCCGCGAATGTCTTTGATTCCCGCAACGACATATCCCACCTCCCCGGCCGTCAGCTTGTCGCGCTTCGTTCGTTTCGGCGTGAAGCACCCCACTTCGTCGGCAATGTGAATCTTGCCAACCGACTTCACGACCACCCGGTCTCCCTTGGCAATTTCTCCATGTACAACCCGCACCAAAGATACGATTCCGAGATAGTTGTCGAACCAGGAATCGATTATCAGAGCCTGCAGAGGTCGGTTTACGTCCCCTTCGGGACCGGGAATATCGCGTATGAGTCGTTCCAGGAGTTCTTCCACACCCTCCCCGGTCTTGGCGCTGATGCACATCACGTTGTCGGTGGATAACCCGATGATGTCTTCAATCTCTTTCGCCACCCTAATGGGCTCCGCCTGAGGCAAGTCGATCTTGTTGAGTACCGGCAACACTTCAAGACCCTGGTCGATCGCGGTATAACAATTAGCGACGGACTGCGCTTCGACGCCTTGTGCCGCATCCACAACAAGCAGTGCCCCTTCACAGGCGGCGAGTGAACGGGATACTTCGTAGCTGAAGTCGACGTGCCCGGGAGTGTCAATGAAGTTCAATTGGTAACTTCGACCATCGTTGGCACAGTAGTTGAGTGTTACGCTTTGAGCCTTGATCGTAATGCCTCGTTCGCGTTCGAGTTCCATGGAATCAAGTACCTGATCTTCCATTTCGCGTTCGCTCAAGCCTCCACAGAGCTGAATCAGACGATCTGCGAGCGTGGACTTACCGTGATCGATATGGGCGATGATTGAAAAGTTGCGTATGTGATCGATGAGGGGCAATGCGATTCCAAAAAGTACCCGATTCCAGGGCGCGCGGACTATACCATAGCAGTTACGGGTGGCTTGGGAGTTCGTGGAACTCCCCAGCGGACCGTTATTCGGGAACTCTCAATGCCAGGAAGGTTGGCGTTGAGCCGCGGATGATTAAGACGGGGGTGGCCCCACTGGGCAAGGCTTCCGAGATTTCCTGGAAAGTTGCGAGATCGGTGACTGCTTTGTGGTTCAGTCGGGTGATTATGTCGCCGCGACGAAAACCAGCTTGCGCAGCGGCGCCTGTGGCTTCCACGACTCTTACCCCACCGGAAATGTTCAGCCGCTGCTGAGCCTTTTCCGTGAGCGCTTCGACATTGAGGCCTATGCGGGACGGAACATCCTCATGGGTCTCGATAGAGGCCACTCGCGAGCCTTCGCGCGCGGGTGCTTCGCCAATCTTGAGGGTCAAGGTGATTTCTTCGCCACCTCGTAGAATTTGCAACTCGGCCTCGCTACCGGCACGGGCTCGACCGACGTAATGGGGTAACTCGCTGGAAAGGTCGATTGCCTGACCGTTAAATCCGATGATGATGTCTTCGACCTCGATACCACCCAATTCAGCAGGGCTTTTGTCCATGACCTGGGTTATGAGCGCACCCTGGGGTCGATCCAGGCCAAAACTCTCTGCAAGA
>JACZXA010000136.1 GCA_022571865.1 Pseudomonadota bacterium
CGCGCGCGTCGATTTGCTAACGTGTGCCTGGGCAGCAATCCTTGGGACGAATCCAAGTGACAATGCAGCGCATCCTTCATGTCGCGGCGAAGCCCAGCTCGACGCCCGGCGCTGCACTCTAAGGCGCCGGAGGCCCCATCGAGGACCCCCGGTTCGAGATCGTCTCGCTTTACGGATCGCGTTCGATAAAGCGCTGCATGGAATATGGTAATCTTCCCAGACGACGTCAGATCGCCTGAAACTTCCGAGGACGCGCCTTTTTGTGCGAACTTTTTGCCCTCTCGAGCCGCCTGCCGGCCACGGTATCGTTATCGCTCAAGACCTTGGCCGAGCACGGCGGCGGCAGCGCGCCTCATGCCGATGGTTGGGGCATCGCCTATTACCGCGAGGACGACGCACGCCTGATCAAGGACACCAGCGCCGCCCACGACAGCGACTGGGTTCGCTTCGTCCAGTCGCGCGGTCTTTCCAGCACCACCATCATCGCGCACATCCGCAAGGCCACCCGGGGCGGCGTCCGGCTGCAAAACACGCATCCCTTCGCGCGTGAACTGGGCGGCCAGATGCACGTCCTGGCGCACAACGGGACGCTCGAGGGGGTCCACGACCACCCCGACTTCGCCTTGGGCCACTTCCGTCCGATCGGCGACACCGATTCCGAACACGCCTTTTGTAACCTGCTGGCGCGCATGGAAAGCCTGTGGCTGTCGGATGACGGCGCGCCATCATTGGACCAACGCCTGGCTGTCTTCACCGTTTTCGCCGAGCAAGCCCGCAACTTGGGCTCGGCCAATTTTCTTTACGCCGATGGGGATTACCTCTTCGTCCAGGCCAACCACCGCTATCACGAAGACGGCACCACCCGCCCTCCCGGCCTCTACATTCTCAATCGACGATGTTCAACAATCCAACAGACCGTCGTGGGCGGCGGTGTCTCAGTGACCAGCGATATCCAGGCAGTCACGCTCTTAGCTTCGGTGCCGCTCACCGACGAAGAATGGCAACCTCTGCCGGAGAACACGATCCTCGCCGTTTCCCAGGGCGAGGTCGTGGCGAGGGCCTGACGCGGGCGTCTAACTTTCCTCCCTCGAAGTAGCGACCACACGCCTCATGGAGTCGGATAGCTCGCTTCCAAGATGACAAATCATCTCGGGAACCAGCCTGGTTGCCACCCAACTGATTCTCCCGCCCGTGACCTGGGAAGGATTATTCCTTCAAAACCATGTCGATACACATAACCGCTGCCAAAATAAGTTTTCTGAGATCATCATTTTCAGGTACGTCACTGGATATCTCCAAAACATAGTTGTCAGCACTCGTAAATAGTTCCTTACCTATCCCCGCCCACTTTTTTGAAACATGCGCGTATTCTCGTTCGCCATCTGTAAAGCTAAAATTCCAACCAGTCCATTTTCCTTCCAATTTACATATTACTTGGTCATTCCTATCGACCACATCAAATTTCCCACCAATGGAGAAAAGCTTTTGTATAAATCCCCCAATGACATTGTTGTCCTGATCACTAACAATGACTTTCGATAGGAAAATAGATATACCTCGCTGAATGCGAACAATGCGCTGTCCATCGGGGGTTCTTATTTGAATATCGAAAGGCGTCATTCGTTTGTAGTCGCTAAACCGCAGCAACTTGGTAAAGAAACCTAAAGAAGGCTCTCTACACTCCATAATAATATCGCCTGTAGACGGATCATAAATATCAAAGTTATTAGCTGCCTTGAACAGGCCTACATGCTCTTTAACTAGAAATAGATTGTTATTAACTACATTTCCCATGTTCATTTTTTCTCCGGGCGATAGCCACGCCTACTCCAACTTGCTGCTCCGATGGACGGGACGAGCAAAATATCTAGCCTGCATTTTTGGCAGCTATAAACCCTGGACGTGCGTCCAATCGATCGAAGTAGGCTTTGGTGTGGGGATGGTCATCCGTCAGCACGCCGAATTTCGACGCCAGCAGCAATGAATAGCCCATCATGATGTCCGCCGCGCTGAATGAGTTACCGACGAGGTAATCGGAGTTGCTTACGACACTTTCGATCGCATCGATGCATAGTCGGGCACGCGCCTTACAGTCGTCGATCACGAACCCGACGGTTTCCCCATTAGGTGCCACGCGATTGTGATTGACGATCTCGCCAAGGGGACGTGCGAACGTCGCTTCTGCAAACCAACACCATTGACGGCACAGCGCACTTGCAAGCGTCCTAGGCGGCGGTACCAAACGCCCGTTACCATATCCCTCCAGCACATAATCGACCATTGCACCGGACTCAAACATCGTTATGTCGCCTTCGGTCATGACCGGGACTTTTCCGGTCGGACTGAGATTGCGCCATTCGGCGCTATTTCGAAATACGGGCGAGAAGTCGATGACCTCAACCTCGTAGGGAACATCAAGCTCCTCGCACAGCCATATCGGGCGAATGCCTCGAGTCCCTTTGACATGGTAGATTTTGATCATTTTTCTTTCTCTCACACTTCAAGCTAACTACAAATCGTGTTTCCGTGCTCATACAGAAGGGCTGCTGATATCGTCATTATCCCGCTCCGCACTAAAAAGCTGATACTCAAACCCCATTGCTTTGGTGCCTGAACGGCCACAAGCGGAACCAAGAACGTGTCTACCACTCGATCAAAAACCCATCACAAAGAAGGGTCTGGTTGTAGCTCTTTTCCATGATGGCGGAGAACGCTTACTCCGGACTTTGAGAAACGATGTGACGTATTGTCGGGTAGAACTGAGTAAATGTGCTGTCGAAGGCTCCGTGTTCAGCGTGGCACTGCACGCATTCATTGCCAGCCGGAAGCATGGTACTGGGTTCGCGCCGGCTGCCGGGAAATAGATAAAACCCACGATTGTCCTGATACTTCACCCGATCAATAACATGGATTTCACGAGCTGCAAGATCTCCCTGAACGAACCCATTTAAGCCTGGTTCAGGCTTCGCTTGAGTCTTATAAAAGGACAAGAGGAACATTGTTTCATCTGCATACTCTCCATTCTCCAACAGATACGTATAGGCTTTGGGTTCCATCTGGACTACGCCGATCATGCCGGGGTTACTTGGATCGAACTCGGCAGCAGAATAGTCCCCTCCGATGTTCGTCCCAAGAACTACCCATCGATCCGTGTCAGCAGGAAAGATCAATTCATCCACTGGTGTGAATTGCGGGACTCCTAAGCGCTCACGCGGCTGCTCATCGACAGCGGATTGTGCAGAGACGACATGAACCCAAGTCGCACTACCAACTGCTGCCATCAAGATAACTCCCTTGCAGAGCCTAACGACGATCTGTCTCATAATCCTTCTGACGCCCAAAAATGGTTGGTGCATAGATTCTACACGCGTATTTGAACAGTGCGGAAATCATCCCGAAGTTTAAAACTGGTGGATTAGACATATCCCGCACCGCACAAAAAAGCAGCCGTACAGGTTCAGAGTAATCAGACACGAATTCGGCCAGAACCGGATGCTAATCATTCAGTAGTGGGGATTAGAAGTTCCGTAAGCTGCGTGGCGAGCGGGTGTATAACAAAAGCGTCATCCGGATCAGGCGAAATGTAAATGGCACAACGCCATAACCGCATCCACAGCGCAACTGGAACCGGGATGGCTTTGGCTTTCGCATGGTCCTTTGTTGGTGGTGGAACAGGGGGAAACCAGAGAAATTTCGATTCGCCGAAACACGAGTACACGCGCACTTTGATGGATGCGGCGTTTGCAGGAGTTGTGGAGACTGACTTATTCTTCATTATCTCGGCTGATCGCGCGAATAATCCGTTGCTGGGATTGGAACGCTTGAGAACCGAACCCCCCAATTAGCGCGGAAGAACCAATACTGAACATTCCTCCGCCCGAGCGCACTGTGAGGACTGTCTGTCTATCATAGCCATATTCCTGCCCAAGTCGGATCGCCGCCTCGTCGCTCGGTGCTAGTTGCAGTAACACCATGATGGGTCCCTTGCGCATCGAAGTGTCGTCGATTTCCTCGACCACGCGTTTCGCCGTGCTCGGATCCGTTTGCGCGAGGACTGATGCAACACCCGCGATCGCCTGGTCGCGAAGCGGGCCCTTTTCCTGATCACGCGCCCAATCCAAGGCTCGCTTAGCATCGGTACTGGCCAACATGGACGCAATCATCGGCGTCAATTGCGCGCGAATTTGGGGATCGTCGATTTTTTCGAGCACCTCGATGGCCTTTTCCGGGTTCTGCATCGCAATCCTTGGCAACATCGTCGCATAAGACTTGAGTCGAGACTCCGCCGGTAACTCCTCGACGAGTTTCAGAGCGGCGTCGGGGTCTTGCTGCACGAGCCGCTGGGCGGCCGCGTTGACGAGCTGCGGGTACGCCAGATCGTTGCGGTAGGCGGAAATCCAGTTAAGCATTTCGTCCGTAGACATCTGGCCCGTCGCGTTCGCGAGTGCTGCCAGGTAGCTCGACCGCTGCGATCCCAATAGCTCGTCTGCAAACGCGCTTGCTGCGGAGAAGTCGCGTTGTCCCCAGACTTGCGCAACCTGCGTCAATCCACGCTGCATGACCATAGAATTCGCGTTCACCAGCCATCGAGCCGCTTGCAAGGGATCCTTATGCACCCAGGTATTGATGAGTGACCAAGTGATCGGCTGGTGCATCAAGCTGGGTGGAACCTCGTCCAGCAGTTCGGCGGCGAACGCCGGATCGTTGGCTGCCACCCGCGAAATCAAACGCATCAAGAGACGCGTTCGTTTTGACAGGTCGGGCTCGTCCAGAGCACTTTGCAGCTCTCCGCGCGGGTCTTCCACAATTGTCGACGTATCGGAACGATTCGCGACTCTGTCGATCGAGGAGAGCATCGCGGTGCCGAGCTGAGTGGTCTGCAGATGCTCGCCGATCAGATCACGTGCCCGTTGCGGATCATAGCTCGCAATCGTATGAATGGCTTGCGCGAGCAAGCTGTCTCGCTGCGCCAAGCCGTCCAATATCGCTAGGTCGTCGAACAGCACCTCCGGGTAAACTTGCACCGCGAGGCGGACCATCTGGTCAGTAATCTCTTCGAAGCGCGAATCTCCAGTTACAATCGCGAGTGCGCCTGCGCCGTCCGCTGCTAGCCAGGCGTTCATCCAGACGCGTGTCTCGCGCCGTCTTTCGAAGCCCTCAGGCATATTGATTGCGGCCAACAACCGCTCTGCCGGATCCTCGGTCGGCGCCAGTGCGACCACGAGTGATTCGCTGGCCTGCTCAGGTGTCTCTCGAATCGCAAACCGATGAGGTTCGGGTGGTGCTTGCATCGCAACAGACGAATCGGATCGACCGTCCCGGCCAATGAAGTACCCTATCACCATCGCTACGATAACCATTAAAACAACAGCTGATGCGCGCATTCCGTGCCCCTGCGTATCTGCGTCCTCAGCTTGATCATCGGCAGATGTGTGATGATTGTAAAGCGGCACGCCAGTTGCACGCTATCTTTCCCAAAGTGGACTGATCGCTAATCGATGTGAGTGATGGGCTAACCCTGCCTTGGATTACTGGCGACCTCAACTCGAAACCACTTCAACAAACACCCGTAAGTGAGAATGGCAGTGAAACTGGTTATGGCGGTTATGGGCACCAAGCGGATATCTCAGGAATGACTCACAAGCAGCTTTCGGGGAACGTACCAGGGATGGATTCCCGAATGCTTTCTGCCAACCGAAATTCGCCCCAACGCTTCCACCGCCAGATAATCCCACTGCTTAGGTAGAAAACTATTTCCAGATTCGTTCCGGACAGAAACTAATCTATGCAGGAACTTCGAACTTGAAAAACCGAGCTGCGTTCAATCCCAGAATCTTGGCTCGTTCTTCTTCACTCAAGAAATTCATCGTCCGTTCGATCGCGGCGGCGGAGTGTGGCCAGGTGCCTTCGTGGTGCGGGTAATCGTTCGCCCACATGAAGTTATCAGTCAAGTCATGTATCTGGGCATCGTGCAGACCGGGTTCGTCCTCCTGAAAGCTCGCGAAGCCGTGGGCCCGAAAATAATCCGACGGCAAACCCTGAAGTTTGGGTTGCACCCACATGTGGTGTTTTTTGTAGGCTTCATCCATGGCGGTGAGCGCCCAGGCTACCCAGCCAATGCCTGCTTCTATCGTTGCAAACCGAATCTTCGGGAAACGTTCCAGAACACCTGACGCACAGAGATTCGCAACGGGCTCTATGGTCGGAGCCAGAGAGTGTGAGACGTAGTTGATCACCGCGCCACCATTGCCCGTCGCCGCGCGCGGATCGCGACCCGTAGAGACGTGAAACGTGATCGGCAACCCTGTTTCTTCGATTACCGCCCACAGAGGATCGAACATGGGTAGGTTGTAATTGGGTTGGCGCGCGTCGTGAGGACCAAAAATAGGCTTGCACGGTAACGTCAGTGCACGAAAACCGAGGGCAGCGGTACGCTCCACTTCAGCAATCGAGCCGGCCATGTCTCCGGTTGCGAGGCAAGCAACAGGTGACATGCGGTCGTTGTACGAGCCGAAGGTTTCCCACGCCCAGTCGTTCCAACACCGGCACTGGGCCATGGCGAACTCGGAGTCCGGGGTTGCCCACATGGCTAGCCCCTTGTTTGGAAAAATGATCTCGGCGTCTACGCCATCGGCCGCCATGTCTTTAAGCCGATCTTCGGGATTGGCGCCAGATGAATTGCGCAAGTCGTCTTCGCCTTCCAGCGGTTGCTTGAAGCGAATGCGAATTGGGCGGTAACCCTCGGTGATCTGCCACTTATCACCCTTGTCGTCTGTTTCCATCCTCGGCAGACGCGAGTGGTACTTCTTGTCGATGCGGCTGGAGAGAAAATCGTAGGGCTCGTTGGCATGACAGTCCGCGGAGATCATGAAGTGTTTGTTGACAGCACCCGGGCGCGCCGTCTTTTCCCAGCCTTCGATACCGGGGCTCGACTGTCGCCAGGCGTTTGCGTTGTGTGTCATGAGTTCTCTTCCAGTTGTCGTTGATCAGTTGCCGTTCAAACGCCACTGCAGCAGTGTAAACGGGTTGTCCACATCGTTGTGATGTTCGAAAACACCAGAAACTTCCGAACCGATGATAACAGGCTGGTTCGGATCACCCAGCAAATTACCAACCAATCGTATGCCGTCAGCCTGGAGCAACTCTACCAGCACCACGAGATATGCACCCTGCTCTTTGAGCGCCGGATGTACCGGATGCCAGACTCGTTCAAAGGAGTAAATCGTGCCACGCGGTTCAAGGCTTTCGAACTCCACATTGTCAGAGCGACATCTGTGGCATATCCACTCTGGTCCCCACTGCCATTTCTGACAAGAGTGACAACGTTGCACCAGCAGCAACTCGTCCCGCAGGCCTTGCCAGTACGGTGCATCCAACCCGTCCGAAGTGGCCGCCGGCTGCGGCAAGCCGGGATTGAGATAATAGCCGGTCATTGGGTTGCCTCCGAACCGAAAATACAGGCGCTGACCGGAGTCACCATTGGCCCGGATATCACCATGGAAACATTTGCGTCGGCGACCTGGTTAGTAGATTGATTCCACACCTGGCGCACGGCTTCTATGTTGAGGCCTAGTCCGTGCATGTAACACTCAGCAAGATTCCCGCCGCTGGTATTGAGCGGCAGTTGGCTTTCGCCCGTTACGCCTGCAAGCAACCGCTCCTTGACAAAAAACTCGTTGCAGGCATCCGGCTCGCAAAACCCGTGCTCGACAATACTCATCAGCACACCACCGGTAAAATTCTCGTAGCTCTGCAACACGTCGACATCGTCTGGTTGTACACCAGCCATTTCATAAAGCCTCGGCGCCAATGTCTTGAACGCCGAAGTTGCATAGTCGGGTGCGTTGTGAACAGAGGCACCCGCTCTATAGTGGGAACCCGCCACGGCGCTCAGTAGATAACACGGTGGATTGGGCAGATCCCTGACTCGCTCGGCAGAAACCAACACGATGGCCGCGGCACCGTCGTTCTCCTGGCAGCAGTCGTACAAATGAAATGGCTCGACGATCCAACGCGAGGCATCGTACGTGGCTTCGTCCAACGGCCGACCATACATCACTGCACGGGGATTGTTCTGAGCATGTTCATAGGAGGCTAGCGATATTGCTCTCAATGCATTCTGTTCGACACCGTGATCAAACATGAAGCGCTGCACTTTCATGGCGAACATCTGAGCCGGTGACATCAGTCCGTAGGGCACCGTGTGAGCCATGTCTCCAGCGATTACGTTGCGTCTCGGGCCCTGGCCGAATCGACCAAACTGGCCTTGCGCCAGGGCGCGAAAAACGACGACACAGTCGGCCATGCCGCTGATGATGGCCGCTGCCGCGTTACCCACGGCTGCCGAACCGCCGCCGCCACCACCGCCCCATTGCATATTCGCGAAACGCAGTTCTTTACACCCAAGCGCCGCGGCCAGATGTGAAGGATCGCTGCGATCGTTGCTGTACGAGGCGAACCCATCCACGTCCTCGACAGGGATACCTGCATTTTCACATGCGCTGACTATCGCTTTGAGTGCCAGTTTGAATTCCGCGTCGGGTGATTGACCACGTTTGTAATAGTCGGTTTCGCCCACTCCGGCAACCGCGACTTTTCCGCGTAAGGTACGTTCCATACAGTCCCCCAGAAATGGCCCTCAAGCCGATGTGTAATACGGGTAATCGGGCCACCACATGGCCGCGTCGACAACGTCTTCGAGTTTGTTTTCCAACGATTCCGCAACGCCCTCGGCTTGCGCGGACCTTGCTACCGCAACCGCAACAGCCTTCGAGACCTCCCGCAACCGCGACACGGCAGGAAACAGCAACCCCTGTTCGAGCTCGGCGTCGGTAACCTGCTCAGCGAGGGCGTTCGACGCGGCGCTTACCATTGCATCGGTGATGATGGTTGCACCAGATATGAGCGCGCCGAGTCCAAGGCCCGGGAAGATGAAAACGTTGTTCCCCTGGCCGATATGAATCAGCCGGTCTTGGTATCGCACGGGTTCGAAGGGGCTACCGGTTGCCACGAGCGCGCGCCCTTCGGTCCACTCGATGATATCTACCGGCGTCGCTTCGGCGCGATCGGTCGGGTTGGAGAACGGTAAAATCAACGGTCGTTCGACATGGCTCGCCATGTTTCGTATGGCGGCTTCAGAAAAGGCACCGGCTTGCCCGGATGAGCCAATCAAAGCCGTCGGCTGGAATTTTTCCACTACGGCTTCCAGACCCCGGGCATTCGAATCGGTCAATCCGATCTCGCGAGCCTGTTCGCCCGTCCAGGCAAGTTCCTTTTTATAGGTATCGCGAATCTCCCGGTCGTCCACCAACAAACCCTGACTATCCAGTACGCCAATCTTCCCGGTGTTGCCCATCGCCGCTCGAATCTGCCGGGCAATTCCCAAACCGGCCGCACCCGCGCCAAAAATGAGCAATCGTTGTTCTTCCAATGGAATCTCGCTGATTCGAATCGAAGAAAACAACGCTGCCAACGCAACCGCACCGGTACCCTGAATGTCATCGTTGAACGATAGAACGTTGTTGCGGTGCCGGTCGAGAATATCGAGGGCATTGTCTTTGCGGAAGTCTTCCCACTGAAGCAACGCCCCAGGAAAAACGGTTTGCACCGCAACCACGAACTCGTCGATCAGTGCATCGTACTCGGGGCCTCGCAATCGAGGTTTGCGCAAACCCAGATAGAACTCATCTTTGAGCAGTTCAGGGTTATCTGTACCAACATCCAGACTGATCGGCAGCGTTTGCCAGGGGGCGATCCCGGCACCCGCGACGTACAACGCGAGTTTGCCGATCGAAATCGCCATTCCACCAGCACCCTGATCGCCAATACCCAGAATCGATTCGTTGTCGGTCGCGACAATGAGCCGCACATCCTGCTCGCCAGCCACACGACGGAGCACTTCTTCGATATGGCCACGGAAGTTGGGTGTTATCCAGATACCACGGCCACGGCGAAACACCAGGCTGAAGTTCTGCGTCGCAAGACCGACCGTCGGCGTATAGACGATGGGCATGAGTGCCTCGATGTTGTCCACCAGCACACGGTAGTAAAGGTGTTCGTTGGTATCCTGCAGAGACGAGAGCCGCACGTATTTGTTGAGCGGCTTTTCCAATTCATTCAACGTGGCGATAACGCGCTTGGCCTGTTGCGCTTGAGAGTTCTGCTCAACGGGCAACAGGCCGTGCAAGCCGAGCTCGTCACGTTCCCGGTCCGAAAAGGCGGTACCCTTGTTGAGCCGCGGATCACGCACCACGTCATACCCGGTTTTGGTTGTCGGGATCCGTTTGGATTCCACATCTGTCACAGTCATTTGAACCTTCCCGACCAGTCGTGTTTGCAAAAACCAGCCTGCGATCTATGCCTTATTAAGCGGGCCGGTTCGGAAAAGATCTCAGTACGATATCGACTGACCGTCAAATCCGTGCTCGGGTAATCTGCAGGCAACCCCGCCTTATCTTTCAGCGCTGCCAGGAATTTTCGAGGCTCGGGAATATTTTCCCATACCTTCGGAAGAAAAGTGGCTTTATGGCCTTTTGTCGATATCACGAGCCCATCTACAAACGGTTGCAGCCGGTCGAGCAGATCGGCCTCATCTGTGAAAGTCATCTCACAAGGCGTTGAGAGCACAGAAATCTCTATCAAAAGCTGCGGGAACTCGGTGGCCTCAAGCGGGGTAAACCGCGGGTCCTGAAAAGCGGTGCTGAAAGCGTTCTCCGCCACGTCCCAACCGATTGGCCGCTTAGCCACGATGGATCCCGTACAGCCGCGCAACTTCCCCCGGTTGCTCAAGGTCACAAAAGAGGCGCCGGTTTCACGAAGCGCAGCAGGCAACATTTCCAACTTCGGCAGGGAAGGTCGATCGGTTTCCAAGCCGAAAGCGATTGAGCCTCTCGCTATCTGGAGCAGCTTCTTACGATCCTCGGCATTGAACCTAGCCGAGGGCATACGAGCCGTACCCGACAACCCGGGACCGGTCTCCGGCTGTATCTCCCGAGTTACGTACATCCAGCGCCTCTACCCACAGGCCACGCTGCCGTGCCACGCGCATCAGACCGTTGATCGCAGCCGCGCCGCAAGCTTGCTCTCCAGTCAGACTGCTCGATCGCTGCAGGATCAACTCCGTCGTGTGCGCGTCCTTCGTACAGGCCTGCAGGTAAGGCAAATAGTGCGACAAGTCGGAACTGACCACGATCAGGGTTTCATCACCACCCCAGAACCCGTCCACCAGCGCGGCCACCCGTTCACTGGAACACTGACCCACAACCACCGGCAACACTGAAAACGATTCCAGCATCGTCTGTAAAAAGGGGAGATGAACCTCGAGGCTGTGTTCGGTGGCATGGGCCTCGTCCGAAACAACAACGCCCCGCAACGTCAGTGCTTCGGTTACGGCCTCCCGGTCGACGGGAACCTCGCCTAAAGGGGTAGCAAAGGACCATGCCGAGGGTACGGCCATCTCGGTTAGATACACCCGATGTGCCGGACCCAGGAGGACCACCCGCGTGATGGATTGACGCTGTGCCTGCAACAGGGAGTAGGCGCTTGCCGCGACAGGTCCCGAGTAGACGTACCCCGCATGGGGAACAATCAGTACTTTTGGGGTGCTCGACTCTGCTCTTTCAACCGCGTCAGCCAACATCTCTTTCAGACATTCGGCAAGCTCGGCTTTACGCCCCGGGTAGAACGTTCCGGCGACGGCCGGACTGCGCGTATTCATGTTTGCTTGTTGCTGTGCGTCCCGTCACCATAGGCTAACCCTACTGTAACAATAATGCGCGGGCGCAGACGCATTAGAACAGGCAAAATGCGTGCGTAGGTAGCGCCCACGCAGCGGTGGGAGCATACGGTGCCGTATGGACCGGAGCGAAAATTAGCCCGCGTAGCACAACGTGCATATTGTGCCTGTTGTAACGCGAGCCGTAGGCGTGGATTATGGGTTCGCTATGGATGATACCGTCGTCTCCACCAAATACTGGCACACGCTAGCCGACGGGCGCCTGCAATGCGACGTTTGTCCTCGACATTGCCGGTTACGAGAAGGCCAACGCGGATTGTGTTATGTGCGTCAGCGCCTGGATGGCGAGGTGAAACTGGTGAGTTATGGGCGTTCATCCGGCTTCTGCGTGGATCCCATCGAGAAAAAACCACTCAACCACTTCTTTCCGGGTAGCCGGGTGCTTTCTTTCGGCACCGCCGGCTGCAATCTTGCGTGCAAGTTCTGCCAGAACTGGGATATGAGTAAGTCTCGAGAGATGGACACCCTGGCGGATCGAGCGACACCTGAGCAGTTGGTAAGAAGCGCGGTAGAGTCGGGTTGCACCAGCATCGCCTTTACCTACAACGACCCGGTCGTTTTCCTCGAGTATGCGGTGGATGTCGCCACGGCATGTCGGGAGTCATCGATACAATCGGTCGCAGTCACCGCCGGATATGTGGATCCAGCCCCCCGGGAGGAGTTTTTCAAGGCAATGAACGCCACCAACGTGGACCTGAAGGCGTTCACCGAACGTTTTTACCGCAAGATCTGCGGTGGTCACTTGGCACCGGTGCTGGAAACGTTGGAGTTCATCAAAAACGAAACCGATGTCTGGCTGGAAATAACCACACTGCTGATTCCGG
>JACZXA010000137.1 GCA_022571865.1 Pseudomonadota bacterium
CTGTTGGTTGTCCAGGGCGATACCGAACCCGCATCCGTCGAACAGCAACGTTTTCTCGGCCACACCGCGCCTTCCCTTTACGACATGCGTAATTTGTTTCAGGTCAACGTAGAAGAGGCCCGGCATCTTTGGGCAATGGTGTATCTCCTGCACAAGTATTTTGGCCGCGATGGCCGAGAAGAGGCGGAAGCACTTCTGGAACGCACCTCGGGGGACGCGGACCAGCCGAGAATTCTCGGCGCTTTCAATGAGGAGACGCCGGACTGGTTGTCGTTCTTTCTGTTCACGAGCTTCACCGACCGCGACGGTAAGATGCAGCTTGAATGCCTTGCCCAATCCGGATTCGACCCGCTGTCGAGAACCTGCCGTTTCATGCTCACCGAGGAAGCCCACCACATGTTTGTCGGTAAAAGCGGGGTCGAGCGAATTCTGGCTCGCACCTGCGAAGCGATGAACGCAGCCGACATCTCCGACCCGGGCGATGTGGGCGCTATTCGCGCGCGAGGCGTCATGGATCTGCCTTTGATTCAGAGGAAGATGAATTTCCACTTCTCGGTAACTCTCGACCTTTTTGGATCCGAAATTTCCACAAATGCCGCCAACGCTTTTACCGCGGGCGTCAAAGGTCGATTCCACGAAGTGGATATCACTGACGATCACCAGTTGCTGAATGACACCTACCCACTGTTGCAAAACGTAGACGGCAAACTCGTCGTTACGCAGGCACCCGCAATCAGCGCGATCAACGCACGACTGGTCGACGACTACATTGGCGACTGTGAAAAAATCGTGGTTGCCTGGAACAAAACCATCGCCAAATCGAACATCGACTTTACCCTGTCGTTGCCTCACCGCGGCTTCAACCGCCAGATCGGCGGTTTTGCGAATCTGCACATTACGCCTATTGGCAAAATCGTAAACGACGAAGACTGGGCGGCGGTCTCAATCGACTGCCTGCCTTCTCAGGAAGATCTGACGTACATTCTTTCGCTGATGAACGCTACTCTAACTCCGGGTGCTTATGCCTCCTGGATCGCACCGCCAAAAAATGGCGTAGGTGGCAAACCTGGAGATTTTGAGTACGTACGCATAACAAGCTGACCCTGGTAAGACCCATGTTGAATCGCCGCAATCTGCTCGCCTGGGGTGCGAGCCTCAGTGGCACACTCGCGCTCGCTCGAGCGCGTCCTGTGGAGACAAGCATGCGGCAACGCATCGAACGAGACATTCGGTCCTGGGACGAGATCACCGACCACCGCACCGGTACCGAGGGTGCTTCGCGAACCTCCTCCTGGCTGGCAGCCGAAATAAGCGTTTGTGGTCTGGAACCCAACATCGATTGGTTTGCATTCGCCCGAAGGGTATTACATGAGTGCAGTGTCGAAACCGACGACCATCGCGCAGTGGGTGTGCCGCTGTTTGATGGCGGTTATACCGATGTGCGCGGCGTGAGCGGCACGCTCGGCAATCTGGATTCCAATGCCGCCATCGGATTGACCGGGTTCTCCCCTGTCCCTCGGGCTAACGTTTCCCTCGAAACGGCTCGCAGGGATTCCGGATTTGCGGCCATCGTTGCCGTCGCACGCGGCGACACCGTCCGTCCCGGGTTGAGTTTGCTGAACGCGGACGCCTACCGGATGCCTTTTGGACCGCCGGTGTTGCAAGTCGCGACAGAACATCGTGATTGGTTACACGCTGCGCGCGACAACGCTACGCCGGTAAAACTGAATGCTCACGTGACCCTTGAAACGACCCGGGCAAGCAACGTCCAGACCAGAATTCCGGGTCGCGACTCAGCACTGGCACCGTTGGTCATCATGACGCCGCTCAGCGCGTGGTGGACGTGTACGTCTGAACGTGCAGGCGGAATCACGATATGGCTCGAGTGCATCCGCCTGTTTGCCGCCCATCCGCCCGATCGCGATCTGATCTTTACCGCCAACACCGGCCATGAGCTCGGGCACGTCGGTCTCGATCACTATCTCCAGCAAAACTCCAGGTTGATTCGCGAAGCGCATGCCTGGATCCATCTCGGGGCCAATTTCGCCGCCCTGAACAGCAGGATTCGCTTTCAAGCCTCGAACGCCTCGCTCCAGTCCCAGGGTTTGCGAGCGTTCGAGAACCAGAACATCACCATTGCGGACGTGACCCCCCTCGATGAACGACCTTATGGCGAAGCGCGCAACATCTACGACGGCGGCGGCCAGTACATTTCCCTGCTCGGTAGCAATAGTCTGTTTCATCATCCCGACGATCGCTGGCCCGAAGCCGTCGACCTCGAGCAAACTCTAAAAGTGACCAAGGCCATGCTCGAGGTGGCAACACAACTCGCCCGTGCTTGAGATTCTATTTCACGACACCGACCTCATGGTGATCAACAAGCCTCCCAATGTTTCACTGCTCAGCGACCGAACCGGTGCGCCGAATCTCTGGGACGAGATCAAGAACTCAGCCAAAGTCAGCAAACCGTATCTGGTGCACCGTCTGGACAAAGGCACCAGCGGGGTGTTGCTCATCGCGCTCAACCAGCGAACTCAAACTTCTCTGACCAGGGCGATCCAAAAACATCAGGTGGACAAATTCTACGTTGCGTGGGTAACCGGACGATTAGATCTCGCCGGTTCCGGGCACATCGAACTGCCGCTGAAAAAAGGCAGGAAAAGCCGCTACCGGGTGGCCGGACCCAGATCAAACATCGTCTGCCGCGAACAACGCTGGCGCCTTGAACCACCGGGTGACAGCGGACATCCGAGCCACACGAAGTTGCGGCTGCTGAAGCACATCCGGGATCGTTCGCTCGTTTTACTCAAACCCACGACCGGTCGAACACACCAACTCCGGGTTCATCTTGCCTGGATCGGCCATCCCGTCATGGGGGACTCGCTCTATGGCAAGCCCAGCTCAACCGCACAACACGCACCCCGCTTACAGCTTCATTGTCAAAAACTGGTTATCCCGGGTTGGGGGCGTTTTGTGGCCTTGCCTAAAGAAGGGTGGCTGGGAATCCCGACCGGCACATGACACTGGTTAAACTGCCAAAATGATATCCAACAGTCCTGAAGTTCGCTATGTCTCGGCCTTTGTGCTGGTCTGGCTGTGTGTCTTCCACCACCCCGTACGCGCGCAAGATCCGTCACTCAATCTCGTTCTGGTCACGTTGGACGGTGTGCGCTGGCAGGAGGTTTTTGCCGGGATCGACCTGGACCTCATCGAGGACAATCGCTACTCCCACAATCCCGAACTCTTGAAGGCTACCTACTGGCGCGAGGACCGAGACGAACGTCGCAGGCTACTTTTCCCCTTTTTCTGGTCGACTATCGCATCGGAGGGGGTACTGATCGGTGACCGAAACCAGGGAAGTTACATGGAAGTCACCAACCCCTGGTGGTTTTCCTATCCGGGTTACAACGAAATTCTGACCGGACGGGCGGATCCTGCAATCGACTCCAACGACCGCATCTGGAACGAGAACGTCACTTTCCTGGAAGTTCTCAATGGCATGCCAGGTTTCAACACCCGTGTGCAGGCTTTTGGCTCCTGGGACGTTTTTCCCTACATCATCAACTCCCAGCGCGCTCGACTACCGGTAAACGTCGGATTCACCGCGCTACCCCCGGCCGCGACCGAGCAGATCCGTTGGCTGAACAAAGTTGCGGCCGTTGCTCCTCGGCTGTGGACAACCGTTCGCCTCGATTTCATCACGCATGGATACGCGCTGGAAGCACTCGACAACCGACAACCGAGGGTGATCTACATTGCGTACGGTGAAACCGATGATTTTGCCCACGATCGACACTACGACCGCTACATCGATGCCGCACATCGCACCGATCGGATGTTAAAAGACTTGTGGAACCACTTGCAGGCGGATCCCTTCTACAGAAATCGAACCATATTGATCATTACCACAGACCACGGCAGAGGCAACACACCCGAAGGCTGGCCGCATCACGCAAGCCCCGGTGCCATGGCAAAAGCCGAAAGGCAAGACGCCCCTGACGGGGTACCGGGATCCGACCAGATCTGGCTCGCCGCGGTCGGGCCGACGATTCACTCACATGGGCTCATTCAGGGCCACTGGAAACAATCACAGGTTGCGGCAACGGCACTCGCGAGCCTCGGGCTGGATCCGGAAAGGCTCATGCCGCAGGCGGCTCAAGTCATGAGCCAACTACTGCGTTAATCTGCATTAATCGGAGGAAACGGGTTTAGCGACGAAGTAAACGGTTAGCAAGCCCTCGGCCGAGTGCATAACCCGCAATCGTTGCACCGGGGTGACGGGTCACCGCGAAGGTCAACGCCGCAACACCCACGCCGGCTATCCACGACTGTAACTGTGGGCTTTCTGCAACGCCGGTGGTTGCCCGATTCACGGTATGCTCGCAGTTGTTGGTGAACAGGTTATAACCTCTGGAGATATTGCGATCGGCTTCACGCAATGCCCGTGCACGTTGGTGTCGTTCCAGGCGCGTTGCGTACAGCGTTTTACCATCCCGAAATTCGGCTTCCGAGCAGATATGTTCGCCTCTAAACGGTGAGTTGTGGAGAATGCGACCATCTCGCAGTACGATGCCTTTGTGCATCACAAATCCCTTACGGCGCGAGACGATGTCTCCAGGTAGATAACGGGCCATCCGGTCTTCCCTCTTAAACCATTCGTAGCTTTTCTTCTCTGCTGGAATGCATGATTCGTTCCAACATTTAACCCACTGATTATATTATGGTTTTTTTATCCTCACCCACGCGGAAAACGGCTAAAAAAGCCAATAAGTAGCGTAAATCCCCTATTGGCTGGCCGCAAGCATATATTCGATGGCGGCTTTGATCTCTTCCTCCGTACAGGCCATGCACAGTCCCATGGGCGGCATTCCCGGAGGCATGCCTTCCATGGTGGACAACAAAAGCAGGTCGCTCCCCTTCGCGGAGCGCATCGACCAGGCGTCTTTGTCCCCAACCATGGGTGCACCGGCAACGCCCGCTGCGTGGCACGAGAAGCAGAACTTGTGGTAGATATCCTCGCCGATGGCCATCGTGTCTTGGGGCTGGGCGATGGTATCTCCCGTTTCACCGGCGTGACATCCGCTGAGCCACAACACCATCGCTACGATCCCAAACCTTCTCATATATGACATCCTCATCATCGATCGGTTGGCTCTCGTTCATCCACGAGCCGGTAATCATCGGCGTCCTGCCATGCAGGAAATGCGGCACGATAACGATCGAGGTATGCCCTGTCTAACTCAACCGTGAAAATTCCGGCTTGATCATCAGCCTGAATCAACACCTCGCCTTCCGGGTTGTAGGCCACCGTGCCACCGCGGTAGGTCACCGAGTTGCCATCCTCGCCGATTATGTTGACTCCCACCGCATAGCTCAGGTTCTCAATCGCTCTGGCACGCAACAATGTGCTCCAGGCTTCAAGACGCACCGCCGGCCAGTTAGCGACACACAGCAACACATCGTAGTCGTCGCGATTTCGGAACCAGACGGGAAATCGCAAGTCATAACAAATCATTGGACATATTTTCCATCCTCCGACCGTCAAAACCAGTCGTTCATTTCCCGCATCATAGTGATCGTGCTCACCCGCCATGCGAAACCGATGACGCTTGTCGTATATACAAAGTTCGCCGCATGGTGTTGCCCATAAAAACCGGTTGTAGTGCAGGCCATCCTCTTTGATCACCACACTCCCGCAAACCACCTTGTTCAGCGCCGCGGCCGCTGCTTTGAGCCACTCGACCGTCGGGCCGTTCATGGGCTGGGCAACGTCAGTGGAATTCATGGTGAACCCGGTGCTGAACATCTCCGGAAGCACCACGATGTCAGCCGACTCCGGGAGCTCCGTGAACCAGCGATCAAACATCGCCATGTTGGCCGCGGGGTCGTGCCAATGGGTTTGGGTCTGAATAAGGCTCAACGTCAGAGGCTGCATAAAATTTCTGCGCCGCGTTGCAGGGTCTCATCGTCCTTACAGAAGCAAAATCGAAGAACGGTGTGACCTGGGTCAGTTTGATAAAAAACGGATACGGGAATGGATGCCAGCTTAGCCTCCCGGGTCAGGCGAATGGCCAGGTCAGTGTCGAGTTCGTTCGAATAGTGACCATAATCGAGCAACTGGAAGTAGGTACCGGCGCTCGGCACCGGGTCGAAAACCGAATCCTCGAGCAGTCCACAAAACAAATCTCGTTTTGCCTGGTAAAACTCCGGCAAATTCAGGTGATGTTCCGGGTGGGCTGAAAGAAAGTCCGCGAGACCCAGCTGAATCGGAGTGTTCGATGTGAACGTGACGTACTGATGGATGCGTCGAAATTCCGTGGACAATGGTTCCGGTGCCACACAATAACCAATCTTCCAACCGGTAGTGTGATACGTCTTTCCCAGGGAAGACACCACAAAGCTGCGGGCAAAAAGATCCGGGTAAAGACACAGACTTTCGTGCGTACGGTTGTCATACACCATGTGTTCGTATACTTCATCCGCCAGCAGGTATATGTCGCGTTGACGAATGACGCTCCGCAAAGCATCGATGTCGCTCGCATCCCAGACCGTACCCGTCGGGTTGTGCGGAGTATTGCTGATGATCAGTCGGGTACGCTCGTTGATGGTATCGGCCACCCGGTCCCAATCGATCCGATAGGCGGGTGGATGCATGGGTATATGGCGGGTGATTCCACCCTGCAGGGTGATCGCCGGTTCGTAACTGTCGTACGCCGGGTCGAAAACGATGACTTCATCATCTGGACGAACGACAGCGGCGATGGCGCAGAACAGCGCTTCGGTGGCACCCGAAGTGATGGTGATCTCCGTGTCCGCATTTACGATACATCCGTAGAGGTCGCTGACCTTCCTGGCAAGCGCCTCACGCAGGCTCAAAGTCCCCATCATCGGTGCATATTGATTGTGGCCATGGGTCAAATAGTGCTGCACTCGTTCGAGCAACGCTTGCGGGCCATCGAAATCCGGAAAGCCCTGGGACAAATTGAGCGCACCCTCCTCCCGCGCGAGTTCCGACATGACCGTGAAAATTGTCGTGCCCACATCGGGCAGTTTGCTCACTAGCTTGGCTGGGAAGGTTCTGGTCATCATCAGGGGGTCTTTTCTTCCGCGGTCGCCCATTGTGCCAGTCCCGGGGAAAATTCCAATATCAATATATTTTGATATTGACTGGCAGACCTGATAACCTCGCCCACCCGTTTGAGAACTGACGGCGCAAACCATTGGCCGAACCGGCAACATTGACCCCATCGCGCGACAGCCGCGATAACCTGGTGGCTATCACAAAGGCGGTCGGAGATCGCCTGCGGGCGAACATCCTGCGGGCGCTGAAGGAAGATTCGTTCGGGGTGTTGGAGCTGTGCCAGATATTCGCAACCCCGCAACCGGCGCTCAGCCATCACCTGAAGGTGCTGCATCAGGCAGGCCTCGTCACCCGGCGCCGTGAAGGCAACAGCATCTTCTACCGACGCTCCGTAGACCCGGAAGATCAACTGCGGACAGCTTTGTTTGTGGCCTGCGACGATCTGGAGTTGGAAGACGCGATGAACAAACGGCTGCGCGAGGTTCACGAGCAACGCCGATTGCGCAGCGAAGAATTTTTCGCCACCTTCGCGGATAAGTTCCGTGACAAACAAGCGCTGATCAGCGATGCGCACGTCTACGCACCCACGGTCATGGATCTGATCCGCCGCTACGATATCGACACCACAACGGCGCTCGATATCGGACCGGGTGACGGGGAGTTGTTGCATTTGTTGGCGGAGACTTTTACCCAGGTAGTCGGAATCGACAGTTCCAAAGCGATGCTGCAACGAACCACCCGGCGAGTTCAAAGCCTGAACAATGTCCTGCTGCTGGAAAAGGAATTCACTGCCCTGCCTCGCCTGCGCAAATATCAATGTGTCGTTGCAGCGATGGTCGTCCACCATATGGCCGCTCCTCAACTATTCTTTCATCAGGCATATCGAATCATCAAAACAGGAGGTCTCCTGGTGGTCGTAGAACTCTGCCGCCACAACCACACGTGGGCGGAGGAAGCCTGCGGTGATCTGTGGCTCGGATTCGAACCTTCCGAACTCACCGATTGGGCCGTACACGCCGGGTTCGATACCGGCGAGCCCCAATACCTCGCCCAGAAAAACGGTTTTCGCATTCAGATTCACGGTTTCGTCCCTCGCAACCCTTAAGGAACAATCATGTCCGATTACAAAGTCGCCGATCTCACGCTTGCCGATTTCGGCCGCAAAGAAATAACGCTCGCCCAGGCGGAGATGCCTGCCTTGATGTCGTTGCGGCGTAAATACGCGAACGAACTCCCCCTGAAAGGGGCGAAGATCATCGGCTGCATCCACATGACCATTCAAACGGCCGTGCTCATCGAGACCCTGATAGAACTCGGCGCCGAGGTGCGCTGGTCTTCCTGCAATATCTTTTCGACCCAGAATCACGCTGCTGCCGCAGTGGCGGTGGCCGGCGTTCCCGTCTTCGCCTGGAAAAATGAAACAGAAGACGAATACCTGTGGTGCCTCGAACAAACAATTCTGCAAGCCGGAAGACCCTGGGATGCCAACCTCCTGCTGGATGACGGCGGAGACCTGACCCAAATGATTCATGACAAGTATCCGGACATGTTGAAAATCATTCACGGCATCAGCGAGGAAACCACCACCGGTGTACACCGTCTCTACGAGATGATGGAGAACGACGAGCTGAAAATTCCTGCGATCAACGTGAACGATTCAGTGACAAAATCGAAGAACGACAATCGCTACGGGTGTCGGCACAGCCTCAACGACGCAATCAAACGGGGCACCGACATGCTCATGGCCGGAAAACGTGCGCTGGTGATCGGTTACGGAGATGTCGGTAAGGGTTCCGCACAAAGCCTGCGTCAGGAAGGCATGATCGTGCGCATCGTGGAAATCGATCCTATCTGCGCTATGCAGGCATGTATGGATGGATATGAGGTCGTCTCGCCGTACCACGGAGGAAACAACACGGGCTTGGTCGAAGACATCAACACGATGCTTTTAGAAGATACCGACTTGCTGGTTTCCTGTACGGGGAACACCAACGTCTGCGACAGCAGCATGTTACAGACCCTCAAGCGAGGCGCCGTCGTCTGTAACATCGGCCACTTCGACAACGAAATCGACACCACCTATATGCGTGAAAACTGGCGTTGGGACAAGGTCAAGGATCAAGTACACCAGATCTTCCGCAGCGACGATCCGTCCGACTATCTCATTCTGCTATCGGAAGGCAGGCTGGTGAACCTCGGCAACGCAATGGGACACCCATCTCGAATCATGGACGGATCGTTTGCCAACCAGGTGCTCGCTCAGATGCATCTGTTCGAGCAGCGCTGGGCAGACCAACCGGAAAATCAGCGAGCGCCTATTACCGTCGAAATCCTGCCAAAGAAACTCGACGAACAAGTGGCGCTGCTGATGGTGCAAGGTTTCGGCGGCACCGTGACCACACTGACCCCTGCCCAGGCCGACTACATCGGGGTAGAGGCCATCGGGCCGTACAAATCAGAGTCGTACAAATATTAACTTAGCCACGTTAACCGACAAAGGCGGTGAGAGGGTGTCAACGTGGGTTCGCGCTACTCGTTGACACACCGGACAGTTGCCACACTCGATGTGCCTATACCCACGAACCTCGATTGATTATCGACGCGAACACTGTATAAATCTCCCGTAGGGGTTTATTTTAAGCGCGGTGGTCGATCGATTTCCATAATATCGTAATCTCCAGGATCTACCGCCAGACCCATCGGCCACCTTTCGCCGATGCCAACTTGGAGGTTGAAGATGACTACCCCGTTCTGGTGTCTGCTGGTTATTCTGCTCATTCCCTACGTGCTTGCCGGAGTAGCCGGTTACTTCAAAGCCAAACAACTTGGTACGCTGGACAACAACAATCCGCGCCAGCAATCGGCGGCGTTGACCGGTGCCGGAGCACGAGTTGTCGCAGCGCAGCAGAATGCCTGGGAGGCCGCGGCGATATTCACGGCTGCGGTATTGGTTGCGCACTTCGCGGGTGCCGATGCCCAGATGTCCGCAACGCTTGCGATGGCGTTTGTCGCCTTCCGGATACTGCACGCGCTCGCCTACGTTGCCGACTGGGCGACGCTCCGGTCGTTGCTCTTCCTGGGCGCCCTGGGCTCGGCCGTCTGGCTGTTTATCCTGGCGGGTTGACCACGCCGATACTCCTGATGAGTGTTTTAGGTCAGTACTTACCACCGAGCTTCGAGTGGTCCCAGCTGACGTAGCGTTCGGGGTGGAATTTCAGGATAACGCGCTTCTCTGCCGTCTTTGCGAGGGCACTCAGAAGCGCCTCAATCTGTGCGGCATCTACCTCCTGGCCTTTGCTGTTGATCTTAACCAGCGCATCACATACCGCATCAAAATCATCGATGATTTCCACCGTCGCATAAACCATCACACTTTTGAGCTGCGCGTATTCTTCACCACTTTCAACCAGTAATGTGGCCTTCGGATCGCGGCGAAAATTCAATACCTTCTGGCTCTTACGAAACGTTGAGCAGTAAAGACATCCCGCATCGTCAGCATAGAACCACATGGGCATCGCATGAGGATAGCCATCGACCCCATTTGATATGATGATGAGCGTCTTCTGCTCAACCATGTATGCACTGATTTCTTCTTCGGTGAGTTGAATTAGTTCTCGTCGCGACGCCATGATTTTCCTTTGAAGTTGGTCTATGACTATTTTCGATTTTCCACGACCCTGCACGCGTCTACAATACCCCGCCCGAGGCTGGAGGCGTCATGGAGCAGCAATCACTACAGGATCTGATCGAGCTACTCGACATCGAGGAAATCGAAAAGAACCACTATCGCGGCAGGAGCCCGAGCGAAGGGTGGCAGAGAGTTTATGGCGGTCAGGTCATCGGCCAGGCTCTGGTCGCCGCGTCGAGAACGGTACCCGACGATCGACACGCTCACTCGTTACACGGCTACTTTCTTCGCCCTGGCGACACCACGATACCTATCCTGTTCACCGTGGATCGAATTCGTGACGGACGCAGCTTCACCACTCGCCGGGTGGTCGCCATCCAACATGGCAAAGCGATATTCAACATGTCCATTTCCTTTCAAGTGGACGAGGATGGGCTGTCGCACCAGTTTCCGATGCCCGAGGCACCCGACCCGGAGTCGCTCCTGGACGAACGTGAGTTACGCGCTCAGTGGTTGGATAAACTTCCGAAGGAATACGCCGAATCCTTTGCAAGAGAACGACCCATCGACATCCGCCCGGTCAACCCCCAGGACATTTTCAATCCGAAAAAAGTCGCGCCTCGGCAAATGTGCTGGATGAAATCAAGGGACCCGCTACCGGACGACCGGCGATTGCATCAATGCGTGTTGGCATACCTGTCAGACTGGTCGCTGCTCGATACCGCGATGCTCCCCCACGCGGTGAGCTTCACGCAAACCAACATGCAGGTGGCAAGCATCGATCACGCCATGTGGTTTCATCGCCAGTTCCGGGCGGATGAATGGCTGTTGTACGTTCAGGACAGCCCTAAAGCAACCGGCGCCCGAGGGCTCAACCGGGGACTCATCTACACACGCGATGGCGTGCTGGTCGCCTCTGCTACTCAGGAGGGGCTCATTCGCGTTCACGATGATCCCGGGAGCGAGAATTAACGAAAGCCAAACGGCTTATCCCCACCCAGATCCTTATAACGTTCAAACAGCCGAGTCTGGCGCGACTGCATCGGCACCCAGGTGCCATCGACCATGACACGTTCGGCCCAGGTGGTTATCTCGAGGGGATCGCCCGACCAGATCACTATGTCGGCTCTGTTACCGACCGCTAACGTTCCAACGTTGCCCAAGCCGAATACCTCGGCTGGATTACGGGTAACGGCGGCTAACGCCGTGATCCACGGAAGGCCGTTGGCCACCGCGTTGCCCGCTTGCTGGCGCAACAGGTGCACGTTATGCGTTTGCTGGGAGCTGATGAGCACTCGAACCCCGGCGCGGTGCAGAAGTGCCGCGTTGTCGAGACGTGCACCGAGCCGATCGTAGGAACGGGGAAGGTTGCCGAGAGGGTCCACGATCACCGCAACGTCGTGCTCCGCCAGGAGATCCGCAACCTGCCAGGCTTCGGTACCGCCGCGTATCACGAGGGAAATGCCCAGATCTTCGGCAAGACTCACGACCTGGCCGATCTCGTTGGCACGATGCACTTCCATGACCAGAGGTACATCGGCGCCTCGAAATCGCCTGAGTGCCTCCATGTCCTGGTGTCGGTAGTCATGTTCGCCGGGGCGATAACGCGCCCGGGAACATTAAAAGAAACGGGGCAGGAAAATGACTGACACGCGTTCCACCGCGAACGCCACCCCCACCGTTGACCAGGGGGCCTCCACCGACACAACCACCGCGCAAGGCACCGGGGAAACCGTGCAGTTGGCCCAGGCCGCGGCCGCGGTCCAGGTCGCCTCGCCGGGACGGAGCGCCGAGGCGTCCGTCACCGTCGAGGCGGGCCTGACGTATGAGCTCGTGGACCCGGTTGTCCGCTTTACCCAGGACGGCGGCGACCTTGTCGTGCACTGGCGCGACGGCGGGCACACGAC
>JACZXA010000138.1 GCA_022571865.1 Pseudomonadota bacterium
TAGCCGATGTTCTTCCTTCAGGTGCGCTTCAGCGGAAGCGAAAAGCGAAAAGCGAAAAGCGAAAAGCGAGCATCTACTACTTACTCTGTACGTCACGCTGACTTAGCCGATGTTCTTCCGTCTGGTCCCTTTGAGCAGACATCATCCGGTATGGTGGTGTTTACGCTTACACCTGCTTCTTGAAGAGCAATGAGGTGGATCGGAAGGGATAGCTGAGACACTATGCCCGCAAATTATAGCATCGACTGGTTTTGTGCCACGAACCGGGAGAAACCAAATATGCAAGTCGTAAGCTCGATCGTTTTTCCTCTTTTCGTAAGTTTCTTTATCTTTGCTGGTAACACGGTCAATGCCAAAGCACCTACGATCGACCCCTCAGACGACGCCCGGCACTTCGCACCCGATGGATCGGCCATACTGTTCTGGAATGCGTATCAGAAGGTATCGGGATTTCGAAATATGGACGTGCTGTCGCCAAACCGTACGATAACGGCTGGCAACTCGGTTCTGCCGCTACCGGCATTCCCTCTTGAACTAGGTAACGCTCAGCTACGTTACGAAGATACGGTTATGACGGTGGATGAGTACTTCGTGGACAGAAACGTCGCTGGTTTGCTGGTTATCAAGGACGGTCGAATTGCCTACGAGCGTTACGGACTTGGCAACACTCGGGAAAGTCTCTGGGTGTCATTTTCTGTTGCTAAGTCGGTTGTGTCTATGCTGGTAGGTGCGGCAATTCAGGATGGATACATCAAAAGCCTCGATGAGAAGGTCACCGACTACCTGCCCCAGTTGAAGGGCTCACCCTATGACCAGGTCACGCTGCGCAACATCATGCAGATGGCCTCAGGTGTCGAGTGGAATGAGGACTATGCAGATCGTAGCTCCGATGTCGCGACCGCAACCTGGCAAACGCTTGCGCTGTATCAGCATTTGCGAAGCAAAGCACGCACCTCAGAACCCGGCGAGGTTTTCAACTACAACACCGCAGAGACAAATCTCGTCGGCACGCTATTGCGCGCGGCGATTGGCAACAATCTGTCTACCTATCTGACCGCTAAGATATGGCAGCCCTTCGGGATGGAATCGGACGCACACTGGCAGCTCACCGAGCCTGGTGGGGGTGAGTTTGGCGGTTGCTGTATCAATGCGACTTTACGTGATTACGGCCGGCTTGGCCTGTTTGCGCTAAACGGTGGCCAGCTGGCAAACGGAACCCGGGTTCTCCCGGAAAACTGGATGGTTGAATCCACATCGCCATCCGACGGGGCGGACTATTACGGTTACCTGTGGTGGTTGATTGGTGATGGCAGTTATCAAGCCATGGGGATTTTCGGACAAGGAATCTACGTGAACCCCACCGAAAACGTCGTGATTGCCATACACAGCGCGCGCGAAGCAGCGGGTGGTGGGTTTTCGCTGCAGGCGGCCCTGTACATCGGTATCGTCGAAGCACTTCAGAGCCTCTGATTTCGATTTCGACCAGCATGTGGTTAAAGTGGCTTCGAGTTGAGGTTGCCAGCTGTCAAGAACGCCTGGGGTCATTACCCGGGCCATCGAGACCGACCTCATCCAGCGGTTCCGCTCGGCGCTGAGCTTGAATATTCACCTGCGCATGAAAAGCACCTATTAAACTACTATCCTCCTGATTCAGGAATTGATCCAAAATACTCATAGCATCGATGCCAAGCACCTTTTGCATTTTCAAACAACCCACCGGCACGGGCCCAGGACCTTCTTCGGGAGGAGAAGTGAACACAAACAACCTATTCTCAAGAACAATCAAGTAGGGTAATGGCCGCTAATATCGCCAGAACTAGCTCTCAAAGAACTTGTGTTCCTGTAATTGGAAAACTGAAAGTCTTGTATGAAAAAGCAGAATATACAAGCTATCCCACCTATAAACAGTTTGGGTCGTGATTTTCATAGCTTCTGCATTGGTATCGGGTCGAGTGTCGAGAACTCAGTCTGTCGAAGAGGCCGCACTACGACAAGAAGATCCAGAGTAACAGCGAAACACAGCAAAGCTGCGCCATTAAGGGGAAAACAAATGAAATTCTTTAAGCTCATCTGGCTTGTTGCTGCTTTTCAGATCGCGTGCGTCTCGCAATTTGTTGTGGCGGAGCCAGGTAAACTATCTGTCAACGGAAGTGCGACTCTGTTCGTCGAACCTGATTTCGTTACCTTGAATTTTTACGTCTCGCGGGAAGCCACGCAAGCGGTAGCGGCAAACCAACAAGTGTCTGAGGTCATGAGTCAGTTAATTACGATAGCGCGCCAACAAGATATTGCTGAGGTTGATTTGAAAACAAGTGGCATTTCGATCAGTGAGAACCGAAGAAGTAGAAACGACAATTGCTCAGCCCCCGGTATTCAAGCCCAACAAACACTGAGGGTGGTACTTCGTGATCTAGAACTCGTGGAGGAACTCATTGACGAAATGGTCGAAGCTGGTGCGCTGATAAAAGGAGGTGCTCAACCAGGCGTCGACGATCTTGAGGAATACAGCAAGCAAGCGTTACAGCTTGCCATCGACAATGCTCGTGACCAGGCGGGTGTTGCAGCCGAACAACTTGGACTTTCTGTTGGGGAAGCAATAGAGGTGTCGTTTTCGTCAAGGGGAAGCAGAAGGAGAGGGACTTTCTCGACATCAAACATGCCGAGCGCAGCTTCGCCGGTGACTTATCTTCCGGGTCTGATCCCAATCTCACAATCCGTTTCAGTGACGTTTGAATCAAGCGTCGATCAATAGCTATTAGATCGGTACATGAATTATGTAAAGTTTCTTGCTTAAAAGATTAGAAATGATCGGATACTGTCTTGGAAAGACTGACCAATCTTATTCCGACCAAACGGCCTTGTTCGGCTGCATATCAATCAAGGGTCAGTGGCTCGTGGCGCACGACAGGGCTGCGCAAGCGCATTTCCTGTGACCAGGGCCCGATTCGCTCACGTAGCCACCAGTCTCCATTCCGTTCTCGTTCTTCGGGTGTCGTGAATCGATAGCGGTAGCGCACCACACGCACAAAGGCAGGCGGAGCACCGGCAAACGGATCTTCGACCAGTGCCAGCACCGCAGGTTCCGCCCGCAAGAGAGCGCTCGCAAACCCATAGACCCAGGGAGACCTTTCGAAGGTGGTCAACGCTGCGAACCACATCTGCCAGTCGAGCCGTGGCTGGTGGGGCGTGGCTAGTCGCGGGTGGTCTGCGACATCGCCCGGCTTGAATGGGAAACCATAGGCAAGCCAGTTCACACCATCGAGCGAGCCTTCCATGACCAGTTCATCGCGCTTCGTCGTCATCACCGCAAACAGCCCATATCGATTTACGGCTCGTGCTGGTTCGAATACTTCCAGCAACGCTCGCGGTACCCGCGATCTGGTTGTGGAGTCCAGTACAACGAGCAAACCGAGTACTGCGATCAAACAGCCGAAGCCGGTGACCAGGTGGCGAGTGATGTGTCGCGGTCGTACACCGCGCAAGTGCGGTAAACGCCGTAGCAACCGGTCATCGAGGAGTGCAAGGCACATGATGATAGTGAGCAGGTTGAAGAAGTTGTAACTACCAGTGAGCAGGATAAGCAACTCCAGCAGTACGAAGCCGCACCCCGCCACCAGACGTGGGTTACGTGGCAAGAAAACGAACAACGAGAACACGATTTCGATGAGCAAGGTCGCATAAACGCCCGCCTTCAACAGCGTGGCTGGCAAATGGTGGGCGAACCAGGCAAGAGTCGTAGGCAGTGGCTGCGTTTCGAAATGGTAAGCAAGTGCACTCGCATCGACCCAGGTCGGATCGTCGCGCAATAATTTGGCTGCGCCCGAGAGCAGCATGAAACGAAACAGCAAAAGGCGAAAAAGCCATATCCCCCACTTCCGGTGCCCTGCCAGCAGCGCACTCAATAGCAGACATTCGATGAGCAGCAGGTCCCACTGATATCCCATGAATATCTGGCCACCATAGAAGAGCGACAGATAAACGCCATATACCAGCAAAGCAGCCGTCACCCGTGCGCGACCGACTATCCCGATACAACAAGCCACCAAACCCAATCCGCATAAACCATGTACAAATGTATCGGATGCGGAAATCCACAAAAGCGTCGGTACCTGCAGGTATGCGTCACTTCCCAACTGGTCGCGCACGGCTCCGAGAAAGTCTGCGACCGGTAATATGCCGTGCTCCCCAATCAGCGCATCGATCTGCCACCACAGAGAGCTCAGAGCCAACAACGCCATGAGCATCACACCGCGATATAGCCAGTCTGCAGTCTGCTCGAATTGAGCAGGCCGCAAGCTTGCACCAAAGAGAGCTTTGGCGATAACAAGAGATCCTACGCGATGGGTGGACACAAACCGGTACAGCCACTCGCTGCAGATAGCGAACCCCGGCAAATACCGGTAGAGGACGTGCCAGAAGCCGAGTCCGCCGAGTGCCAGCGTTCGGAACGCGGCATCCGCGCCAGAGTAACGCTCGCCTGTATGAAACAGTTGAATCGAAGCCGCGAATTCTTCTGTGGTTACATCCGAGTACTCGGATGCTACTTCCTGATACGACCGATACTCTACCTGGTCCAGGGTCACCGCACGCGCATACTCCACCGAATAACGGCAAAAGCCGCAATCTCCATCAAATACCAGCCGCGCGCCCATGAACCCTCGTTTACCGAACCGTTGCACTATGTCTTGTACTACAGTACTCGGCTCGGGTCATACCTGAACCTCCATATGAAAATGGCGATGCGCCCCACTGTTGTACTTTCCACGTTGTCGACTTCAGGATAACGTTGTCAGGTAACTGGGGGGTTCAATGAAGTTAAAATCCGCTTGGGGCGTCGTTGGCTGGGCACCGATTATCGGTCTCACTCTTGCATTCAGTAACGTTACCCATGCCCAGAATGCGAGTTATACGGTTCGGGGTCTGACCCGGTCTGCTGAGATAGTGGTAGACACCTGGGGTGTACCCCACATCTATGCCCAGACCCACTACGATGCGTTCTTCGTTCAAGGCTTCAACGCGGCACGAGACCGCTTGTGGCAGATCGACCTGTGGCGGCTTCGAGGTCTTGGAGAACTTTCAGCCGTGCTCGGCAACCGCTACGTCGAGCAGGACAAGGCAGCACGTTTATTCCTCTATCGGGGAGACATGTACCGCGAGTGGCTCGCTTATGGCAGCGATGCAAAACGAATCGCTGAATCCTTCACCGCTGGCATCAACGCCTACGTCGAGCAACTGAGTCAACACCCGGAGCTCATGCCACCGGAATTTGATCTGCTCGGCTACTCACCTGGAAGCTGGTCACCAGAAGACGTGGTGCGCATACGCAGTAACGGCCTCTGGCGCAATGTAGTGAGCGAAGTGCGCAGGGCTCAAATTGCCTGCAAACTCGGCCTCGACGCAGCCGCTATGTGGAAGGTACTAGAACCACAATGGGAGACCAGCATCCCCGCGGGGCTCGACCCCTGCGACATCCCCGGGGACGTACTGGACGTCTACCTGCTCGCCAAAGCCCCGGTTCGCTTTGACGAACCAAGCCCCGATCTGGCCCAGGCCTGGACAGATGAACTGAACGCAGACCTCGGCAGCAACAACTGGGTAGTCGCAGGAAACCGCACCGCCACGGGACGCCCCATCCTTGCCGATGACCCTCACCGGGGCCACGCTGTTCCGTCACTTCGCTACATAGCCCATCTGGTCGCACCCGGCCTCAACGTCATTGGTGCCGGAGAACCCGCGCTTCCCGGGATTTCCATCGGTCACAACGAGCGTATCGCTTTCGGGCTCACGATCTTTCCCATCGACCAGGAAGACCTCTATGTTTATGAGCGTATTGAAAACGGCTATCTCTACCAGGGTGCAGTCGAACCGCTGAAAACGTTGACGGAAAAAGTTGTCGTCAAAGACGGGCCGGATCAACTCGTAACACTCGAATTCACGCGCCACGGTCCGGTGGTGTTCAAAACCGAAAACCAGATTTTTGCCGTGCGGGCCGCGTGGCTCACTCCGGGCATGTCACCCTACTTCGGCAGTGTGGAATACATGAGGGCACAAAACTGGCGCGAGTTTGTTGCGGCACTCAACCGATGGGGGGCACCTTCGGAAAATCAGGTTTATGCGGATGTGGACGGCAACATCGGGTACAAAGCCGCGGGGTTGTTTCCGCGCCGTAAGAACTGGGATGGCCTACTGCCAGTACCGGGCGATGGTCGCTACGAATGGAACGGTTTCTTCGATATGGACGTGCTCCCCGAAGAATACAACCCGGAGCGTGGATTCACAGGTACGGCAAATGCAATGAGCCTGCCTGACGACTACCCAATCGCAACCTACCGGGTAGGCTTCGAATGGTCTGCACCCTGGCGCTACCAACGGCTGAAGGAAGTACTGCAAAGCCAATCCGCGCATACACTCAAAAATTCCTTGTCGCTACAGCGCGACTATCATTCGATTCTGGCGCGGGAAGTTATCGCGCGATTGCCGGCACCTGAACGCCTCACGGCACAAGCGAAAAAAGCCTTTGCTTTGTTGGCTGACTGGGACGCAAACCTGACGGTGGATTCACCCAGTGCGGCACTGTACGCAGTGTGGTTCTATCGCCACCTGCAACCGGAACTTGCGAAGACGATCGCACCACAGGCTCCAAACCTGTTGAAACCTATCGATACACAGGCTCTCGTTGAAGCCATGCGTTTTCCGCTTGGTCGAGACGTGGCCGGTGCAACTCTGGGGCCAGCGTACGCTGAAACCCGGCAATTACTTGGAGAAGATCCATCCGAATGGCGTTGGGGTGACCTGCACCGGATTCAGTTTGTGCATCCCTTGCAACATCGCGCGACGGGCTGGCTGGCTGACGCCATGGTCTATCGAGCTTATCCGCGCGGAGGGAGCGGCAACACCACGAACAGCACAAGCTTTCGGGCCGATGATTTTCTCGTGCGGGCGGGCGCGTCTTTCCGCATGGTTCTCGACGTTGGCCGGTGGGACGCTGCGCAAATGACCAACGCACCTGGGCAATCCGGCGACCCGCGCTCGCCTTTTTATGACAACTTGTTGGAAGGCTGGGCCACCGAAGCCAGCTTTCCATTGATATATTCGCGCAAGGCGGTCCTCGACAACCAGGCATTGACCATCAAGCTCGAACCTCTAAAAGACGATAACTGACGAGTTCTGTTCGATGGAAGATCCCACGATAAACGACCTCTCGATAGCTAATTTCGAGGCGGACCTCGAGAGCAACCGAGAAACGATTCGCGTGATTCACAAAGGGCTATCGCAATACCACGCCGCAATGCGGCCTGACCCATCGGTCGCTCCGCAGACGTTCGCGATCCATGACGAGCAGAACCTTAGAGATCCTGGATATGGAAGCAATCTGCTCAAAGGCGTGGAACAGATCTCCATGGATCGAGGCTGCCACTATGCACATCCATACGGCTACGATTTTCAGACTCCGGATTTCTACCCGACACACGAATACGAATTTTTCGCCAACCTGTGCGGGTATCCGACCGAAAACCACCGCGACTATTTCATAAAGAGCCTCACGGAGCGGCATTAACCCTTGGCACAACCATTCCTGGAAAATCTGCAGGTCCTCGCGCACCAGTATCTGAAGGGGCGAGCCAACATAGAATGCAAACATTTCTTCAGTGGTGCAGCACTCTATGCACACGGTCGGATCTGCATCTCCCTCACGCCCGTGGGCCTCGCGTTCAAACTTCCTGACAACCTGAGTGCTGAGTTAATCGAATCCGGAGTAGCTTCTCCCTTGAGGTATTTCGCAAAATCGCCTGTCAAGAAAGGTTATGCACTTTTTTCAGATTTCGACAGGCTCGACGCCGATTCTCTCAAGACCTACTTCCGGAAAGCTACGACACCCTCGACGTAGACAGCTGGCGCACGCACAAGTGCGCTACTATTCGGCGTCTCGAAATTGCTTATGTCCGATAACATGAAGAAGAACTACACGGGTTCATGTCACTGCGGCAAAGTCCAGTTTGACGTAGATCTCGATCTCGATCAGGTTCGTGTGTGCGACTGCTCGTTATGCAGAAAAAGAGGCGCACTGAACCACCGAGTCGCAGATGCGGACTTACACATTTCCTCACCTCTCGAGGAGTTGACTCTTTATCAGTGGCACACAAATACAGCCAAAGACTATTTCTGTCCTACGTGTGGGATATTACCGTTTCGCCGACCACGCACCGCCCCGGATCTGTGGACCATCAACGTCCGTTGTCTGGATGGTGTGGACCTGGAATCAATACCCGTTGAAAACGTTTACGGTAGCGAGCTTGATTAGTCGAGAGATATCACCGCGAACCCGAAGACACCCGGACTTTCATCGATGATTAGTAGAAGACTCATGTCCAGCTAGTCGAGCTTCAATACTTTCCTGGCGTTGTCACGCAAAAACTTCGGCCACACCTCGTCTTTGAAAGCCACCTCCTTCATATCGGTCATGATTCTCTCAACTGACAAGCCCATCGGGAAATACCCTGCGTAAATGACCTTGTCCCCCCCTCGAGTATTCGCGTACTTGATGATCGCTTGCGGATAATATTTAGGGGCAAACGCGGAGGTGGAGTAGTACAGATTCGGCCACTTGAGCATGAGCTTTACCACCAGATCCTCCCAGGGCTCGCAGCCGTGGCGGGTTACAAACACTAGATCCGGGAAGTCGTACATCACCTGGTCGAGCAGTTCCACACGCTGTGGCCACATGGGAAAACGAGGGCCGGGGACCCCTACGCAGGAAAAGATAGGCACATCGAGTTCCACGCACTTGGCATAAATCGGATACATCAGCGCATCGCTGATTCCGACCTGCGGGTTGTAACCGGCGTTGAACGCACCGAACGAGCGCACACCAAACTCTTCGTATTGACGCACCATGTTGCGTACGCCTTCCATACCCGTATTCGGATCCACCCCGCCTTGCGGCACAAACCGATCCGGGTAATCTTTGAGCGCCTTTCGACTCACATCACCACCCACCCCGATAAGTCCTATTTCGATATCGAAACGATCCATTTCATGGAGCGTGACGGAGATCGGGTCTTTGCTGCCGTAGAGTTCCTTGGGAACGTTCTTGAACAGGTACTCAACAGGGAAATCGAAATCCGTAGAGCCGTCTTTGAGCTGGGCACGGATGAAGTCGTACTGGGCGAAGTCGCTTGCGGGAAAGCCGATCATGGTATCGACAATCCCGAGATTCTCAGGCATAGCCATGTTTGAACCTACATCCCATAAAGCGCACTTTGAAATAACGAGCAGGTTGCGTCGCGGGGAATTTCATCCTGCGTCAGAGGCTGGTTAATTTGTTCTGGAGTCGGCCCATACAGATCCGCCAGAGGCTTGAGCTTGTCGAGGTCGAAGTTGTAAAGCGTAGCCGCGTTTTCTCCAAAAAGCATGCGCCGCTCACGCTCTGCCACGTCGGCGAAGGTCAACCTCAGCGATTCGAGGTTGTACGGGAAAGTGCCTTCGTAATGCGGATAGTCATTGCCCCACAAGACGTTTTCCGCGCCGATCTCGCTCAAGCCGTCGAGCTCCGACTTACTCGGAAAGCTCGCACCATACCAACAGTTACGCTGAGCGTATTCACTCGGCAGGTCTTTCAACACCCAGTCGCCGTCGTAGTGCATCTCGCCGATCGCGCCATGTTCTATGCCCCTGTGAATCCGATCGAGTTGCTTCAACATGGGACTCACCCACGCGCAACCGGATTCGGTCAGGATGTACTTCAACTTGGGAAAACGCTCGAAAACACCGCTCATCAGCAAATGGCGGTAGCCCGCCTGGCAATAAAAAGTTACTTCCGAAATCCACAAGGCTTCGCCGACCAGAGTTCGCCCATAGTCCGGCGAACCTTGACCCGAATGCTGGTTGATCACCAGATCGTGATCTTGAATGGCTGCAAACAGCTTATCCCACGCCGGATCATAAAGGGGTGTCAGCCAATTGCAGTCGGGGGGAATCAACGGCAACAACACTCCTCCACGCAAACCGGCCTCGGCAATGAACTCGACGTCCTTAACCGCCTCGTCCAGATCGTTTGGCAGGATCAAGCCGATACCGGCACGCCGATCCGGATCTTCGGCACAGAAATCTTTCAACCACCGATTGTGGGCACGAATTCCTGCCAGAGCAAGCTCGTAATCCTCAGGTCTGGGCGGCTGCGCGATGACAACGCTCTTCCTGAAAAACGGCGGCACGGTGTTCGGGAACACGACCTCTCCGACGACACCCTGACCGTTTTGATCGTTGGTGCGGATCTCGAGATCCCAGTTGCGCATCTTCTTGCTGCCATAATGCTCCTGCGCGGGATTCTTGTACCCGCCACGCCATTCGTCGAACGTCTCTCGATAGGCTTTTTCGAGATACTCCCGATATTGCGCGTGGCTACCACCGGCATGGCTATCGGCGGTGATGAGAATGTAGGGATCGTTGCTCATGGTCATCCTCCTCCTTAGCGGACGAGGATAATGTTTCGAGATAGTCAGGTCGAGGGACCCGCATCGATTGCCTCACAGCTTAACCGGCAGGCAGTCGATTGCGCTGGAACAGGCTCGAATGGACGACTACATTAGTCATCGCGCGATTTCGAAGAGGGGGATGATGAAACCGATTTCAGCAGATTCTCATGTGGTGGAAGCCGAAGAGGTTTTTATCGGGCTAGCGGAGCGTTTCGGAGATGACGCCCCACGCGTTACGAATGCGGGCACCGAACACGATGCGATCGTCATTCCTGCAAAAGGCCCCCGAGGCATCAGAAAACGCATGGGCTGGGCCGGTATGCGGCTCAGAGAAGGCGTAACCATCGAAAGGCGCCCCGGCCACAAACCCGAAGTCGACGAACTGAGTGATGCCGAAGCGGTTGCCGCCCTGGCCAAGGGTTACGATGGTCTACGTCCCGGTATCCGTGACGGTGCGTGTCGGTCTGATGACCAGGATATCGACGGGGTTGCCGCCGAGTTCCTGTATCCGGGTTTTTTCGGCATGTTCAGCTTCGAAAACACCGAGCTTCTCATTGCCTGTCAACAGAACTACAACGATTGGCTGTACGACTATGCAGCTGCGGCAAACGGGAGGCTGTTCGGACTGGCCGCAATTCCATTGCAGGATCCGCAAGCCGGAGCGATCGAACTCGAGCGCGTGATCAAAAAGGGTTACAAAGGCGGTTGTATCCCCTGCTCAGCGCCCGCTGAACGACCCTACCGGGACGCGTGTTACGAGCCGATCTGGTCGCTCGCCGAAGAAGCCGGCTTCCCGCTGTCCATGCATGTCGGCACCAACGCTTATCTGCCGCCTCAATACCGCCAGAAACACGCGGTGCGCGATACCATTCTCGACTACGCCAACGCCCCGACCACTGTGCAGCGCACCCTCGTCGAGTTGATATGTCGAGGGGTCGCCGAGCGCCACCCCCGCCTCAAGTTTGTCGTCAGCGAGTTCAACGCAGGTTGGATCGCACAATGGCTCGATCGGGTGGATCAGGGGTTATTACGCGACCATCGCTTCAGAATGAAAGAATTCACCGGAGAACGACCCCATGAGGTATGGAAACGACAGTTTTATGCAACCATCGAGGACGACCGCCCGGCAATTCTCACCAGAGAATTGATCGGTATAGATAATCTCATGTGGGGTTCGGACTACCCCCATGTCGATTCGACCTGGCCCTGCTCGTTGGACGTTCTAGACGAAATTTTTGTTGACGTCCCGGATGAGGATCGGGCGAAGATCACCTGTGAGAACGTGAAATCTTTATACCAGCTCTAGCGTTGGTTACACACAACCGAGTTCACCATGAAAACCCAACCGATGATCACCGTACGCGATGTCGAGGCAAGCAGCCGTTTTTATCAACAGGTGCTGGACGCAAAAAGCGGCCATGGTGGCAACGAATACGAGATGATCGTACGCGATGACACACTGCTGCTGCAGCTTCATCATCGCGACGCTCACGAGCATCCACATCTGATCGATGACGACGTTCCTGTCGGGAACGGCATCTGGCTCTATTTTCAGACCGACCGTTTTGATGACGCGATCGAACGTCTACGTGCTTCAGGGGCGGAGATCATCGAAGAGCCACACGTTAATCCGTTAGCCGGACATCGCGAATGCCTGTTCATGGATCCCGACGGATACAAGATCGTATTTGCGAGCCCCTACGGCGATCTTGGCGAAAGTAGCTAGCTAGTTCTTGTCCGGTCTCGAGGACTGGCAACAGTGCAACATCTAGCCCGGATATTTCACGAAGGATAGAAAAAGAGAAGGGCAAGACCCCGTATTTCCTTTATAATTCAGTTACTTAAAAAGAATCAGGAAGAGGAATTGCCCGATCCAAACTGTACCCAGAATGTGCTCGAATTTCCAGGCTTTTCGCGTCGTAAAATCGAGGTGTCGTTCAGTGGCGGCGACATCACCAGCAACGGTGGTGTGCAGTTACTGCGCATGGCGGATGAACGAATTGGACTGATCAAAGCGATCGTGCAGACGATAGACGATGATCGGCGAACCAACAGCTGTACCCATGACCTGGAGTCACTGATCCGCCAGCGGGTATATGCCCTGGCGCTCGGCTATGAAGATCTCAAC
>JACZXA010000139.1 GCA_022571865.1 Pseudomonadota bacterium
CTACATGTTTGAGGCAGCGTTCACTTCAAGACGCATGGGCTACGCTCGCGAAGAACCCGCAAGACCGAACGGAGGCGGTGCGCACGCTCCTTCAGGGGATTGGGGGAAAGCTCATCTCCTACTACTTCGCGTTCGGAGATTATGATGTCGTTGTACTCGCCGAGTTGCCTGACAACGGGGCCGCTGCTGCTACCGCCATCGCCGTCGCTGCAGGCGGGGCTATCAGGGCCGTTAAGACGACGCCCTTGTTGAGCGCCCAGGAGGGAGTCGAGGCGATGCGCCTGGAGGCCGGCATTGATCCGGGGCGCCTTATCCCGTTTGTGTTCACCTCCGATACGAAGGCCGAGCTTGTCATAACTGGGCAGAAGCTTAACGAGGAAGGCAAGCTACGAGTGCCGGCCCGTGATACCTACGGCTGCCAGGAGTTCGACGCCTACGAGGTGCACACGAACGATAACGGCAAGTTCAAGTTCGGAGCGCCCGAAGGCAAGCACGATGACTTTGTAACGGCGGTGCTGTTGGCGGCATGGCTGATGGTGGGTAGCAAGAAGTTTGATGTCGGGCATTTCAAGTTCTACGAACCCGCGGTGGCATAGGAGGAAATAATCATGCCAAAGCACACGAACAAGGGCAAGGCGTCAAAGGGCAAGAAGCCCTTCCCCGGAGCGGCGGCGCCGTTCAAGAAAAAGAACGACAAGAATAAGGGCAAGAAGCGTTAATGAACCGACGCGGATTCTTTAAGAAGTTCGCCAAGGGGCTGCTAGGAGCGTGTGCGGCTGCGGTTGGTATGAAGCTATTGCCGGATGCAGAGCCAGCAAGCTATAAGCTCAAGCGTACAACACACTCCGCACGTCACTGGAAACAGATTACGATTAACACCGCAGCTAGTAAGGAAAGGTGGGTAGACGAAACGCTCAGACCGGGATGGACGAAGGAAGATGAAGATAAATACCGGGCAGTATGGCACTAGGATCCGATGACTGTTGACGGGTGGAAATGGAATGCCTGAGCAAGTCGTAACGCAAGCCATCAAGGAGATCCAGAAGGTCCCGGATACCCTTGTCGAGCAGCTTCGGCGCGTCAGTCCCAAGATCGCGGTGCACTTCAAGGACTGGAACGATATTGACGACGTGCTCGAACAGAATCTCCTGCGCCAATTCAGGGAAGTTAAGACCATCACGGTAGAGACGAGGATCGTTCCGCTTCCCGATCAGCAGGGCACTAAACTATTCCCCTTCCACAAGCAAGCGACGCAGCAGGAGTTTACCCACCTCCCGCGCGGCATTGCAGAGCCCTGGAGCGAGTATCAGAAGCGTGTACGCCTTACGCCTTTCTTCCCCGAGACGCCGAACATCGTAGACAACCGCCGCGGTGTTCAGTTGATGACCTCGGTCGAACGTCTGGCCCATATTGCCGGTGAATTTCAGCGCATCGCGCTGTCTGCCACGATCCGGCCGTTGGAAGCCATCGCCAGATACGTCGGTGGCTACCTGCCTGATGGCACTCCCCGCCGCCTCGACATTGTGGCTTCCGAGGACGAAAAGGAAATCCAGTTTCGGGTGCGCTTTCCGGAAGCAGCCAAACACGCCGCCGAAAACGGGGAAAAAATCTGGGAACCCCTGGCATCGAGCTTTCGTGAGGTTATCGACCGTAATCGCGCAACCCTCTTTTTTACCAACAGTCGTCGACTCGCCGAAAAGATCACGCTCAAAATCAATGAGGACCAAGGAGCGCCGCTCGCTTACGCGCATCACGGTTCGCTTGCGCGGGACATCAGACACGAAGTGGAAAGTCGCCTGAAGGCGGGCGAACTGCGCGCCATCGTCGCCACCAATACCCTGGAGATGGGTATCGACATCGGCCATCTCGATGAGGTCGTGATGGTGCAATCACCCCCCTCGGTCATTTCGGCCCTCCAGCGCATCGGGCGTGCGGGGCATCGGGTGGGCGAAACGAGTATCGGTTCGCTTTACCCCACCCACGCGCAAGACTTTCTCGAAGCGGCCGTGTTGGCAGAAACGATCGCCCAGCGGGATATCGAGCCTCTGGTGCCACTCGAAAACGCTTTGGACGTACTTGCCCAGATCATCATCTCCATGTGCGCAAGTGAAACCTGGGCGGTCGAAGAACTCTTTGACGTCATCAGACGCGCCACGCCCTATCACCGTTTACCGCGAGAACACTTCGATCTCGTGCTGGACATGCTCGCCGGTCGCTACGCTGGCTCACGGATCCGAGAGCTTAAGCTTCGTATCATCTATGACCGGATCAACCAGACCGTCAAGGCCCATAAAAGCGCCGTATTCGCCTTCTACAATTCCGGCGGCACCATTCCCAACCGTGGCTATTACGCGCTACGCCATGCCGACACCGGCGCCGTACTGGGCGATCTTGACGAAGAGTTCGTCTGGGAGGCAAAAACCGGGCAAACGTTCACGCTGGGTACCCAGAACTGGCGGATTCTTACGATTACCCACAACGATGTGATGGTGACGCCCGGTCCGCCGGGCGGCACCGCACCACCCTTCTGGCGTTCGGAGAACTTCAATCGCAGCTTTCACTTTTCGGAACGAATCAATCAGTACCTCGAACTCGCGGAATCGGCTTTTGCCGAGAACCGGGAGGAAAAACTGAAGGCCGATCTCATTGATCATCGAGGCTTCGAAGATACTGCGGCAACCGAACTCATCGACTATCTTGCTCGTCAACGAACTTCCAGCGGCGCGGCCCTGCCACACCGCCACCATGTGTTGATCGAACTGGTGAACACCGGCCCGGGCGGCTATCGCGGACCTGACGGTGCACGCCAGGTCATCATTCATACCTTCTGGGGCGGGCGTCTCAACCGTCCCTGGGCATTTGCGCTGGACGCTGCATGGCGGAAGGTTTTCGAGGGCGAACCCGAGATTCATGCCGACAACAACGCGGTGGTAATCCAGACCAAGGGCAATCTCGACCCGGCTCTCATTACGACGCTCGTGACACCGGACAACCTCCTTGCCCTGCTGCGTGAGTCCCTTGAAGGATCGGGCTTGTTCGGAGCGCGTTTTCGCGAATGTGCCGGGCGCTCATTGCTGATCAACCGACAAACTTTCAACCAGCGGTTACCGTTGTGGATGAGTCGCCTGAAAGCCAAGAAACTGATGACCGCAACTGCCAGGTACACCGACTTCCCGGTGTGGCTTGAAACCTGGCGAACCTGCCTCAACGACGAATTCGATCTTGACGCGCTGTCCCGCATGTTGGGAGAACTACAGAGCGGTGAGATCTCCTGGACTTTCACCCACACCACGACCCCGAGTACCTTCGCCGGCAACGTCACTTTCGATCAGATCGGCCGCTACATGTATGCCGACGATACCCCCGAACGACGGGAACCCAGCGCGCTGAGTGAGGACCTGATTCGAAGTGCCGTCTATGACGAGTCGTTGCGACCTAAGCTACTACCCGAAACGATTGTCGAGTTTCTCGCTAAACGGCAACGAACCGCCGAGGGCTACCTTCCTCAATCCGAGGAGCAATGGCTCGAGTGGCTCAAAGAACGTGTGCTCATTCCGGAAAGCGAATTTGTCGATGGTTTCGAACACGCTCATCTGGCAAGACTCACGCTCAAGGAACGCAGCTGGGTGACGCATCGAGAGTTACTCAACGGCCTGATGGGCAGCGGTCTCTGCCACGACGTCGAGGTGAGCGGTCCGGTGCCCGAGGTCGACGACTCACGCTCCGCCGAACAATATGCGTTGGAAATCCTCTCTTTCTATGGACCTTTGACCGAAGAGCAAATTCGCCAGTTGTTACCTTCGGTGCCGGAAGGTCTGCTCGAAGATCGCGAACAGTTGATTTATGGGGCATTGCTCAACAACGACGATGCCTTGTTTTACTGCAACGCCGAAAATTTTGAAGCGCTTTTGCGCTTCCAGCGTGCTCGGCAACGCCCGGACGTTGCATCGCGTCCGGTAACGGAACTGCCAACTTTTCTCATGGGTTGGCAGGGGTTTGGGCGCACGCTGGACGATCAATCGATGCTCGAAGCCCTCGATGCGCTACGCGGATACGCGGCCCCGGTATCCACCTGGCTCGACGACCTCTTTGCTTCGCGTTTCGCCGGCTTTGCCGACTATCATCTGGATCAGATGTTCACAGAACAACAGCTCAGTTGGCGCGGTGTCGGCACCGAACAGATCACCATCGGTTATCCAGAAGACCTGGACCTTCAGCACGCCATCGATAAACCACCGGAACTTGCCAACCACTTCACCGATCCCAGCGCCCGCTACGGCTTCTTCCAGATAGCCGACCAGGCGGACGATGGTTTAGCCGACTTCAGCGACCGATGGTGGCAATCCGTGTGGCGTGGAGAGCTTTCTGCAGATACGCTGGCACCCCTGCGGCAAGGCCAGGCTCGCAAATTTTCTCTCACAGATCCCGCCCGCGCGACTCGCACTTCTCATCGAACTCGTCGTGCGCGGAGCGCGGCCCAGGGATGGCTCGGGAACTGGTCACTCCAGTCGATTGCGCAAGACGTTCCCGACCCGCTCACCGAACTCGAAGACAATAAAGAACGGGCGCGGCTATTGCTCGACCGCTACGGTTTCGTTTGTCGCGAGGTTGCCAACCGGGAAGGCGGCGCCATGCGCTGGAACAAGCTCTTCAAAGCGCTGCGCATCATGGAGCTTTCCGGCGAGGTGGTGACAGGCTATTTTTTCACCGAACTCTCAGGACCGCAGTTCATCACGCCACGCGCTCTGAATCACTTTCAACAAGACAACGAGCCATGTGAGCATCTGTGGATGTCTGCGCTGGATCCCGCCTCTCCCTGCGGCATGGGTCTGGTCTGGGATGCGTTGCCACAACGACGCGCACAGAACTATCTCGCGTTCTATGAAGGAAAACTCGCGCTCGTCCTGGAGAACAACGGGAAACGTCTGACCTTCCTGTTACCAGCCGACCACCCCGAGATCGACGGTCTGTGCGAACTTCTGGTGCATCTGGCACGTCGGCTGAAACGCTTGACCGTTGAAACAATCAATGGTCAAGCTGCACGGAAGAGCCTTTATCTGGAACCGCTGGGCCGGGTATTGACCTGCAGCCACGATCACAAGCAGGTGTATTTTCACGCCAGGTAGTTTCCCCGGTGACCCAGGTGGACATTAACGTTCGGTACTCAGCGCACCCAGAGGAATACGGAAGATCTCTCTATTTTCATTTGTCATCAGTAACGAGTGGTTGTTTTCCCAGGCGAGGCTTCGTTCTGCCGGACTAGAGCCCGGTCCGGGTCAAGCACTCGAACTGCCGACCGCAACCACTTGTCACCCTGCTCGGGTCGGTCAAAAACCCATAATTTCTCATAGGTCAGCATCGCCAGGTGTTGCCCATCCGGAGAGACGTCGGCACCCGTTGCTAATGCGACACCCTCATGACGGTCTATCAGCGTCAACACGTTGTCGTGATCGGTGTGGCTCGAATCGAGCCGGTAAAGCTTGGTGCCTCGTTCCCACTCCAGAGCTTTTCCGGGTTGCCGGTGTTTGGTGAGGAAGTGGAGTTTTCCATCGTTTGTGAACACGGCCTCACAGTCGAAATGCCATTGTTTCGCCGGGTATTCGGTCTGGTCCGGGTAGCGAATTGGCAGGAAGCGGGTCGCCCGAGCCTTGCTCACGTTGCCGGGGTTGGGTTCGTTCACAACGTACCCACCTAAATCTCTGCGCGCGTTATCGTTGTTACCAACATCGGCCAGGCACAGGATGCCATCCGCCATCGCAATGTCTTCCCAGTCGTAGTGCCATGCATTGTCGATGGCGTAACCCGGCCAGGTGTCAGTAGAGCGATCGGGATAGATCGCGCTGAGATACGCGGGCACGACGATGTCGGCGCTGGGTCGTATTGCAAAAATTCTCGCTGTGTCACCCGAATCGTTGTGCACCCAATAAATGCCAGGGTACGAGGACGCAACGATACCGCTCATCTCACCAAGCTCAGGATGGGTGACCCTGGCGATACGCTCGATTTCTTCCGCGCTAAGCGGAAAGCCGAGCGCAAGGCTGAGAATCAATACGCTACGGTTCATGGCTTTTGTCTCAGGCTGACATCACAAGAATACGGGATATGAGGCGCGTTTTGGCCAAAGTGTGCGCAAGTACCAGCAAACAGATTACCTTCTTAGATACTGTCTACACTTAATTCTGGTCCCTACAACAGGATATCGGCGTTTGAACCTCTGCGGTCTCATCAAAGACAGACGTCTGCGCGAGCGGTTGTCGTTACTGGCGGCAACGGCGGGTTGGAGTTGCTGGATGACGGACGACATAGCCACATTGGTGAACATGTTGACATCCGTCACACCAACCCCCGACGTGGTGATGAGCGACGACGGTCGAGCGTTTGAACACCTCGGGTTCATCAGTGCAGCGTTGGTGTTTCTAAGTGTCGAAACGGCCAGGTCTACCAGTACCACAGGAATTGCCACTATCGATCCAACCCAGGACGATGGGGTGCTGTATCAACAATTGAAAACCTGCGTGAACGCACGCCGTTTCCGATCCCGTTTCTCTGAACTCGAACGCACCGAACCCATTACCAGCCTGCCGCGTCACGAGGAACTGTTCAACACACTCGCACGCTACAGCGGCATGCCGATGGGTTTGATGATCATTCACCTCGATCACGCCGAACACCTGTATGCCGATCTCGATCCGGTCAGCAAGACGGATCTCCTGAGCGCGCTTGGCGCACATATCCGCCAGGCGCTACCACGTATCGGGGAACTCGGATTTTACGACGCCTCCTGTTTCGTTGTTGCCCTGCCGGGTACGAGCAAACGTGCGTTAGTCGAAGTGAGTCACAAGCTGCTGAAAGACGCGCAGCAACCCGTAACGTATCGCGGCGGCGAGGTTTTCCTCACCGTCAGCATCGGTTACAGCTTCGTGGCGGCGTTCGCCGATTCCGAGAGGATCTGGGCAGAAGCCTGGCGGGCCATGGGTAGAGCGGCCGAACTGGGCGGTAACCGTGCGGAAGGTCAAACGGATGACAATATCTCCGAACGTATCCCCGAAGCGTTAGACCGTGACGAGTTCTCCCTGGTCCTGCAATCGCAATGGAACCTGCATTGTACGAAGTTACGCGGAGTGGAAGCGCTGCTGCGCTGGCAAGGAATGGAAGTGGGTGAGCTCGCCCCGAATCATTTCATCCCCATCGCCGAGCAACACGGACACATGGCACGCATTGGAGATTGGGTATTGGAGAGCGCGTGCCGCGAGGCCTCTACCTGGTTCGAACGGTTGATCGATCCCCTGTGGTTGTGCATCAACGTGTCTCCGCAACAGTTTCACAACAACGCCATTTCCAACCAGATCGAGCGCATTCGAAGCGAACGATGGTTGGAACCGTCCATGCTCGAACTCGAGCTCTCCCATGAAAACATGCTGCACCTCGTGGACAATTACCGCGACCAACTTTACGCACTGCGAGACCTTGGCGTGCGCTTCGCGATCGACAACCTGGGGCAATCGCTCATCGACCCACCGAAACTCCTTCGTTGTCCGGTCGATACGTTGAAAATCGACCGCTCTTTGACCGCCAACATCGAATCTGACCCGCAAGCAGCGGATCTCGTTCAGCAGATCTGTCGGCTGAGTGATCGATTCAATCTCCGAGTGGTCGCGGTGGGGGTGGAAACCGAGGCGCAGCTGGAAATTCTCAGCAATTTTGGCTGCAACGACGTGCAGGGTTACCTGCTTTCGCCACCGATCGCTTTAGAAGAATTTCACCAGCTGCTCAGCAGACCCGTTATCTCCAAATCCCAGCTTTTGTGACCAGAAAACCAACCAACCGATTTGGCTTCGCGAACATCAGCCGTCCCGTGTTATAAAGTATCGATGCAACTCATCACCCACGAAGACTGCCTCGAACACCGGATGATGCCTGGCAGCCCGGAGCGACCGGAACGCCTGAGTGCGCTACTACGTTATCTCCACGACACCGGCTTAGCGGCGGAACTGGACACCCGGGTTGCGGAGCCGGTCGACCTGCAGACGCTCAGCACCGTCCACGATAAATCTTTCCTGGGATCGCTCGAGGCAGCACTCCCTGAGACGGGCTTGTTCAACGTCGATCCCGATACCGCCATGGGGCCGGAAAGTCTACGGGCTGCAGCATTGGCCGCGGGAGCAGTCACCGATGCCGTAAACGAAGTGTTGTGTGGCAACACCCAACGTGCTTTCTGCGCCGTGCGGCCACCCGGGCACCATGCCGAAGCGGATACCGCCATGGGTTTCTGTTTTTACAACAGTATCGCCCTCGGCGCCATGACAGCGCTCGCAGACGATGCGATTGATCGCGTCGCCGTCCTCGATTTCGACGTCCATCACGGCAACGGAACGGTAGACATATTCAAGGACCGACCGGAAGTATTGGTGTGCTCGAGTTTTCAACACCCGTTTTATCCGCACCGCTATACCGACATTGAACGAGACAACATTATCAACACGCCGTTACCGGCTGGAACGGAAAGCTCATCGTTCCGAGCAGCCATCGAGCGGGATTGGACCCGGGCAGTGGAGGCGCACCGTCCACAATTCATCCTCGTGTCCGCCGGGTTCGATGCACATCGCGACGACCCGCTTGGGGAGTTACTTCTGACCGATGAAGATTTTCGTTGGATTACCGAGCTGATTGTGGATTTCGCCAACCGATTCTCCGAGGGTCGCATCGTCTCCGCACTGGAAGGCGGTTACGATCTCAATGCGCTTGCGCGATCGGCGCATGCCCATATCGAGGTGTTGTCCAGGGGGTCAGAGTAAAGGGTCAGAGTAAAATTGGCATGTCCAGGGGGGCAGAGTAAAATTCCAATTTTACTCTGACCCCCTGGACATGCCAATTTTACTCTGACCCTTTACTCTGACCCCTTAAGAGATGCTTCTGCCCCCATCCACGTCCAGGCACACACCCGTTAGAAACGCCGCATCCTCTGAAGCCAGAAACGTCACGCTTGCGGCGACGTCGGCGGGTTCGCTCAACCGGCGCAGTGGGATACCCGCGATTAGGCCCGCTTTGGCTTCCTCCGACAGACCGTCGACCCCTAATGCGCCTTTCATGAATCCGGTTTCCGACGCCACGGGGTTGACCGCATTGACCCGTATCTTGAAACGCGCCGCCTCCACAGCCAGTCCCCGGGTAAGGGTGACAACCGCCCCTTTCGTCGCGTTGTAGGCGGTAACCCCGGGCCGCGGGCAACTGGCTCCGATGGAGGCGGTATTGATAATGACTCCGCCGCCGCGTTCAGCCATTTTCGGGATAGCGTATTTACAGCCAAGAAATACACCTCGCGTATTTACCGCGAACACGCGATCGAAGTCTTCTTCGGGCAGTTCCCACATCAACATGGACCGATGTGAAAATCCCGCGTTGTTGATCAGAATGTCCAATCCACCAAAACGTTCGACGGTTGAATCGATGAGGTGTTTTACCTGATCGGTTTGCGACACATCGGTCGCAACGAACAGGACATCCACCCCCGCTTTCTGCATCGCCCGGGTCACCGTCTGACCGCTGGTTTCGTCGATGTCCGCGAGGACAACGCTTGCGCCTTCATTGCCAAAACGCTCGGCAATCGCCTTACCGAACCCGGAACCAGCACCGGTAACCACCGCCACCTTGCCGGTAAATCTATTGTCCATCACGCCCCCGTTTGATCTCAGGTTACCGGTCCGCCACCGTCACAATACAACCGTTCTCCGGTGAGGTAGGAGTTCTGATCCGACACGAGAAACCTCACCACGTTCGCGACATCTTCCGGCTGGCAGACGCGGCCGAAAGGCATCGAAGCGTCGAGCTGTCGTAAATCGTCAATCCCGGCAGTCGCCTTCATCAAGCGCCTGCCCATCTCCGTTTCGACGAGGCCGGGAGCCACGATGTTGACGCGAACACCGTACCGTTTTTCTTCCTTGGCAAGGGTAAAAGCCAACGCTTCCATCGCGGTCTTACCCATGTTGTAGGGAGCGCCGAACGCCCCGAGACCACGACTTGCCACGCTTGAAATCATGATGATGTCACCGCGCTCCTGTTCCCGCATTTTCGGTAGCGTCAGTTTCGAAAGATAGTGCGGACCGAAAGCATGGGTCGCCACCACCCGTTGTAATTCTGCGGGTTCGGTATCGACCACCGATTGACCCCGACTGGCGATCCCGGCGTTGTTGACAAGAATGCTCACGGGGCCCAGTTCTGCCTCGACCAGGTTCACCATCTCGGCATCGTCATCGAAGCTGTCTATCGACGCTTGATATGCTTTGACCCTGCGGCCAAGTTTCTCGATAGCGGCAACCGTTTGTGCCGCTGAGGCTTCATCCCGGCGGTAGTTCACCGCAATATCCGCGCCATCTTCGGCAAGCGCCATGGCGATCGCCCGACCTACACCGCGTCCGCTACCCGTCACCAACGCGACTCGACCTTCCAGCGACATAGTTACTCCCCTTTGAAGCGCGGATCGCGCTTTTCCAGAAACGCCGAAACACCTTCGGCAAAATCACCACTCGCACTCGCCTTGCTCTGCAGTCGTGCTTCGAGATCCAACTGCTGCTCGAAGGCGTTGTGCCAGGTATTCCAATAAGCCTCGCGAATGAACGCAAGCGAACGTGGACCGTTGGCCAACTGATTCGCAATCTTCATTGCCCCTTCCTCCAACGCTTCGTTATCCTCGAACAATCGATTCACCAACCCCCACTCGTGAGCGGTTTCAGCGGAAAGCCGCTCGGCAAGCATGGACAATTCGACAGCCCGTCCCCAACCCACTAAACGCGGCAACATGAACGTAGCGCCACCGTCGGGCACTAACCCGATACGAGCAAAAGCCTGCAGAAAAAAGGCATTCTTCGACGCGCATATGATGTCACCCATCATGGCAAAGCTCATTCCAACCCCTGCCGCGGCGCCGTTGACAGCGGTAACCATGGGCATCTCGAGATCTCTCAAGCCCAACAACAACGGATGATAACTGGAGCGCAGGCCGTTTCCAGAACCCCTCCTCTGGGGTTGGTGGTCATCCTGTAAGTTGGCACCCGCACAGAAACCGCGACCAACCCCCGTCAGGTAAAGGCAGCGTGCGCCGTTGGCAGGATCACTGATGGCTTGCATAGCTTCGGCGAAGTCTTCGAGCATCAGGCCACCGATTGCGTTCATCACTTCTGGGTGATTGAACTTGAGTACGGCCACCTTGCCTTCAAAATCCAGCGTCATACGTTCCATAACCAGCCCCCAAATAACTGTTGTCGAAACCAGGCGAATCGGAAACCATACCCTAAAGTGCTACCACAAAGGAGGTCCAATGGCTCTCGAGGACGAACAAGACATTCAACGGGAGTGCGAAGCGTTATCCATCTCGTACGCAAGAGCGGTCGATTTTCGCGACTACGACGAGTTTGTTCTGTTGTTCGCCGAAGACGGGGTGCTGGATGTCGGCAAACCACTCGAGGGGCGAGCCGCCATCAAAGCGGCCATGGGGAAACGCTCGGACAAGCTGCGTTCCCGTCACATACTCAGCAACATCTTCACTGACGTACAGGATGAGCAAAACGCCCGAGGAATCTCTTATCTCACTCTGTATCGGCACATCGGCGAGGAGAGCCTCTCCGGGGACGCCATCGACTTCAGCGGTCCGGCGGCGGTCGGCCACTACGAAGATAAATTCGTACTGACTGACACCGGTTGGTGTTTCGCCAGCCGTAAACTGCACTTTGCGTTTCGCAACGAGCAGCAGTTCTAGCCCGGATATTGCACGAGTTCGGCGCATATGATGGTTAACATTCCTAGTGCAGTACCCGGGCTGGTTCCATGACCATCACCACCGTCATCTTCGATCTGGGAGGCGTGGTGTTTCACTATGATCCCGGTTTTCGGTTGCAGCAGTTTGCGACCTTTACCGGTGAAACAACCGGAACGGTGCGAAAACGACTGATCGATTCGGGCTATTCTCAGAGTTGTGATCTCGGTAAGTTCAAAGGCGAGCGTGCCTATCGAGAGGGCTTGAGCCAACTCGGTCATCGTATGACCATGGAACACTTTCGCAACCTGTGGATCAGCGCGTTCGTCCCCAACGAGGAAGTGGTGAGCCTGGTCAGGCGACTGAAAACACACGCGGCAATCGCACTTCTCACCAACAACTCCGATCTGGTCCGGGACGGGCTGGAAGACGTGCATGGCGAGATTCTGGAGTTATTTCGTCCACGGCTGTTTTCTGCCGATCTCGGCGTGTTGAAACCGGACCCGCGCGTCTACCAGATTGCCCTCAACCTGATGAACTCTGAACCCGATGAAACGCTGTTCATTGACGATGACCCCAAACACGTTGCGGGGGCGCAGGCGCTGGACCTGGTGACGCATCACTTTCGCTGTGCGGAAATTCTTGAACGAGAACTGACAACCCTGGGGCTGCTGTGATCGTTCGGGTTCTGATTGCCACTATGCTGATCTTTACGACTTACTCCGCGCGACCGGATTCCAGTGAATGGTCCGGGCTCCAAACGGACCTCGCGCGAATGGCCCACGATGCGAGCGTTCCCGCGATGGG
>JACZXA010000140.1 GCA_022571865.1 Pseudomonadota bacterium
GGGTCGGGACACGATCACAGCGTTCTGCGACACCGGTGAAGCATTCGCCGCGACGCCCAAGGGTGTTGTCGTCTCGCTGCGGAGCTATCCGGCGGGTCCGTTTGGCAACCGGCGCGGCGACACCATCGAGAACCTGACCTTCACCGGCTACATGGACAGCGATGCCGACGAAGCGGAACACCTGTTTTACCTCGAAGACCTCAGGGTTACCCCCGAACCCACCGACACCACGCCTGCAGCGCAGCGTGCACTCAAAGCCGGCGACATGATTTCGTTTTTTGCCGAAGCCAAAGATCACAGCCGGCAAACTCGAACCGCACTGTACTTCATAGACGTTCGACCCTTCGACCGAACCTACCGGGAGTCGGAATCGTCCGGGCGCCCGGGCAATGGTAGCCCTGGCTTTGAAATAGCCGACCGTCAGCGGGAAATCCTCACCGCCACCTGGAACCTGATCAACAAGCAGCAGACCGATCGCGACGCGGACGACGGTGAAGCCATGCGCGACCAGGCAAATGTGTTGGCGTTGCTGCAACGAACGCTCAAAGACCAGGTGGAAACCCTGACCAGCCGGGCACAGGCCCGGCGCCTGGGCCGCGACGACGAGGTCGACGTATTCATGACCGAACTCACCGCCGCGGCCGTTTACATGGAACCCGCCGCAGAGTTGCTCGATCTGAGCGATCTATTGGCCGCCATCACGCCGGAGCAACGGGCGTTGCAGCATCTCAAAGCCGCGGACGCGGCCATGACGGACGTTGATGTCACCAGGTCCCGTGCCGACATGCGTGGTACTTCGGGCCGATCGCTGTCGGAGCTTTTCGATCTGGAGATGGACCCGGAACGCAACCGCTACGAAACGCCCCAGATTCCGAACTTCGGTGAAGGCGCCACGGAAGACGACGGCGATTGGCGACGTCTCGAAGAATTGGCGGCACGTCAGGAACAGCTCGCTCAACAACAGCGCAGAGGTGAGGAAAGCCTCGCATCGCGTTGGCAACAGGAACGGCTGCGGCGAGAACTCGAAGAACTCCAGCAACGCCTGGAAGGACGGCAAAGCAACAACCAGAACCAGTCAGCCTTGGACAATGCGATCGCCGACCTGAGCCGAGCCCGCCAAGCCATCGAACGATCGCTCGAACGTCAACAAGGTGACGCAAGAAGCACACGTCAAGCTTCCCGGGCGTTACGCCAGGCTGCAAGCCAGCTTCGCGAGAACGAACGCGACAACTTGAATCAACGCCTGGCACGCACAGCTCGACACATCGAAAACCTGATTACCGATCAGGGCATCGTGATGGACCGACTCAAGGAAGTGGAACGGGAGTCATTGGAAGCCTCACGGCGCGGTGAAGGCAATCTGTATCAGAACTTCGCAATGGAAGCTTTCGGCGAACGCAAACGACGCATGCAAAAAGACCTGGACAGCATTACGCATGAACTGAACGAGGTAGGTGACTCCGTGGGTGATCGTGATCCGGATACTCAACGGGTATTACAACTCGCGGTGAGCGAGTTGAGAGATGAGAACATCGATGAGCGGCTTGCCAACGCTGCCATCGCCTTCGAGTTAGGCAGGCCGCTGTACGCCACTGTCAGCGAAGGGGTTGTTGAACGCGCGCTGCAGCGGCTCGCTGGACGCGTCAGTCAGGCCCGGCGTCTACTCGAGAGCAGCGGTGTGCAACCCCAGAACGACGATCCTCTCACCCGTGTGCGGCAATTGCGTGAAGCACTGTCCAACGCAGCGCCAACCCGCAGTGGCGGCAGCCAGAGCGATGGGGACGAGGTGAATGGCATCTTCCGTGCAACCGAAGCGTTAGCGTTCCGCCTTGGCCAGGAACTCGGTGCACGGTTCGATCGGGACACGACGCTCAGCCGATCCAGCTACATCCCTCGTGGAACCGGCGATGACAATACCGCAACGCTGGTCAGCATGACCCGGGACCGGCTGGATCTCATCGAAGCGACGCTTTTGAGCCTGCGGGCATCCCCCATCCGTGCGCAAAAACCTCGAGACCTGGCCCGAGACTCGGAAGCGGCGGCGCGTTATTTTCGCAGCCTCAGCGCGCCCGACGAATAACGGTTTCTCCAACCACAGACGGTTGCCTCAAAGACACTCGTCAGTGATCTCTTCTGTGATGGGCGCTTCTACCTGAGCGTTGATTTCCCGAGCTTCTCCCGGAGCTTCTCCGCTGTGACCCACTTTGTTGCTGGATCGACTTTCACGGGGCTGCTGGCGCACCTTTGCAGGTGCCGAGGCGCGCTCCTGACGCACGGGTGCTTGAACTCTGGCTGGTTGGGGTCTTGCCTGGAAAGACCTGGCTTGAGGAGGTTGGGCCTGCTGTATCCTGGCTTGCACTCTTGCCGGCTCTGTTCCACGGGGGCGAACGTGGCCTGTCGTAACACGGGATTGGCGCCTGCTTTCGACTCTCACCTCAGGCGCCAGCGTGTTTCGCTCGATCCGCGCACCGCGCGCGCGCGATTGGCTGCGAATATTTTCTGTCGAGCGGCGTTCCCGCGACTCGTTGCGGACCACGCGTTCCATCCGACGAGCAGCACCTCTGCCGGTGTCGTCAGCGGTGAGCGCCGTGCGCCGTGTATCGTTAGCCCGCCTGTTAACACCGGCCGTTCTGCGTTCAACCGTGCGCGCATTCACACCACGTCGATCGCTTCGAGTCGTGGTGGAATCGTTCCGAGCTCTCGGCACACCGTCGAGTTCCGTACCGCTTGTGATCAATCTTGAGCCCCGCGTGCCTGCCTGACGCTGTTCGGCTTCGAGGGAGCGGCGCTGGGCAACAACGTGTTCCCGTCTGCGATTGCCGCGCACAGGTTCCTCAATACGTTCGTCGCGCCAATCGCGTCGTTCGCGACCGGGATCACGAGGTCGCGCACCGGCACGCACGCGATCGGGCTGCCACTGATTACCCCGGTGATGCCGATGGTGGTCACGACTCCGATGGTGGCTGTAGTTTCCGTGATAGTCGAAGCTCAGCCACAGATGCGGAAAACGATAATAGAAAGGGTCGTAATAGCTGTAGTCGTAATACGGGTGACCATCGAACCCGTAGTGGTGCAAATGCAATCGGTGGGTATTCCAGCCAATGCTGAACGCCGAGGTTACGCCCCAGAAATGCCCGGTGGAGAAGTAATAGTCCCGGGGATACGGGTAGTAGTACAACGGGTAACCGTGCGGGTAGTAGTGATATACCGGATAACGTTGATAAACCGTTACCCGCTCCGGCTCGTAATAAGGCACATAAATTACTTCCGGATCTGCCGGCCTGATCTCAATCGCACCTTCATCGTCCACCACAACGATCTGGTGCTCGTCGCTCTCCAGATTGCCGGCAACCCGTGCGCGTTCGCGGAAATCGCTCACCGCCGCAATCAGTTCGGCCTCCTGAACGAGCACCGCCTCGCCAAGTTGCCAGGTCCAGTCGAGATCCTCGTTCAACAACGCAATGATTTCCGGGTAGTTCAACAACGCAATAATGGAATCGTCCCAGTCCTCATCGGGCTCGAGATCCAGATCGTCTTCGCGGGCTTCGAGAAAGCGGGCAGCCTGGACAATCTGTATCGGGTAGGTCGCAGCCGGTAACACGATCGCGAGGAGATCGTCTGGATACAGCGCGATCGGAGCCACCAGTTCACTCAACTCCTCAGCAGACAATGGCTCAATCGGCTCCACGGTGATTTCACCATCGGTCGTGATGTCCTCAGTCTCCGTAGCTGCGAAGACCGAGCCGCCGAATAACAGCAACGCAAGCAAAAGCAATGCGTACGCCGCGCTGACCAATGTGAACGGCTTCGGGTGGCTGAGCTGCACGTCGTTCATTTCGCACCTTCCCTTTTCGCACTATCCCTGGCGCTCGAGTTCAATAACATCCGAGAAGGATAGTCAGGTCAAGCTGAATGGGAGCTTAAGATGTACGCCGACCGGAGCAGGTACACCTTTATTCAGTAAATTCAGCAAGTTGCACACATATCTGCAACGAGGGAAGGCCAAAAACGTGCCTGATCAGATTAGATACACCACCACTCAACCTCGATAGGACGACGGCTCTACCTTATAATTAATCCCGCGCCCTGCGCCCTAGCCCTTAAGCGGAGCCCGAGCGGGTCGGGCGCAGCCCGAGCGGGTCGGGCGCAGCCCGAGGCGAAGCACTGCTTCGCCAGGCGAGGACGACGTCGACTCTAATACGAGTCGAGGCCGTTGATGGCCGGGCCAGTGTCAATTCGCTCGGTGATGTCGCGCCAGGGATGGCCGGAAGATGTTGTTACTGCGCCCGTAGCTCAGCTGGATAGAGTACTGGCCTCCGAAGCCAGGGGTCGCGCGTTCGAATCGCGCCGGGCGCGCCAAATAGTCTGATAAAAACAATAGGTTATGGCGCTTGTATAGGTTGCGAGTGATTCGCGTTTTAGCTCGGGGGAGCAGAGGGGGAGCGAGATGCTATTGGATGCTGTATGTGTCGACGCTCACCATTACGGCGAAGCGGAGATAGATAAATGATTGTCTAACAACTATTTCGCTCGTTTGAGGTGACTTCATTGAAATCTCACGAAACGCCTTATGAAATTACATACCGGATTAGTTCACGCCATGATGATGTGGAGTCTTAAGTTCCGTTGATTTCCTTCGCGGGATTCTGAGGCAGGCTGCTTCATTCTCAAATCTCCGTTCCCGAAGAATACGTAGAAGCACGCTTTTGAGTTCGGCAACGACTTGCTTGGCACACTTCTGGGCCGGGCATTCGTGAACCGCGCCTATGGCCGCAACCATGCGGCGTCAGTCCCTAGCACAGCCTGTCTAATGACACCGATGACTTCGTAGCGTTCTCATTCAGGCAGTTCCGTTCGTAGTTTTTCCCACAGCGTGCACTCACGTTGATGAGCGTCAGCAGCCAACGTAGCCTCATCCTCACTCATGTCGGTAAGATAGCCAAAACCTTTGGTGCATGCCGTTATGATTTGCTTCTGATCAATGCTCTGATCTTTGCGAACCAACTGCTTTAGATCACTCCAATCAAAATCACTACCGTCCTCGAACTTTGCCATTAATTTCGATGGATCGAATGCATCGTCAGCTTGCCAGAGTTTTAGTACAACAAGACGGCGCACAAGTGCTTGGTTAAGCGGGCGAGTAGCGAATACGCCGAGATCATATATGTCCCGCGCTTTGTTGCGCTGATAGCAAGCTCGGATTTTCTCAGAAATTATCTCTTCGAAAGCTAGGCATCTAATTGTTATTGGCGTGAAGGGAAGATTGGTAAAATAACTCTGCTCGAATTGTTCCAGGCTTTCGGTAGGAAGCGTTGGCGTTTCTCGGCTACTGATCTGCAGCTTGATCTCGCTTTCTCCGCCCTCATTCCAATCATGCTTGTAGGTTGGATTACCTCCCAAGGACAGACCATCCAGTGTCTCATAATATGAGTCATCGTCGACATGGAATGTGACCCCATGGAACGGTTCTGCTTCAAGCGCGATTAGCATGTCAATTATTACGTCGGCAGCTTCGTGGCCTTCCAGCGCTGTAAAATCTAAGTCAGTCGAAAAACGTCCCTGACTACCGAGGATCATCTTTCGTAGACATGTACCGCCCTTGAACGCGAGCTTATCTAAAAACCCCTTTTCACCGAAAAGCTGCAATACGTATGTCAGCATGATTTCCTTTTCTGCGATCATGATGTCGCGAAGTCCTGATTGACTTGCGTAGCGTTGTACTTGAGGCCGGGTGAGCATGATCAAGGATTCCTCTGGATGGTACGGCGCTTGCCTAGACCTTCGCTATCGCTTAATTCCTCTTTTCCTATGTTCACTCTGAGTTTCCAGTCACTCTGATAGCCAAGGGCATTTTTTTTCGGTATTTTTGGTCCTAGTATCGCTTTGGTGTCGGTCCTTTTCGCAAGCTCACGTAGACGAGATCGCAAGCCTTCCGGTATCTCCCCACCCACCCGATCGGTTAGCCAGCCGAATTTTCTGATAAGCGCAAATGAATCCAATTTTTCAAGGTAATCCAGTGCTTTTTGCCAGTCCATTTTTCGGCAAGCTCTTGCCAGAATATACGCCACTTCCCCAACGCCGCCTGCGAGATCTGGTCGATCTACGCAGTCAATAGCTGTCTTTTCCCGGTCAGACATCATGATCTCGTAACCGAGTACATCAACAGGACCAAAACCAAAGAATTTTCTATCTACAGGATTAACTATGCGTACATCAGATCCCAGCTATGTTCGGTCGAGTAGACGAAGCGGTGTGACAAGCCATATCACATTGCGGTGCTGTGTCGTCAGCCCATAGTGCGTGGCCGCACTGCCATAGCCGATGTAGTAGGGATCGGCAATCAGGCTCGCGAGCGCAAGAAGATTACCCTCGCCAAGCGCTTCGGGTCCCTGATCAGGCGGTATCAGCAAGTATCGCCCCCAGCTTGCCCGTTCCAGCCAGCCCTTTGCTCGTAGCGATCGGATGACTTGATCTGCTGTTCCCGGACTTGCATCAAGGATACCGATGATGTCCTGCCGGCTTGCATCCCTTTTACCTTGTTCGGCAAGGCTAAGCACAACACGGCTTTCTCGTAGTGATAGCGATCTGATGGGGAATTCCATGGTATTTATAGTACGAAACCTCTGTAAAACATAAGTTCTGTGATAAAAATACCGTAACTTACCTCTTTCAACAAGGTAAAAATACGCCAAAACTTATGCAAAACATAAGTTTTGCTGAAGTAATACCTCATCCCCGGGGCGCTGAGCTCTTTACCCCGGCACCATCATGATGACCACAAACGATGGTCATCACCCTATTGAAGGTGACCGTTTTCATCATCACCATGGCCATTGCCGTGGCGAGCATCATGATCGTGTGCCTTGGTATGGCGTAAAACAACCTGGCCTCCGTAGACATTCATTCAACGGTATGTTCTCAAAGATCTACTTTAATACTTTAATACTTTAGTACTTTACAAAATGTGACTAAATATGCCGCTTCAGGAATTCGTGTAGGTTGAGTGTATTGCTTTGGGATAGAGATCCAAGCCGCCGAGGTGGAAATATATGGCGTTTCGGAATCGTTCGCGGTTCCGGTAACCACAGGCTTTTCGCTTGATCCATTGGATCTTGCTGTTCATTCCCTCTGAGGAAGCATTGGTGATATTGCTTGTTACCGCATTGATCACGCCTTGCCAATGGCGTTTGATCATCCGTGCCACCTTTCTGATCGGCTCCAAGCGGCTGCGGATGGCCCAGCTGTACCAGCGCTTCCACATCCGTTCGGCCCAGCCACGGCTGACATAACCCCACAGCGTCATCGCCAACTCTTTGATGGCCCAAGCGCGTGCCACCTTGAGTTCGCTGTGACGCAATAACTGAAACGCGCTTTTCTGTTTTCGGTTCTGATTGGCGGGGTTCGTCAACCACAGGTATTTGCTCTTCTTCAACCGATCGTCACCCTGGGCCAGCAACGCTCGATGCTCCTGGCGACGTACCTTGTCCACCGCATCGCCCAGATGCATGGCAATGTGGAACTTGTCGAAGACGATCTTCCTGTCCGCTTCGGGAACGTGTTCCTGTGTCGAGTTGATGTAGGCCGGCCACATGTCCATAGCAACCGCTTCGATTTCTGTGCAACCCGCCTCACCCAGCATCTGATAAAACCCATCCAATGCAGCCTGCGTGCGCCCATCTGCCACATGCAAAACCACCCCGGCGTCAATATCGACTACGCTGGTCACGTACTCATGGCGCTTTTGAAACGAGGTCTCATCCACCCCAATGATGCGCGGTGACGTTAAGCTGCGACGCGCAAGGCCCCGTTTTACCGCGCGATCCTGAATCCCCGCCACCTGATCCCAGCTCAGCCTCAACTGCCGTGACACCGCCGCAAAGCTCGCTTCATGAAGCCAATTGATCACCAGCGCTTCGAACAACGCCGTAAACCTTGAGGTGTCCTCCGCCCACGGAACACTGATCTGATGCACGCCGTGGTCTGGACACTTCACCCGAGGCACCTCGGCAATCACCAGAGTCTCATACTGCATGGTATCCAGGTGGCGCCACTGCCGCTTGCGGCGATCGTAGCCAGGACAAGGACTGCCACATTCCGGGCACACGGTAATCGCATCCGATCCCAGTTCGACGTACACGCGAACTTTCTGCTCGCTCAGCGCCAGGTCCACCTCGCCCACATACCAAGGCCGTGCGATTGCCAACAGCTGCTCAAAAACTTCCCCGGACTGCATGAGATCCTCACCTCGTCATAAGATCCGGCTAGCATAAACGCTAGCCGCAAGCTGCGCTTACGGCTTAGCAAACCAATGAGCCGGAGGGCGACCGTTTGTCACCCGCAGGGCCGTAGCGAAGCGAAGGAGATAACTTGCACCTTGACTACGGGCGACCGGAGGCTATCTCTTCATACCCACACAAAACCCGGAAGGGCCAAAACTAGAAAAGTCCGTCAAGGCAGAAGTCGAAGACATCGTCCACCATGCTGCGTTCGTTTGAAGGTGCGATCACATCCTTCGGTTTTCCAAAAAAGGCTTTTATCCTTCTTATCCCCCAGTTGACGATTCAATGTCGATTTGGCCTACGTCTGCCTCCTTCTCATGCGCAAAGCTTAAAAAAACCTACGCTTCTTGCCTTGAGCCATTGCAATATCATCCGACCACTGTCCCACTAGTTCGCCATCCAGTTTGAACATCTTGAGCTGCAAGGTAAAAAACACGAGTTCCTGGTTCCTCTCACCATACTGTCGCGATGAGGTCAGCTCACTTCTGATGATGTAGTCGAACGAAGTTGCGCTCTGATCCACGAGCCTCACTAGTCCAGAACCTAGGATGGTCTCCGAAATGCGATCGTGCAGATCTGTCATACGGATACTTTCGTTGTCTGTGTTGTTGCTTAGGAGGCCTACGATCAATTTGGGTCGTGTGTCGCCCCAACTCTCCGCAAGACGCGATCCCAGCATTTTGTTGGTAACGGTTTCGCTGAGCGCTAGGTAGTCACCCATGTGCAATTCCGTTTGTAGGTGCGTCCGGGTTTTTGGATCCACGAGCTTAATGTCCGCAGCGCTGGCGAAGTTGGAAGTAGTTACAATGATGATGGCTGCAAGCCAAAACGGTCCGTTGTAGTTTCTCATTGGTTGCTCCAGGTTAATCGGTCTTTCTCGATTCCTATTCGGTTTCTTGTGTCTCGTTTTCGAAGAGTTCGTCCGGGAGACGAACGGTAAGTGTGATCTTAAATGCTTCCGGCACATTGCCGAGAGATGTCAGACCTTCCGTTCCTTTTGCGCTCAGCGAAACATGGTGCCATGACTTGAGTCCGCCCGCGTCGAAGCCCTGATGATCCTGCCATACGATCTGATATTCGAGATCCACGGTATAACTCGTGCGGTTGACCAGATCAATCTGGGTCTGGGTTAGTTTCCCGACTTTACGAAATCTCGCATTACCCAGTTCGATTGCACCTCTCAACTGCCTGGAACTTATGATTAACTTCGCCCGAGGGTTCGTGTCGTCTACGGCGGTTATAAAAACCGTTGTCGGGTTTGAACACCCGGCAAGTGAGAACGATGCGAGAATCGCGAAGCACGCCGGTAAGATTTTGTTCTTTAAAACCACAATTGTTTCACTACCTGCGGATACATGGCGTCGTCGAAAGTCCGGACGTAGACCACGCCATGCGATTGTGGGTTCACGTCCACGTTTCGGCTTGTTAGCTGCACGCCGCTGTCGTCGAAGGTGACGATCTTCAACTGATCGACACCCTTGCGTAGATGCAAACGTGTAGCCTGCATGGTGGCAGGTAAGCTCATCCAGGAACGGGTATCCGGTGATGATTTATCCTGTCGCGCTTTGCTCAGCTTGCCGATCATGGTACCGACAAGGCCTGTACTGGCTTCCGCGGTGCCCGCCAGATACCCACTGACCAGGTAAGATGCAAATGCACGCAGCACCTGCAAACGCTGCGTGTCTTTCTGCTGTCTTAAGCACAGAGCTTCAATATCGGCGACCAACGAGAGCGTTGCCAGATGTTTACCGGACTTCGAATGAACCTCTATTCGGGCAACCCTGGATGTGACTGGTTCGTAAATCGGCAGCTTCAACGGGATCACGCCACCACTCTGTGTAGCGATCCAATAAGTGAGTACCTTTTTCTCGGGGACAAAACCGTTTGCAACGATGACATGCACCAGATTGATGTTACGGTCGGCACTGGGTTTCTTCATGTCTTCCACAGCCCTGGCGAGAACGTCGCTCTTGGGATTTAACTCCAGCGCCTTTTTAAGCGGGTTTATAGCTTCCTGGTATCGTTTCTGCTTGAGATAGGTCAAGCCCAGGCTGTAATGAGCCTGGGCATGGTTTGGATCAATTTCGATGGTTTTATTGAAAGAATTTTCCGCCTCCCTGAATCTATTTGATAAATAAAATGAGACACCCAAAAAATAATGCGCTTCCGGGAAATCTGGCTTCAATTCAATTGCGGTCCGGTAACTGGCCGCAGCCTCCTGATGTCGGTCTAAATCTGCCAGGGCGACTCCCAATCTAAAATGTGCCGGGGAATAATTTTGATTGATCTTGATGGATTTTTTAAATGTCCTTATCATCTCCTGATGGCGGCCCAGGGCTCCATAAGCCAGGCCAAGATTATAATGTCCCCGCGCTTCATCGGGTTGCAGGCTGACGGCTTTTTCAAACGGTTCCAAAGCCTCTTGAATAAGGCCTGCATCAAGGTAAGCTGTCCCCAAAGCAAAGAGCGTTTCAATTTGGTCCGGGTTCTTCGCTAACCTGGCTTTAAGGGCTTTGAGTTTTTCTTCATTCGCATAGGCCCCTCCACAAATCCATAACAAAAATAATACGGTGGATATTAATTTGCGCAGCATGTCAGCCTTTCACCGCGTGACAACGGGCATAATGGTTTCCCGCACTAACTAAGGGGTCAAGTCCTTTCTTGGCTACATAAGAAAATCTTTTTTCTCTTTTGCAATCCATAAAATAATTCCTCAATCAATTAGTCGGAGGTTCACGCGTGATCGATGCGCTAGGATATTCAATACGCATTGGTCTGCCCAAATGATATTAGACCCTATGTAGTCAAGAAAGGACTTGACCCCTTAGTGACCCCTTAGGACTACTATAGCCCCTCCATAACAATAATAGCAGAGTGGATATTAATTTGCGCAGCATGTCAGCCTTTCACCGCGTGACAACGGACATAATGGTTTCCCGCGTGAGTTTCTTCCGGGTATTGTGCTTGGCACTTTTGCCGCAGAGGCGATCCCTCAGGTTCATTCATCAAAAGACTGCACCTTGGATGAAAATGACAGCCTGAGGGCGGGTTGAGAGGAGAGGGGACATCTCCGAATATCGCTTCAAATGGTTTTCGTTTCTCAAGGTCGGGCACCGCCTCCAGAAGGGTTTGTGTATAGGGGTGCTTCGGATCGTCAAATAATTTCTCCACCGATCCATATTCTACGATTCGTCCAAGATACATGATTGCAACCTGGTCAGCCAGGTATCGTACCACATTAAGGTTATGCGTGATGAACAGGTAGGTCAGGCCTCTTTTGCTTTGAAGCTCGCGCAGGAGGTTCATGACCTGGGCCTGAACGGATACGTCGAGCGCGCTGGTAGGTTCATCAAGCACAAGAAACTCGGGTTCCAGGACCAACGCGCGGGCGATACTGATCCTTTGCCTCTGGCCTCCGGAAAACTCGTGCGGATATCTATCGATGATGGAGGGGTCGAGTCCGACTTCGGTCAAAACCTTAATAATTTTTTCCATGCTTTCTGTCTCAGGCATTTCCGGAAAATGAACGCGCAGCCCTTCTTCGACTAATTCCTTGATTCTCATGCGCGGGGACAGGGACCCAAAGGGGTCCTGAAAAACAATCTGCATGTGTCTGCGGATTTTCTTCAACTCCTCCTTCTCAAGTTTCATAAGGTCCTGTCCCTGAAACAGGACGCTTCCCCGGGCTTCCCGCGTGAGGCGCAGTATGGACTCTCCCAAAGTGGTTTTCCCGCACCCTGACTCGCCTACCAGCGCCAGGGTGGAGCCGCGCTTGATATCAAGGTCTATATCATCCACCGCCTTGACGTAATTGGCCACGCGCCGGAAAATTCCTTTGTGGACCGGAAACCAGGTTTTAAGCCCTTTCACGCTGATCAGGTTGGTGTCTTCTATTTTTTTTTCGGGGGCCGGGTGGCGAACCCGGTCCTGCTCAAGGTCCTGGACCTTGCCCGATTCGTAAAGGTGACAGCTCACCTCGTGACCGGCGTCCAGGAGATAAG
>JACZXA010000141.1 GCA_022571865.1 Pseudomonadota bacterium
CTCACGGGCAGCGCCATCCAGCCACGCGGCTCCCTAGCCCGGATGTTGCACGAGTACGGCGCATATGATGGTTAACATTTTAAAATTATTATAAATTTTCACTATTTCGAATACGTTCGAAGTGTCACCGGGGCGCCTCCGCAATTTTTGGCTGGATCTCGCGGCCGCCATGCCGCCAGATGTTCAGCGCGTTCGCTATGCGAAGCCTCAATTCCGTCGCTACGGCTACGCTTTCGGTCACGAGCCGTCATGACGACCACGATCTCTCACCCAAAACTCTGCGTCCTCGTGCAATATCCGGGCTAGTCGAGCTGGGCGTCTGAATCGGAGTAGGGCTTGGCGTGAGTAACCCACTTGGGTAGTCTCGTTGTGGGTCCTAACATAGAGCTGACTCATGCCTCGACTGCTGACAATTGTGCTGATGGCCATTCTGGCGACCGCCTGCGGCTATCGCACCGTCATCGGTGGCCACGTTGCCGCCATCGAAGAGATGACTACCGCTGCCCATGAGGCCGCGACCAAGGCCGCCAATGCGGCAACGGTCGCCGAGGTAAAACAGCAGGCCGATGTCGTTTATACCTATGTCTGGGGGATCTCCTCCGGTCTGGTTCGGCATTCGGGGGCCGCGTCCATGCACGGTTGGAAAACCCGTTGGCAGTCCACCTTCACTGATTTCGACGCAGCTTTTGCGGCTCGTTACGGGAACGCGCCCCCGCAGATCACCGACCCTGAAGATCTCGGGATCGTCGGACGGGGCCGCTATATCCGCCGGGCGTTGACGGCGAAAGCTGATGATCCTGACGAGAGCCCTCTGCCTGCACAAGCTGTCGAACGGCTCGTCAGCTCACTCAATAACGTCATCGGATGGACGCGAATGGACAACGGTGTCACCAAAGCCGAACTCCAACCTCGTGTAGATTTGACCTATCAATGGGATGCACCGAAAGCTTTTTGGCAGAGTAGCGCGGACACTGGTTGGCTGTTCGAAGTTCAAGCTCAGGCCCTCAACATATTGAAGAGCAACTACGACGGAGATCTTGAGACTGCCAGGCAGCATGCCCGGGATCTGGTCGCGCTCGTTGAGAAGTGTCGAGTGGGAATCGATGCGAATCATGACGGCACGATCAGTCCGGTCATGATGGAAGGAGGTTTGAATGCGGTGATGCTGGCCGCGCAAGAAGCGGGCCTGTTGTGAACCGTTCAGGCGTTTCGCTTCTCGCATGCATAACCTTGTTTCTCATGAACGCGGCGTCCTACTCGGCGCAGACTTCCATACAGGATCTGGCGGCACTATTTCAAACCCGGTCTGAAGTCGATCCCATCCGCGTGTTGACCATTACGGCAACCCACGGTTTTCGCCACACATCCGCCATCGAAACAACAAAAAAGGTGCTTGGTGCGCTGAATGAAACGACGGAGTTCATCTTCGACTTCACCGAGGACGTCAACGATTTCAATCAAGCCAAGCTCGAACAATACGACCTGCTCTTCTTCGCCAATTCCACCCTGCGGGTGGACGAACCGACAGAAGATGCCGTCGGTTATGAAGCGGAGCTGAAATACCAACCCGGCGACTGGCGCAATTACGATGCGGTTCTGAAAACCGGCGAAAGGGATATTAAGGGCCGAATCGCGCTGTCTGGAAGACCGGGCGAGCTTTCCGGAATGGCGGACTTCGGGGCCGGTGTCAGCGTCATCCGAACAATTGAAGAACAGGGCGACAAACTTCGTTTGATCTGGGATACGGCGTCGAGCGGAACGGTGACTGCGGAAGTTACCTTGACGGATGAGGGTTTGACCGGAACCCTTAACGTTTCCGATCAGTCTCTGGTGCTCGAGGGTGTCGTCGTGGACGCGCCACAACAAGTCGACCCGGAGGTGAAAAATCCGGTGACCGCGGAACATCGCGCCGCGATCATAAATTTCCTGACGAGCGGTGGTGGCATTGTCGGCGCACATTCCGCACTCGATGCCTTTTACGGCTGGGGCGAATACCGACAGCTGGTGGGCGGGGGTCTGTTCGAGGCGCATCCGTGGACCCAACGGGTGCGAATTCGCATCGAAGAACCAGCTAACCCGGCGGTTGCCCACATGGGTGATGAACTCGTGATTCGCGACGAGATATACGTCCTCGATAGCAATCCGCGTTGGAATTCCCATGTGCTGGCTTCGCTCGACATGAGCAGTGTCGGAGTCGAACAGGGCCCGGCCGATGCAGCCCGCAACGACTACCCCATCTCGTGGATACGAGAGCACAAAGGTGGGCGGGTGTTCATGACCAAACTCGGTCACTTTCCCGAGGTCTGGACCAATCCCGTTTTCGTACAACATCTGTTGCAGGGTATGCGCATGACGGCGGGTCGAATTCCTGCCAATTTTGCCTCCCAACGTATCAAGGAAGTCATCTCGGAAAACGTCTGGCCGGACGATATTGCCGTGGATGAGAAAGGCAACGTCTGGATTGCGGAACTGCGTGGGAAAATCCACCGCTACGATGCCGAGACCCGGCAAACGACTCAGATCGCACATCTGGAAACGACGGACCCAACCAAAATCGAACACGGTCTGTATGGCATCGAAGTCGATCCGGACTTCTATGATGGCGAGCCCTACGTTTATCTGTATTACGCCGAGCGTGAGAGTTTTATCAACACGCTCGCTCGGTATCGATATGAGGACTCTCGACTCGACCTCGACTCCGGCGAGATTTTATTGCGTGTCCCTACCGAACCCCAGTGTTGTCACCAGGCCGGCGATCTGGAGTGGGGGTCGGACGGGACGCTGTTCATTTCTACCGGTGACACCGGTATGTCGGAGACGCGTCCCGACTGGGAACTCTCCGAGGAAGCCATCGCCGAATACCAAATCAAGGCTTCCCTCGAGGACTACCATTGGTCCCGCCTGGTTGACTCCGAGCGCAGCGCGCAAAATCTCCAGGACCTGCGCGGAAAGATCCTGCGCATCAATAGAGATGGCACGATACCTGCCGACAACCCGTTCTACGGAAGCCCCGGAGTACGTTGGGAGATATACGCATACGGGCTGCGTAACCCCTACCGATTCAAAGTTCATCCGGTGACAGGTGATGTTTACATCGGCGTGGTTGGGCCGGATGCGCGATTCGACTATGACGAGTACAACATCTCGACCAACGGGGGAGAAAACTTCGGCTGGCCGCGCACGCTTGGAAAACTCTTTTACAACGACTGGGGTCCCGAAGATATTCCGAACTACGTCCCGCCTTTGTGGGAATACACCTATGCCACGGGCGGCCGATCCGCAACCATGGGTCCGATCTACCACTACACGGGCGCTGGTGGGTTCCCGAAAATTTTTCACGGGAAGGTATTTATCTTCGATTGGGCCCGACGCTGGATCAAATGGGCAGATGTCGAACCGGGAATATTCACCAATGACACCGACAATGATGTGCGAAACGAAACGCTGGCCGTGGAACTGCCAGCCTACCGGCTCACCAACATCCGCAATTTTGATCAGTTAACGTCGACCGCGCCTATCGCGATGGAATTGGGCCCGGACGGTAGTCTTTATCTGGCAGAATTCGACGGTTTCTGGGATGCCGGACCCAATGCGAAGGTGACTCGCTACCGTTGGGTGACGGGTTCTGAGGATCTCGCCGACATTGCCCATCCCAGCGTTGCTGAGGGTTCACTTGGCGAACAAATATACAACTCCCGTTGCGCATCTTGTCATCAGGCATCCGGACAAGGAGTAAGTGGCGTGTTCCCACCGCTGGCGGGGGCCGAGTGGGTGACCGGTGATGAGTCGCAGCTGATCAAACTGATTCTCAATGGCATCAGTGGCGAATTGGAGGTCAACGGCATCACCTATGACGGTACGATGCCCCCCTGGGCGAATTCGCTGAACGATGTTCAGATCGCGGCCGTTCTCAGCCACATTCGATCCAACTGGGGGAATTCGGCGACACCGGTTACGGCTGAAGTGGTCGCTGGCGTTCGATCGCTTTAGTGTGGGACGAACTGGCTGGAAGACGCGTGAGCGACCACTGACTTGAACAGCAACGAATCTGAAATGGAAGAACAGTATGGCCTACGAATACGCTCACCTGTTGCCGCAGCTGGTGGCCATCCGCGCGCAGGAAACACCGGACAAGATTGCCTTACAACATGTCGATGGCTCGACGCTGACTTGGGCTGCCGGATACAGCGGCGCGCTGTTGTGGAGTGACGCGTTAGCACGATCCGGTGTCGTCGCCGGTGAGCCGGTGGTCACTCTATTTGCCAACGGATTCGATGCCTTCCGTTCCTGGTTGGGTTGCGGCTGGCTGGGTGCAATCGAGGCACCCGTCAACACGGCTTACAAGGGCGCCTGGCTGCGTCACGTCATCAACAATACGGGCGCGCACCTGGTGTTGGCGGATGCGCGGTTCGTGCGACCGCTGTTCGACATTGCTGATGAGTTGCCGGAAGTAAAACGGGTTGTCGTGTTCGGCGACATGCCTGTGGCGGTGAACGTTTATCCCTTTGAAGTAATTTCAGCTGCGGAGTTCCTCGAAGGAGCCGAGGCGAGGGAACGATCGGAGCCCGGACCCTGGGACATCTCGTCGCTCATCTATACCTCGGGAACAACGGGATTATCAAAAGCGGTCATGGTGCCATGGGCGCAGTTTCATTCTTCATTCGAAAGCGGCATGTTTCCGGTGAACGAAGGGTTTGGTGCCACAACCTATAGTTTTTACCCGCCGTTTCATGTGACTGGCAAGGCCGGATTCTACAATCCCGCGGCCTATCAGGGGCAAACCGTGCTCCGTGAGGTTTTCTCGACTAAAGATTTCTGGAATGACGTCAAAACCTACGATGCCACATTTGCCATCATTCTCCCCCCGATGGCGCACTTTCTGATGGCGGAACCCGATGGCGTTGACGACGCGGACAACCCTATGAAAACAGTGGTCATGGCACCCGTCATTCCGAATATCGATGCCTTCAGGAAGCGATTTGATCTCGAGGTATACACCACCTACAACATGAGCGAGATCAACTGCCCGATCGTGCGACCCGAAGAGCCCTGCAACTCCAACAACTATCAAAGCTGTGGGCAGGTGCGCGATGGTGTCGAGGTGCGCATCGTCGACGAGCACGACCTGGTTGTGCCACCGAACACCATTGGCGAGATGATCGTGCGAGGCGAACCCTGGGAACTGAACGTCGGGTATTGGAATATGCCCGAAAAGACCGCCGAAGCATGGCGCAACGGCTGGTTTCACACCGGGGATGCCTTCACTTATGACGAGGACGGCAACTACTATTTTGTCGACCGGATAAAAGATTACATACGTCGGCGTGGTGAAAACATTTCGAGCTTCGAGGTCGAATCGGTTGTTAACGAATACCCCGGCGTCCTCGCAAGTGGCGCGGTCGCAGTTCCAGCCGATGAAAGTGAAGACGAGGTCAAGATTGCGGTGATGCTGAAATCAGGCGTGGACTTCGATCCGGCAGACCTCATACGCTTTCTCGTTCCCCGGATGCCGCGCTTCGCCATACCGCGTTACGTGGAAGTCTGGGACGAGTTGCCGACGACGGAAGCCACGGCGCGAATTCAGAAGGCGAAAATTCGCGATGCCGGTGTTTCTGAGCGAACGTGGGACCGCATTGCTGCCGGTGTCGACATACGCGGGTGAAACCCGGCAAGAGCAAATACTCAGATATCCCGTTAACGACGCTCCGGACGTGGCGTTGAGAACTCCTCGGAGTTGCGCAACATGTGTGCGGCACCGTGGGCGTCGCTGATCGCCGATCGTTCGCCGTAGAGTCGCTCTTTCATCCACGTCATGACCTCGCGGTTTCCAGCAACCCGGAGGTGGGCTTCGGCGGTTTGAATCGCTGTGGACCGGATCGCCTCGAGGGACGCTGTCGCTTGTACGATCCCCGCATTGCGAGCGTCCTGGCCGGTCCAGCGTTTGGCGAGTACCACGGTTTCGTGAAATACCCCGGCAGGTATCTTGTGACGAAACAGCGCGAGCTCCGGCTCCGGGATCGTCATGCCCAATTCGACCTCGTTGGCACACAGGAACCCGCGATCTTCGCGCATGATTCTGAGGTCGTGGCACAACGCAATCATGAACCCCGCACCGAACGCGTGGCCGTTGATTGCGGCGACCGTCGGGACACCGAACGTAATCAACCGCGCGCACATCTTCATATACGCAGCGCCAAATACAGCACGGTCGCCGCCGGGATGTTCTCCCTTGGACCTGACCCAGTCGAGGTCGAGGCCGTTCGAGAAAAATTTCTCGCTGTCGGACGCCGTAACCAGGGCAACCGCGCCGACGGACGCTTCAACTTCGTCTAGCGCCGCGTCGTATGCCGTGACAAACGACGTGTTCCAACGGTTTTCGTCTGCTGCCATGTTGAGGATAAAAACATCCCCAACGCGTTCGAGGCGTACGAGTTGATCGCTCATGACGAAGCCAGCTTCGCGGCCTCTTCACGGGCATGTCGAACCTTCTCGTTGGTCTGGTTGAACAACAGTTCGCGTCGGCTTTTTTCCTCTTCTTCGGTCATCTCGCGCTCGCCCAGATCCCGACCGATGCGAAAACCCTTCTCCACAGCAGGCCGTTCTCGAACCTGGTCGACCCAGCGTTTGAGGTTTGGGAAGGTTTCCCACACCGCCTCGTCGATCAGCCGCCCGATGAGCATCGCCCAGGGCCAGGTGATGATGTCGGCGATGCTGTACTCGTTTCCAGCCAGATATTCGTTTGCCGACAACTGGGCGTCCATCACGCCCGACAGACGATCGACCTCGCCGACAAAACGTTTTGTCCCATATTCCAGTTGTTTTGGATCGTCCGTCAGGTTTTTACCGTAGTTCTTGAAGTGGTTGGCGTTACCCATCATCGGACCGAGGTTGGCCATCTGCCAGTGCAGCCATTGGAGCACGCGGAAACGATCGCGAGGATTCGACGGCATGAACTTACCCGTTTTCTCAGCGAGGTATTCGAGAATCGCGCCGGATTCGAAAATAGCGATCGGCTCGCCCCCATCGCTCGGGTCGGTATCGACGATGGCGGGCATCCGGTTGTTCGGACTGATGGCCAGGAACTCAGGCTTGAACTGATCGCCGCCGCCGATGTCGACGGGAATGATGTGGTAGTCGAGGCCGCACTCCTCCAGCATGATGGTCGCTTTCCAACCGTTTGGGGTCGGCCAGTAATAACAGTCAATCACGATGATCCCTCCCGAAAAACGACAACTTTAACCGAGCGAGCGTCTGGCGACGAGAGGGGTGCGCTTAGGCGCTTGATTTCGACACGGACTGGTATCGTATGATGAGAACTTCGTCCATCTGGTTGGGGTGTGGAATGTGGTTGCCGCTTTGACGAGGCCGTTGTCGCACCGACGCAATTGGCTGCTTCTGGTCGCTGCATTCAGCGTTTTTGCAGCCAATGCCTTTGCTCAGAGCCCCGGGGACCGTCCCAACATCGTTTTTATCCTGGTTGACGATCAGCGCCACGATGCGTTTTCTTTTGCCGGGCATCCTTTTCTCGAAACACCACATCTCGACCGCCTGGCGAGCGAAGGTGTCGTATTTGAAAATGCGTTTGTCACGACTTCGTTGTGTTCGCCGAGTCGGGCTTCGATTCTCACCGGCCAGTACGCCCACCGTCACCAGGTTCTCGCAAACAGGACGCCGCTTGATCCCACGACGCCCACGTTTGCGACCGTTCTTCAGCAGGCTGGTTATGACACGGCCTTTGTTGGTAAATGGCACATGGGTGCCCCGGACGACTCTCCGCGACCGGGTTTTGACCGCTGGGTTTCATTTCCTGGCCAGGGGATATACAACAATCAGCCGCTCAACGTTGATGGCGAGATCGTAAAAACACAGGGTTACATTACCGATCTGTTGACCGACCATGCGATCGAGTTCATTGCGACACCGCGCGAGCGGCCGTTCCTGCTATATCTTTCCCACAAGGCCGTCCATGCACCTTTCACCCCCGCGCCCCGGCATCAGGCGAGTTATGCCGAAGAGCATTACCCGCATCCGCCCACCATGGCTGACAGCGCGCAAACCTATCGAGGCAAGCCCGACTGGGTCAGGGCGCAACGCAATAGCTGGCACGGGGTGGATGGTATGTACAACGGCAGCGTCGATTTCGACCGGTTTGCGCTCGACTACGCTGAAACCCTGCGTGCGGTGGACGATAGCGTTGGCCGGGTGGTGGATGCCCTGGCAGATGCCGGGGTGCTCGAACAGACGCTCATCGTATTTACCTCCGACAATGGTTTTCAGTTCGGGGAGCACGGTCTGATAGATAAACGGACCATGTACGAAGCCTCAATTCGGGTGCCGCTGATCCTGCGGGGTCCGCTGGGAGCGAGCGGCGGTAAACGCCTTACCCAGATGATTCTCAATGTCGACTTTGCACCGACCTTCATTGATATCGCGGGTAGCGAACAGCCGGGCACGGTCCAGGGCCGCTCGTTTTTACCCATATTGCGCGATTCCACAACCGCGGGACGAGATGCCTTCCTGTACGAATACTTCTGGGAACGAGCTTTTCCACAGACGCCGACGGTCATGGGTATTCGCACCGACCGTCATAAGCTGATGCGATATCAGGGTATCTGGGATCGCTACGAACTTTACGACCTGCAGACGGACCCTGAGGAACGGCACAACCTGATTGGTGACTTCGTGACGACGACGGAGATCGGGCATGTCGAAACTCGCGTCCTCGGTGGGCGTACCGAGGCCGAGCGAGCGTTTCTCGGCGCAGGGACCGATGATCAGGAACTCAAGGATCTGTTCTTGCGGTTATGGCTCAGACTCGATGAGCTGATCAGGGAAACCGGAGCCGCAAACGAACCCAACTGGTTGCCTGGGCCGGCACTTGGACCGTAGCCGGCATTTCTGCTGTGGCGATCGGTGTTGTTCAAGGTGGTGTTGAGCTCGCAACCAATTTGAGCGATCAACGAGGGCGACATGGTGGGCGTCGACGATACCACCAGGCACCGGGTCGCGGGGGAGAACAGAACTCGAACGCGGGCGTTTCCGGGGCCAGCCATTCGACTGCGATGACTCGACAGAGACTGATACGGTCAGGACCTGTCAGGTCAACCGAAATTCGTCCTTGAGATTGTGCTTCGAGCGAAGTAAATAGAGCGTTCCGATACTAATAATGAAGATGCCGATGAGTCGCTCGTATATCAGTCCCCGTCTGTCCGTCATGATGTTCCTGCAGTTTTTTATCTGGGGGGCGTGGTACGTCACGATCGGCAACTACATGACCGCCGAAGGCATGGCGGATTTGACCCACTGGCCGTATACGGTCAATCCCATCGCCGCAATTATCGCGCCGTTCTTTCTTGGTCTGGTGGCCGATCGCTATTTCGCGACGGAAAAGGTGCTGGGGGTCCTGCACATCTCAGGCGGCGTCATCATGTTTCTGACACCGTCCATGACAGACGACCCAACGTTGTTCATCGTCATGCTGCTGCTCTACAATCTTTGTTACATGCCGACACTGGGATTGTCTAACACCCTTGCCTTCGCCAACATTGAAGATCGGGAAAAGCAGTTCCCGCGCATTCGTGTATTCGGCACGCTTGGATGGATCGCGGCGGGTCTTTTTGTATCGTTTGTCCTGGCCGGGTTTGCGCCTGCGGATACGCTGCCCGATGTGACCGCTCTGCCACTGTATACGACTGCGGTGGCTTCGGTGTTGCTCGGACTGTACAGCTTCAGCCTTCCCCATACGCCCCCGGCGGCTGCGGGAAAAGCGGTTTGTGCACGCGATATCCTCGGGATCGATGCTTTCAAGCAGCTGCAGAGCCGCGCGTTCATCATTTTCCTCGTGAGTTCATTTCTGATTTGCATCCCGCTGGCGGCTTACTACAATTTTGCGCCAATCTTCGTCAATGCGGCGGATATCTCCAACCCGGCCGCCACGCTCAGTTGGGGGCAGGTGAGCGAAGCGCTGTTCATGTTGTTGATGCCGCTGTTTTTCATTCGGCTTGGCGTCAAGTGGATGCTGGTCGTGGGCATGGGTGCGTGGGTACTGAGGTATGCGTTTTTTGCCCTGGCAGCACCCATGGGCGTTTTCTGGATGATCATGGCCGGTATCCTGTTACACGGTATCTGTTATGACTTTTTCTTTGTCACGGGTCAGATATACGTGGATAAGAAATCGAATGCCGACATCAGGGGTCAGGCGCAGGGCATGCTCGTTCTGGTCACCTACGGAGTCGGCATGTTGGTGGGCGCGCAGATAGCAGGGAACGTGTTCAATGGTTTCCTTGCAGGGTCGGATGCGCTCACTCCGGATCAGTGGCAGTCTTTTTGGTGGATTCCCGCGGCGTTCGCCGCGGCCGTTCTGCTCTTTTTTGTGTTCGCGTTCAAAGATGAAGTTGCAGCCGAGGTCGAGGACGATGCTCGTGAGGGAGTGACCCAGTGATGGATCGACGTAAGTTTATGCAGACATCTGCCGTCGCGGCGGCAGGTTTGGGCTTCTTTCCAGCCCTGCGTGGGGCCGGCGGTTCCACGGCCGCCGATCTGCTGTATGACATCTCGCTGGCTCAATGGTCGCTTTACAGAACCCATTTCTCGGGTGAAATGAACAACCTGGATTTCCCGAGGGTGGCTCGTGAAACCTTCGGGATCGTTGCGATTGAATACGTAAACACGTTCATGCGTGAAGAGTCCCGTGAGCCAGGTTACGTAACGGAGCTGAAAAACATCTGTAACGGAGAAGGTGTCACCAGCCTTCTCATCATGTGTGATTCCGAAGGCAAGGTGGGTGATCCGGATGAAGCGGCTCGCATAACCACCGTAGAAAATCACTACCGCTGGGTCGATATCGCTGTGGAGTTGGGATGTCACTCCATCCGCGTCAACGCCGCAAGTGATGGCGACTGGAACACCCAGCGTGATCTTGCCGCAGACGGGTTACGTCGATTGACCGAATTTGCCGATCGGGTTGATATCAATGTCATCGTTGAAAACCATGGTGGCATTTCATCGAACGGTGCCTGGCTGGCTGAAGTGATACGAACCGTCGACCATCCGCGCTGTGGCACGCTGCCGGATTTTGGTAATTTCTACATGGGTGAGGAACGTGGCTGGTACGATATCTACCAGGGTGTCGAAGAACTCATGCCATTTGCGAAAGGGGTCAGCGCCAAAACTCATAACTTCGATGACGCGGGTAATGAACGTGACAAAGACTATCTTCGCCTTCTGCGTATCGTCCTGGATGCCGGATACCGCGGCTACGTGGGAGTCGAGTACGAGGGTAACGAAAAACCGGAGGCTGAAGGCATCCTGCTCACCAAGGCGCTGTTGGAGCGCTGCAGGGAAACGCTAACTCCGGAGTACGCATAGCCGATGAAGATTTTGTTTAGCACCGTTCTTGTGTTGTTGTCGCTTGGCAGTCAGCCTCTGGAATCACAAGAGCAAATAGACAGCGATCGCGCGACCGAGGCCGGGTGGGTATCCCTCTTCGATGGTAAGTCGTTCGATGGCTGGCGTGGCTATGCACAAGAGACCATGCCCTCGGGTTGGACGATTGATGAAGGCGCGATGTGTGCTTGTGATCCCGGCCCCGGTATGGACATCGTCTCAATCGACACCTATACGAGCTTTGTATTCGAAGTCGAGTGGAAGGTTAACAACGGCAGCAACAGCGGCATCATGTGGCATGTCGACGAAACGGCGGGCGCCTATCCATGGATGACGGGTCCGGAATACCAGATTCTGGATGACGATGCGTTCGATGATGGTGCGCTTGGTGTTAACAGCGCGGCATCGAATTACGATGTTCAAGCGCCTTGGCTGGATGCTTCAACCATGGCCGGTGACTGGCAGACGGCTCGAATCGTCGTAGCCGGCAACCACATCGAACACTGGCTCAATGGCATCAAAGTCCTCGAATACGAGAAAGGCAGTGAAGACTGGAAAGTGCGGGTGGCCGGATCTAAATGGGCAAACATGGCGTCTTATGCATCGACGACCTCGGGCCATATCGCTTTCCAGGGCGACCATGGGATCGTCTGGTTCAAGAATCTCCGCATCCGAGAATGGGGGGGTCAGAGTAAAGTGCCAGAGTAAACGTCCGTTTACTCTGGCACTTTACTCTGACCCC
>JACZXA010000142.1 GCA_022571865.1 Pseudomonadota bacterium
CTCAACCACGACCCCTCTGCAGCCTTGTTGGTGGACGGAGTAACCGTTGCGGCATCCGAGGAAGAACGATTCGTACGCGACAAGCATGCGAAAAACCTCATGCCCCTGGAGGCGGCGCGTAGTTGCCTGAAAACCGCCGGGGTAAGGGCGCGGGACATAGATGTGGTTGCCTTTCCTTATGCGCCGATCAGCCTCCTCTCACCGGCTCGGTGGCATTTTGCTAAACGGTACTGGTACGCACCGGATCGGTCTCTTGACGCCTTGTTGAATGGCAATCGGCGCTTTCGTCGCAATCGCGCTCGCGTCCTCGAAACAGGCGAGCTGTTGGGTATCGATTGGAAGCGAACAGAATTTGTCCCGGTGGAGCATCACCTGGCGCACGCGTCGAGTGCCTATCACCTGAGCGGGTTCAGCGAAAAAACAGCCATCATGGGGGTTGATGGCAAAGGCGAATACGCAACGACTTTTTTCGGTTACGGAGAGAACGGTCGCATTCATCGAATCAAGGAATTCTACGACCCGGATTCCCTGAGTGGCGTTTATGGCGCGATTACGGAATATCTGGGTTTCGAGATGTTGGATGGTGAATACAAAGTGATGGGCATGGCGCCATACGGTGATGCCAGCAAATACGATCTGTCGCGCTTGATACACCGTAAAGGCCGCGGGTTCGAAGTGGATACCAGTTACGTCAACACCGTGGGTTTGCGCCGACACAAAGAGGACGGCGTTGGCTACTATTTCAGTGACAAGCTGCTGGACTGGCTGGGCCCGAAACGCAAAGGTGATGTGGCGGATGAGCCGTACATTCACTATGCCGCGTCCATGCAGAAGCTATTCGAGGATTGGTGTCTGGATCTCATGGAAACCTATTTGGGTGACATATTGCGGGAGACCGGCCGGTTGGCTTTTGCCGGGGGCGGGGCGCTGAACGTGAAGCTCAATCAGCGAATCGTAGCTCTGGACCACGTTCAGGAGTTGTTCGTGCAACCCGCGGCAGGCGACTCGGGCACATCTCTTGGAGCCGCCACTTACGTTGCCGCCGCTCGGGGTGAACACCTGCCACCGATGACTCACGTCTATCTGGGTCCGAGCTATTCGAACGCCGAATGCGTCGAGGCGCTCGAGGCATGCCGTGAACCGCTCGTTTGGAAGAAGCTCGAAGACGTGCCGGAGGAAACCGCCCGGCTACTCGCTGCCGGGCACCCGGTGGCCTGGTTTCAAGGACGAATGGAGTTCGGTCCGAGAGCGCTCGGCGGCCGCAGCATACTCGGCTGTCCGGGTACGATAGGTATCGCCAACCGCATCAACGAGCAGATAAAGTTTCGCGAACGCTGGCGTCCTTTCTGCCCGAGCGTATTGGATCGGGTGGCCGCGGAGATCATACAGACGGATCACCCGGCACCCTTCATGACCATAACTTTCGATGTGGCCGAGGCCTGGAAGTCGAGAATTCCTGAGGTCGTACATGCAGATGGTACGGCTCGGGTACACGTCGTCGAGGAATCTCAGCATCCGCGGTACTACGCGCTGCTGGAGCACATGGAAACACTCACGGGCAACGGAGTCGTATTGAACACCTCGCTGAACCGTCGCGGTGAGCCGATGGTCTGCTCGCCTCGGGACGCGCTGAACATGTTTTTCGGATCCGACTTGCGCTACCTTGTCTTGGAGGACTACCTGGTAACCAAGGGTGAAGATGACTGAACCGGCAGGTGGCACCATTGTCCAGATTTGTCCCAACGACCATCCACCGTTTCTCGACATATGCCGGGTGTACCGGGCAGCCGGTGAGAGCTTAGGCTTCGATGTTCTGACCATCTTCCTGAGCCCTCCGACAGCGACAGCGTGGGCTGACGGGCATTACCTGAACGCCACCGACCTGAGGCGCACCCGGGCTCTCGCAGCAACACTCGAAAATGCCGTACTGGGCGCGATCGGCCGGGAAATTCCACTGCTGACGTTATGTCATCGTTATCGGGCATTTCGAATGTTGTGCGCGACCAGCTTGAAGAGCAGCCAGACGCTTGCGGTGGCGCATGAATTTGGTTTCTTCAAACGCGCGCAACGGCGACTGGCACTCAAGCTTCTGTCCCGGGAAGTAAAATTTGCGGGGGTGTCTGAGCCGGTATGCGCAGAACTTGGCCGTGTTGTGAAGGAACCGTTGTTATTCCCCAATGGGTTCGACTGGGCAGGAGGCTCGAGACTGAGGGTCGCTCGGGCTGACGCCAGCAAACGGCTGGGTATCTCGGGGGAGGGTTTTACCTTCGGTGTGGTGGGGCGCTTACATCCTAAGAAGCAGCCGCGTCTCGCCGTAGCGGGTTTCCGTGAAGCCTTACAAGACATGCCGGAAGCGCAACTCGTGTTTATCGGCGATGGCGATCTACTTGAAGCCCTCGAGTCGGACAGTGAGGGGCTACCGATACGTTTTGCAGGATTTGTTGCCAACGCAGCACATTACTACCGAGCCCTGGATGCACTGCTCATTCCATCCGGCGATGAAGAGGCGTTTGCCATGGTTGCACTCGAAGCGATGGCAGCAGGTGTGCCGGTGGTGGCTGGACCTGCACCCGGTCCCCGCAGCGTGTTGGCTGAGATCGGCAGCTATTTCGAAGAGGCGACAGCCGAGTCTGTGGGGGCGGCACTGAGGGAAGTTTTTGCTGCAGAACGGTCAGGGTTGCTGGAGGCGCGTAAAAAACAAGGTATCGAACGTGTCAAGCGGGAGTACTCCATTGCGGCGACCGCTCGACGAATGGATGCGTTGATCCGGCCGCAGAAAGGATCAGGTTGGTCAGGTTGATTTTTTTGCTCAGTAAAAAGGTGGCTCGCCTTCCGGTCGCGTTTTGAATCGTCGGTGAATCCACAAATACTGCTCGGGATGTTGCCGGATGACCGCTTCGAGAATTTCGTTCATGCGGGTCACATCGGCCACGTCGTCGTCTGTCGGAAACCCTTCGATGATCGGGCTGATGTCGATCGACCAGGTGAGGTTGTCGAGATCCCTGAAGTGACTCATGAACAACACCGGGCTTTTGTTGAATCGGGCAAATCGTGAGGTCGCGGTAATAGAGGCGGTTTCCACCCCGAAGAACGGCGCGAACACCGAGTGTTTACGCCCATAGTCCTGATCTGCCGCGTACCAGATGGTGCGGCCGGCCTTCAGCCGCCGCAATGTCTGGCGGGTGTCCTCGCGTTCGATAACGCCATCGAAGAAACGCGAACGCCCCATAACCTGCAGCCACTCCCATACGGGATTTTTGTTTTCGCGATACATCACGTCGATGTCCACGGCGTCCGCAAGCGCGTGAGAGATGATGTCCATGACGGCGAAGTGTCCGCCAACCAGGATGACGCCACGACCCATGGCCTGTGCGGCCTCGAGATGTTCAACGCCGGTGATTGTACAGCGGTCGTGAACGTTTCGGTTGGGGTTCAACCAGGGAACCATGACCTCCACCGCCCCGACGGCGACGTGGATGAAAACGTTTTTCACCATCTGTCTGCGCGCGAGAGCGGAAAGTTCTGGAAAACACGCCTTCAGGTTCGTTTCGGCAACGTGACGGCGATGATGGGCCAGGTGGTAAAAGGCCCCCCCGAAGCCCTTGCTCAGAGTCACCATGACCCTCATGGGTAAGTGGGTCAGCAGCCAGGCGAAGCCAACGACCAACCACGTTCCCCATACGCGGGGCGAATAGAGATGGGGTCGAGGTTTGCGCTTCGACATAGAGTTGGAGAAGGATCTGCCAGGGTTCTTGAGCACAGATTGTAGCAGGGTGGGTCTGTGTTAGTATCCGGGCGCCATGGAACTCCCCTCTCTGCAATCGGTTCACGTGCTTGTCGTGGGCGATATCATGTTGGATCGCTATTGGTTTGGCGATGCGCGTCGCATATCCCAGGAAGCGCCCGTGCCGGTCGTGGATGTCGATCGGATTGAGGACCGACCGGGTGGGGCCGCCAACGTTGCGCTCAACATCGTCAGCCTCGGTGCACATTGCACACTCGTTGGTCTCGTCGGTGAAGACGAAGCGGCGGAGACGCTGCGAGCTACCTTGAGTGCAGCCGGTGTCATTTGTGACCTTGTTACGATCTCTGATTGGTCCACCATCGTGAAGCTGCGTGTAATCAGCCAGAAGCAACAGTTGATCCGAACCGACTTCGAAAGCGAGCTGCCGGTTGACGCGCAGGATGACATCGCTGCGCGGGTAGAGAAGCATCTCGATAGTGCGACCTCCATGGTGCTTCAGGATTACGACAAAGGAGCACTCGAAGATCCCCAACGGTTTATTGCTGCGGCCGATCGTGCCGGTGTTCCCGTTGTGGTGGATCCCAAGAATAAACCGTTTTCGAAATACGCTGGTGCTAACTTGTTAAAACCAAACGCCGGCGAATTCGTGGCTGCGGTAGGTCCATGGGATGATGATGGCGATCTCGTCCGGAAAGCAAACGCGGTGTGTAAGGCGCACGATTTTGAGGCGGTGGTGGTTACTCGTGGTGGCCGAGGCATGTCGGTTGTGTTGGCTGATGGCAGCCGTCAGCACATACCCGGACGGCCAGTGGATGTCTTTGATGTCACCGGCGCGGGTGATACCTCGGCCGCAACACTCGCCGTGATGATGAGCCTTGGCTGGGACCCAATCGCCTGTGCCCAGGTCGCTAACATCGCCGGTGGTATCGTCGTAGGCAAATTCGGCACGGCTGCGGTTACCGGCCCTGAGCTTGCGATGGCGTTGGCCGACACCAACCGCGGCGACCGTGGCATGCTGACACGCGCACAACTCATCGACGCTGTGCAACAGGCCCGCGATAGTGGGCAGAAAATCGTTTTCACGAACGGTTGCTTCGACATCCTGCATGCGGGACACGTTGCCTATCTCGAAGAAGCCCGATCGCTTGGAGACCGTCTTATCGTTGCCGTCAACGATGATGCTTCGGTCACTCGTTTGAAAGGCGAAGGTAGGCCGGTCAATCCTATAGAGCGCCGCTTAAGGGTTCTGTCAGCGCTGTCGGCGGTGGACTGGGTTGTGAGTTTTCCGGAAGAAACGCCTGAGTCTCTGATAGAAACGTTGCAACCTGACCTGCTCGTAAAGGGCGGTGATTATGGTCCGAATGAAGTTGTTGGTGCCGAGTTGGTAGCCGCCTATGGAGGTGAGGTGCGGGTTCTCGGTCTGGTTGAAGATTGCTCAACGAGCGCGATCGTCGAATCTATTCAAAAGGCGTAGCAGCTTTAAATCTAGGAGTCTTTCTACCGCGCAGACTCCTAGGTAAGGATTATTCATGAAGAAGCGTAGCGAGGTTGGGTCGAGGGCAATTCGCAAGCGAATTGCCAGAGTAGTACAACGCCGGGCCTCGCAGGCAGGGTGCGCGGACTGGAGAGTGGGTCCCGTCCCATTGGGACGGGCGCGTGCATCGACAGCACGTGGCAACTCGCTTGCGAGTTGCTTTGCAGTTTGCCTTGCAAACTGCAAAGCACCCGGAAGGAGCACGCCCTGCGTTTTTGCTGCTATCGGCGACCGCAGTAGTTTGTTCATGAATAATCCAGGCTAGCTCAATGATTCGATAATCCGGGCGTTCTCTCGCAGATGATCGGGGTTGATCGTGCCAACAACCATGCTGCAAACTCCGTCTTGCCGGCCGACATACCGTAGACTCGCAAGCGATCCATGACCGCTCGCGAGAGCCTTTTTGACCAACACTCCGCACTTGGCTCGACCGGCGGCTTTGATGATTTCGGCTTCGGCCGTGGTCTCGATATTGAGTGTGGCCATCAATACGTCCGCCCCCATTTCGATCGCGCGCTGCGCTCCGGCAATAGTTTTGTGGGAGATACCAACCGCGCGAATGAGCCCGGCTTGTTTCAGGGCTTGAAGAGTCTGAAGCGTACCCAGACGATCGAGGATTTCGAGGTCGTTACCATCGGAATGGATAAACACGATATCCAGATAGTCCGTCTGCAAGCGCGTCAACGATCGGCGCACGCTGAACTCGGTTTGTTCAGGTGTGAAGTCGAAGCTCGAGGAGCCATCGACAAATTCTTCACCAACTTTTGTACTCAGTAACCAGTCTGTACGAGAATTTTTGAGCAGGTTGCCGAGGCGTTCTTCACTCGTGCCATAGGCGGGGGCAGTATCGAGAAGGTTGATACCGATTTCGCGCGCAACGTCGAGCAACGCCGCCGCGCTTGCAGGGTCGGGAATCGTAAACGCCTCGGGATAGTTCACGCCCTGGTTGCGACCAAATTTCACGGTGCCGAGTCCGAGCAGGGAGACCTTCATGCCCGTGTCACCGAGAGGTCGGTATTCCACCTCACATCTCCCAGGGGAAACGCGCGATGTCTGCGCCCGATAGCGGAAAAATGGACCGGGCGGTATGGCGTGGCGCATCGAGCAACTCTACAACTCGGTCGCCGAGATCCGGTACCAGGCTCATCTTGGTTGGCCAGCAGACGATACAGTTACCAGACGCTTGTGCAAACGCTTCGTCTGGTCGTTGTCCGCTTGCTTGTTTTGGTTCTGCGCGATCTATCCTCAAAGTACGAAAACGGGCTTCGCTCCAGTCGACCCAAGGCACACATTCCGCCAATTCACCTCGCGCATGCTGCGATAGTTCTGCGGAGGATTTATCGACGCCCTGGGTCGCCAACTGGCCGCCGAGATACCATAACCAGCGGTTGCCGTCGCGGTGGCTGGTAATTGTCAGCCGGGGCTCTGCCCGACGGATACCGGTGAGGCAATGGGCGTAAAGCGGATGAGGATATGCGTGCTGTACGATCACCTGGTGCAGTGGGCGAAGCTGCATCGTCGGGCTTGGGATATTCAGCTCATCGAGCAGTGATTGTGTTGCAGCACCTGCACAGAGAATCAACCGGTCGGTTTCGATCCGGGTGTTACCAATGTGGAACACGACCGGAGTACCAGTTGCTCCAAGCACGCAGGTCTCGGGATCGAACCGATGATGTAATACACGAGCTCTGATGGGTTCGAGTAGTTTGCGCAGCAAGGTGCGGGTGTCCAGGACAAAGTCATTCAACTCGTAGACGAACCCTTTGAACCCGGCAAATACTGGTGGATAATCGGCTTGCGTGAGCTTGTTGATGCGTCCTCGCAACGACTTGCTCGCGAAGTACGCAGTGAGTTGGCCGAAGGTCGAGGCTTCTGCAAACATGTAGTAGCGTTCTGACAGAGGTGTTAGTGAGCTGAGATCGATCTCGCCTTTTCCCGCCAGACACGCGCGCCAGCGTTCCGGCATTTTGGCGATGACTTCGGAGCTTCTGGTGAGGCCGCCGCCGAGGGCGTACTTCAAACCGCCATGAATCATTCCCTGACTCGCCAGCGTCTGCCCGCCTCCAACGCCGCCGCGTTCGAAAAGCGTGACGCTGTAGCCGCGAGCCGAGAGCAGGTTTGTCAGCCACAGCCCTGCGATACCGCCGCCGACAATGGTTACGTCCATGACAATTAGCGGTGAACGGCTCATCGAGGGGCAAGCCTAGAGTTTTGTCCTTCTGGCCGCAACTGGAGGTGAGAAGGAGAGGTCGCAGGCAGAGGCCCTGGGCTCTACTGGCCCGCGACGTGACTACGCGGGAAAAACGATTGCATAATACTTCCCCAACCGGGCTAATAGTCGTCCATGTTGAAGTTGTTCTATCAAGTTCTGTTGGTGTGTTCTGTGCCCTGGGTACTCCTGCGGCTGCGTTGGCGCGCGCGCAAGGAGCCGGAATACGGGAAACGAATTCGCGAACGCTTTGGGCACGTTCCACAGGATGTTCCGAACGGACCGATATGGTTCCATACGGTTTCTGCAGGCGAGACCATAGCCGCTGCCAGTCTCATTCGACAACTGACAGAAGAGTTCACGGAAACACCGTTTCTCGTCACGACGATGACACCGACCGGGTCAGAACAGGTCCGCCAGAAGCTCAATGACTGCGTGTCGCACTGTTATGCGCCCTATGATTTTCGTTGGGGAGTCAAACGTTTCTATGATGCGGTTCAACCCAGACTCCTCGTGTTGATGGAAACCGAGCTCTGGCCAAACATGATCGATGAGGCATCGAAACGCGACGTTCCGGTGCTGTTGATGAACGCGCGATTGTCCGAACGTTCGGCGCAGGGTTACAGTCGAGTGAGCTCGATCACCCGTCGCATGATGTCACAGTTGCGTTTTGTCGTGTGTCAGTACCGGGACCATGCGGAACGGTTTATCAGTCTTGGCGCAGACCCGGGTAAAGTAAGCGTGCTTGGCAGCGTCAAGTTCGATGTCGAGTTGCCTGCGGACCATGACGAAAGAGTGCAGCATTTGCAGGCTTCCTTGAGGCTCAGGGATCGTCGCGTGTGGATCGCTGGTAGCACCCACCCGGGTGAGGAGGAAGTGGTGTTGGCTGCTCATCGGTCGATTCGCGAACGACATCCGGATGCCTGCTTGTTATTGGTGCCACGGCATCCATCGCGAGCTCGGGCAATCGTGCGCTTAGCCGGGCAAGCAGGCTTCAGCACACGACAAATGAGTGCGCTAGATGCCGAACACTCGAACTTGTCTATGGATGTGATCGTCGGGGACACCATGGGCCAGCTGGTGTACCTGTATGGCCTCTCCGAGGTGGCGTTCATAGGTGGCAGCCTGGTTCCGGCGGGTGGCCACAACCCGATCGAGGCGGCAATTTGCGGTAAGCCTCTGCTCATGGGACCCGAGATCTTCAACTTTCGAGAGGTGGCTGCAGCCTTCGGTGACAGCGGATCTCTGCAGCTTGTTCACGATGCGCAGGAGTTGGCCGCGAACGTAACTGAATTGTTTACAGATACGGACGAGCGAAATCGGCGAGGCGAGCTTGCGTTCCAGGTTGTTGCCGACAACACTGGTACCACCCGCCGCCTGCTCGAATTACTGCGCGTCGAAATCCACGCGTGCACGTAGCCTGTTTAGTCGGGTAACCGGCTTGTCGGGATCTGTATAGCGGTTGAGGTCAGCCAGATCTTCATCCACCAGCGTTCCCGCGGTTTGTTTCAACAACATCAGATCGATGATGTAGTTGTAGCGCGAATCTGCATAATCGAATTGAGATGCATACAGACGCTGCTGAGCCTGCAGCACGTCCACTATGTTGCGTGTACCGACCTCGTAACCCGTTTCCGTCGCGTCCTTGGCCGACTCGCTCGAGGCAATCGCCTTCAGCCGTGCCCGAACCCTGACCACGTCGGTTGCGACCGCGCGGAACAGGTTGCGCGTATCCCGGCTCACCGTGAGTTGCCGCTCGTTGAGCTGTTGGCGGGATTGCTCGGCGAGCGCTCGAGCTTCTTTGGAGCGCGATGAAGTCAAGCCGCCCTGGTAGATGGGTATTGTGAGGGAAATGCCGTACACATCGGAATCGGTTTTGTTGGGGGGAAACGAAATACCGCCGAAGGATGATCCACCAGACACGGAATGGCTGCGGCTCAGCGTCGCATCGATTGTTGGCAGGTGACCGGAACGTCGCGCCCGTAAAGTTCTTTGAGCGGACTCGAGCTGTGCGGCCGCCGCACGAATGGTCAAGTTCGTGGCGAGGGCCGTGTTCACCCACTCCTCCTCGTTGCTGGGTGAAGGGTCGACGATGGGCAGCGATTCGGAAATTCGATCGATGCTGCTGTAAGGTCGACCGGTCAACGTTCGCAGGGTCTCGAAGAAGATGTCGTGATCGCCGGCGGCCTGTACCCGCAACACGATGGAATTGTCGTATGCGGCCCGTGCCTCGAGCACATCCGTAATGGCAACGAGTCCCACATTGAAGCGTTGTTGTACTTGTTCCAGCTGGGTTTTCACCGCTTCTTCAGCATGCTCCGTGGATTCCAGGAGATCCTCGGCGCGCAGCACGTTCAGATATGCGACGACAATGCGCACGATGAGATTCTGTTCCGTCGCCGCGAAGTTCCATTCGGCCCCTCTTACTCTGGATTTGGCGCTGCGGTAGTTGAACCAGGCTTCCAGGTCGAATATCGGCTGTCGCAGCTGTGCCTGCCAGCCGTGGGTGTTGTTGACCTGATCGTCCCGGCAACCGGGAGCCGTGCAGGAAAGTTGATTGCGCTCGTTCCAGGCACTGTTGCCGCTCGCAAACAGGCTGGGCAGCAGCGCGGAGCGGGATTGCGGAACGATCTCCCGAGTGGCTCTCAGACCTGCCTCAGCCCCGGCGACTACCGGGTCGTTTTCCTTGGCGTCGGCATAGGCATCGGAGAGATTGGTCGCCCAGGATGTTTGAGTGATGATGAGTACAACAACGGCGATGAACAGTCTGACGTTTTTCAATTTACTTACGAATCCCACGGTTAAGATCTTTATGGAGGCAAAGCGCGCTAGTTTAACAAAGGCTTCAAGAAGCGAAAGTCGTCGCAAACGATGAAATGGTTTGTCTCGAGCGCCGCGAGGCTCGAGGCGTCTCGAGTTCAACTAATCACCCAGACCCTGTCAGGGACTACAGACATCGCAGCCCTCGACCTACCTTACCATCAACACCGCTAATGAATTTTTTTTGAAACGCAACAGTGACGGGCCCTGAAAGCCTGGTATATTTGGCTTTCGTGAGCAACATTTCGACCACGGACATTGGCTAAAAAACGTTACAGCTTCGATCTCCCGGCGCACATGGCAGAGTGTGATGCCAACTATTTACGGTTGATGAAGTTGTTCCCGTTGCTGCGCGAAGAGGATGTGAGCGTTTTCAACGTCATTGCCGGACAGCACCCCTCCGAAGTGCGTATTGAGGTGCTGGAGCGTAGTCCGTATACAACCCACATTCGCCTCACCCGGTTACCCTGCGCACCCTGGAGTAGAAAGCCGAGCCTGACTGTGCGCATGTACCACGATGCTCGCAGTGCCGAGGTCGTAGAGTATCAGCACGCAAGGCATTTCCAGGCCGTATACGACTACCCGAATCCGACCATGCGCCAGCCCGATGAGAAGGTTCAGGTCAATCGTTTCTTGGGTGAGTTCCTGGCGATGTGTCTGGAACACGGCGTTGCAGTCAACGAACCGGTTCTGGTTGGCTGACGATAAGTGTCGAAGTTCAAGGCAGACGCGGTTTACCCCTGGATGGATTCTTCTCCGTCAAGTCGGAACGAGAGCAAAAGTAGAGTTCGGTGAACAACTCCTCAAGCGCCCCTTCGGGCGACACCTCAGGCGTCTCATCGAGTGGCAATCGTGTTACCACGGTGCTGCAGATCACCGATTGTCATCTTCGATCGGAAACGGGTAAACGCCTGCTCGGCGTAGATACCGAAGATAGCTTGAGAGCCGTTCTATCCCAGGCACTGGACGAAGTTACCCCGGACGCTCTTTTGGTGACCGGAGACATCGCTCACGATCCGAGCCTGGATACCTACTTGAGATTTGCCGCACTCGTGCGTGAGTACTTCAGCGGTCCAATGTTATGTATTCCGGGTAATCACGACCTCTGGGCACCGATGCGTTCTATCCTCTGCGATCCTGCGCGGTTGGATCTCGGGAATTGGCAGGTAATCGGTATGGATACCCATGTGGACGATGATGTCGCCGCCTGTTTGCGCCCGGCGGATGAAGAACGGTTACAGGAAGCTTGTGTGACGGCGCAAGGTAGGCATCTCTTGATCGCCTGCCATCACCCGCCCATAGGGCTCGAGTGCCCGTGGATCGATAAACACCGCATACCCGGAGGAGATGAACTGCTGGGGTGGTTGTCTGAGTACACATGCGTGAAAGGCCTGGTGTTCGGTCACGCCCATCAAATTGTCGACTCCTCGGTCAAACACATCGCCCTGATGGGTACGCCATCCAGCTGTTTTCAGTTTGCCCCGCACACTGAGCGGTTCACTATCGATACCACCATGCCAGGCTATCGTTGGTTGTACCTGGCGGACGATGGCACTATTGCCACCGACGTACGTCGAGTAGAGGACTATCCTCTTCACATAGATTTGACCCAGAGAGCGTAAGTAAGCCGACGATCCCCATGGCAGAAAAGAAGTATTCAGCCGAATCCCTACAGGTGCTTTCCGGTCTCGAGCCCGTTCGGCGAATACCAGGCATGTAC
>JACZXA010000009.1 GCA_022571865.1 Pseudomonadota bacterium
ATGGTTGGAAGAGAAAATAGTCAAGGTTTCTATATCGTATCACTCCGTACTGAGTCAGGATACCCAGAGTGTAGCACCTTTGAATTAGTTGAAAATGGCGAGCTTAGCGTATCTACCCAAAAAATGAATGTAAGTGATGAAGTTGTTCACTCATATGTTGCAAATCAGAAAGCCTATCAATAACATCCAATGGATTGCCGTACCCTTCGCTGGCGCTATGGGTCCGTCAACCGCTGATGTTAGCGTTAAAACCTCGATCGTTCGCTACCAGTCACCAAAATCTTCATCACTTCGTACAGCCGCTCTTGATACAATTGAAGTGGTCAGTAAATAGCCTTCTCGAGATATTGACTAAACCGACGGAATCGGCTCGAGCCTGATCGGACATCCGTAACAACCGTGGATAAGGAGTCGAGTGGACGGCGGAGTCTAAAACACTGGCCAGGCAAGCAGAAGGGTCAAAAAAGAGGTTAGGCCTTTGCGTGGTCGAAAAGGTTCCTGCGATCAAAACACGAAATCGGCCCGTTTCCCCGCTCTTTTTCGCCGCGCAGCGCCTTGTGCACCCCTCAACGGTGGATCTGCGAGGGAACCCGGCCCGGACGATCCACCCGAATCAGCTTGATGCGGCTGTTTGCTCCGTGCTCGATATGAACGGAACTGGGTGAGGGGGCGAATGAATTAGCCAGGAATTTCTTGAGTGCGGTGTTGGCCTTCCCAGCGATCGGGGTGGCGCTCAACCGCACGACGGCATGGCCGGTCCTCGGTTCCCCCCAACCTGTTTTTTTGGCGCGGGTAATGACTTTACCGGTGAAGCGCACACTGTCTTCGGCCACCGGTTTCAATGTTACAGCACGGTTGCGAACAACTTCGGCACGATGATCTCGATAACGCCGAGGAGCAGGAAGACCAGGATAGGAGAGAAGTCGAGCCCACCCATGGGTGGCAACAGTCGTCTTGCCGGGGCGAGTACCGGTTCGGTGATCTGCCGTAGCAGAGAAAGAATTGGATGCTGGCTGCCGGGGGCGATGAAACTGGCGATGATGACGATGAGGATGATCCAGCGGATGCCGGAGACGAACAACAACATCACTTGCATCAGGCTGACCAAAATAATCGGAATGAACTCCATGGCGCTTTCCCTAATGGTGGCGGTGGACACCTGTAGCACGATCTGAGTGATCCACACGGCAACAAAAGCGGCAAAATCCAGATTCTTGTAACCCGGTAATACCTGCCTGATGGGACGCAGAAGCGGGTCGGTGAAGCGCACGATTCCCTGGGAAATGGGGTTGTAGAAGTCCGCTCGGCAGGCCTGCAGTAGAAAGCGGGCAACGAACAATATCGTGACGAGCTGCAGAATAGCCGTGATCAGATAATATAAAATATCGTTCATGGGTTTCCGAATTCCTCAGCTAATTCTTCCGCCCTGCGGGTTGCCCCAGCCAGAGCTTGTTTGATGGCGCCATGCACATCGTGTTCGTTAAGTATAGATAGTGCACGTTCCGTCGTCCCGCCGGGAGAGGTCACGTTTTCGCGCAGCGTTGCAGGCGATGGATCGCCGTTGCGAGCCATACAGGCTGCACCGTATGCAGTCTCCAGGGTCAAAAACATTGCAGTTTTCTTGTCGAGACCCAGTTCAACGGCCGAGGCGACCATGGCTTCCATCAGGTAGAAGAAGTAAGCCGGTCCGCTACCTGAGACGGCGGTGACGGCGTCCAACTGAGTTTCATCGGTTAACCACACCACCTTACCAGCGGCTTCCATGATGTGTTGAGCGGTTGCGTGCTGATTTGGAGTAACGTGAGCATTTCCGTACAGGGCGGTGACACCCACACCCAGGAGGGCGGGCGTGTTGGGCATACAACGCACAATGGGTTGCTCCTCGCTCGTCCAGTTCCGGAGGCTACCAATGGGTACGCCTGCGGCAACGGAGATCAGGAGTTGAGAATCGCCCTGGATCGTCAAACCGTTGAGCACCGAACGGAGCACTTGCGGTTTTACCGCGGCTACGATGACGTCCGCCCCTTCGATGGCCGGGGCATTATCGGCGTAGGTGGTAACCCCCAGCGCCTCGATGAGGTTACGTTGCTCCACAGACGGGTCACTAGCGCAAATATCGGTTGAATTATGTCCGCTTGCGACTAACCCGTTGATGAGGCTACGCGCCATGTTGCCTGCGCCGATGAAGGCGATCCGGGTGGTACCAGGATTTGCTTGCTCGGGTTGATCGTTCAAATAAGTGTCCTTAGCTTCTCGGTCCGAATATTGCGGTGCCTACCCTTACATGAGTCGCACCAGCGCTGATCGCGTCGCGATAGTCCCCGCTCATCCCCATGGAAAGTGTATCCCACTGGTCCGCTAAGGGACGCAGCGAATCGAAAATTTCCGCGAGATGCGAGTAGCTGTTACCGGGTTCTGAGGATCGATCAAGCATCGTCATCAGCCCGCGAACCTTGACCCTCGGCAGATCCATCAGAACGTTTAGCAATTCCGCTGTGTCTGCCGGAGCAACGCCTGCTTTGTTGGGGTCTCCGTCGACATTTACCTGAATACAAAGGTTGAGTACTTTGCCGTCGGGACATTGTTCGCTCAATCGACGGGCGATTTTGACCCGGTCTATCGTATGGATCCATTGAAAGTATGTCGCAATTGCGCGGGTTTTGTTTGACTGGATCGCTCCGATGAAATGCCAGCGTAACCCCAGATGGGCCAATGATTCGATCTTGGGGATTGCTTCTTGCAGGAAATTTTCACCGAAATCCTCAATACCGGCGGACGCCGCTTTGCTGATGTCTGAGGCGGGTTTGCGTTTCGAGACGGCGATCAGGCGAACCTCTGCAGGGTTTCGATCTGCTGCACGGGCGGCCTGGCTGATGGCGTCTTTTACCGCCACGATATTTTCGGAGATATTTTCGGAGATGGAGCGCAAAGCCATAGTGCCAACGGTGTCGCAGATTTCGCACGCCTCCAGAGTAGAGTCGATTAGAGCGTGGTTAATCAGTAACTTAGATAATACTATAGGTAAGTCCGGCGTGAGCTTTACTTCCTTCGGTTTTGATCTTGGGTAATGGCGGGCAACTAGAGGTAGACAAGGACAGCTAATGGATATCACCGAACTCCTCGCGTTCAGCGCGAAGCAAGGCGCTTCCGACCTGCATATCTCGGCGGGGTTACCGCCGATGATTCGGGTGGATGGTGACGTACGACGCATCAATTTACCGCCGCTCGAGCACTCCGAGGTGCACTCGCTCATCTACGAGATAATGAACGATAAGCAGCGCAAGGACTATGAAGAGTTCTTGGAAACCGACTTTTCGTTCGAGGTTCCCGGAGTTGCCCGTTTCCGGGTGAACGCATTCAACCAGAATCGCGGCGCAGGTGCCGTGTTCCGAACAATTCCCTCCAAGGTGCTCACTATGGAGGATCTTGAAATGGGCCAGGTCTTCAAAGACATCGCCATGGTGCCCCGGGGTCTGGTCCTGGTGACCGGTCCGACCGGTTCGGGAAAGAGCACCACACTCGCGGCGATGGTGGATTTCATCAACGACAAACGTTATGACCACATCCTCACCATTGAAGATCCTATTGAATTTGTCCACGAAAGCAAAAAATGTCTCGTGAACCAGCGCGAGGTGCATCGCGATACCCACGGCTTCAACGAAGCGCTGCGCTCGGCATTACGAGAAGACCCGGACATTATTCTCATCGGTGAACTCAGAGACCTCGAAACTATCCGTCTTGCACTCACCGCGGCGGAAACCGGACACCTGGTGCTTGGGACTTTACACACCACATCGGCGGCAAAAACGATCGACCGGATGATCGACGTATTCCCTGCTGAAGAAAAGGCGATGGTGCGTTCCCAGTTGTCAGAGTCGTTGCAGGCGGTTATCTCTCAGACACTGCTCAAGCGGGCCAATGGAGGCCGGGTTGCAGCACATGAAATCATGATCGGGACCCCGGCGATACGGAACCTCATCCGCGAAGGCAAAGTGGCGCAAATGTATTCGGCGATTCAGACCAGTGCCAGTGTCGGAATGATAACCCTTGATCAATGTTTGCAGGACATGGTAGAGAAGCGGGTAATCACCCGTGAAATTGCGCGCGAGCAAGCCAAGATTCCGGACAATTTTTAGAGCGTTTAGAGGACACCAGTATGGAATTCGACAAACTGCTCAAACTGGTCGTGGAGAAAGGGGCATCTGACCTCTTCATTACCCCAGGTAAACCGCCGATGCTCAAGATCAATGGCAAACTGTTTGCTGCGGGTCAGTCGAGCCTGGCCCCGGAGCAGGCAAGAGAGGTTGTGCTCGGTGTCATGAATGAAGATCAGCAGGCCGTTTTCCTGAGTGAGCACGAGTGCAACTTTGCCATCAACACCCGGGGTCTTGGCCGTTTCCGAGTGAGCGCCTTCTTTCAGCGCAACCTAGTCGGTATGGTGCTGCGGCGAATCGAGGCGAATATTCCGTTGATCTCCGACTTGGGCCTGCCGGTCATCGTCGAAGAACTTGCCATGACCAAACGGGGTCTGATTATTTTTGTCGGGGCCACGGGTACGGGCAAGTCGACGTCCCTCGCCGCGATGATCGGACATCGTAACGAAAATTCTTCCGGGCATATCATCAGCATCGAAGATCCCATCGAATTCATTCACCAGCACAAGGGCTGCATCATCACCCAGCGGGAAGTGGGCGTGGATACCGAATCCTTCGAGGTGGCGTTGAAAAACACCCTGCGTCAGGCGCCCGATGTGATCATGATCGGTGAGGTGCGTACCCGGGAAACCATGGAGCACGCCATTACCTTTGCCGAAACCGGCCATCTGTGCCTGTGTACGTTGCATGCCAACAACGCCAACCAGGCGTTGGACCGGATTATCCATTTTTTCCCTAGCGACCGACACGACCAGATCTGGATGGATCTCTCGTTGAATCTGCGCGCAATGGTCGCACAGCAACTCGTGCCGACGGTCGACGGGCAAAGTCGGCGGGCGGTAATCGAGGTATTGGTCAACACACCACTGATGTCTGACCACATCCGCAAGGGCGACGTCCACCTGTTGAAGGAGCTCATGGGCAAGTCCAGAGAGCAGGGCATGCAGACCTTTGACCAGGCGCTCTACACCCTCTACAGCGAAGGTGAGATTACTTACGACGCAGCGTTAGCCCATGCTGATTCGGCGAATGACTTGCGCCTGTTGATCAAACTCGGCAACGATGCGGACCCGGACCCGATGGAGTCGGTGGATGCTTTCAAGCTCGAAGACGACCAGGACTCCGTGCTCAGCTACCGACGCTGACCCTGAAAGTAGCAAGATTCAACTGTTGAGGTAGGTTTCGGCGATCAGCTTCGCCGCGATTTCGTGTGCACCCTTGAAGTCGATCCGTTTTGCTTCGAAGGTGGTCAATCTCTCATCGACCATATGTACCGCCAGCGAATAACGTTGTTCCAGCTTTACGGCAAAACCACGGGCCCTCTCAGCCATTTCGCTTTCGGTGTTGTCCATGTTCAGCGGGAGCCCAACAAGTAGAGTCTGCGGCTTCCAGGTGTGGATGAGTTTGCCTAGCTGGTCCCAGTCCGGGTTCCCGTCTCTGGCTGATATGGTCGTGAGAGGGTTTGCGCTATGGGTGACAGATTGACCAATGGCCACCCCGATATGCCGCATTCCGAAGTCGAATGCGATGACATATCCCTCCGGCATGGATGGGCGCATCAAATAAGGACTCAGGAATGTCCGGCTTGGCCGGACATTAGCCGGAAATCGATCCCAAGTGTGGCCGCGGCCTTGTTAACCCGATCGGGATAAGGAACGTTGAAGAGAATTTCGCGGTTAGCAGGACAGGTTAACCAACTGTTTTCTGTGATTTCCTGCTCGAGCTGACCTTCAGCCCAACCGGCATAACCGAGGGTTACCAGGTACTCGCTGGGACCACGGTTTTCCGCGATGGCTTCCAGAACCTCCCGGCCCGTGGTCAGCATCAAGCCGTTTCCCAAGTCGAGCGAAGCGGGGAAATTGTTGTCGTCGTTCGCGTCATCCGTGTATAGAACGAAACCCTGTGCGCCGGAGACCGGCCCACCTTCGAGTACGGGCACCTCGGCCGTGGTACTGTCGGCGTTGATGCCGAGCTGACTGAGTAACTCGGCTAGAGTGATATCAGTTGGACGATTGACCATCAATCCCATCGCGCCCTGTGCGTTGTGCTCACAGATATAGGTCAGCGTGGCACCGAAATAGGAACCGGCAAGACCGGGCATCGCCAGGAGAAAATGGTTTTTCAGGTTGTCAGCTGCCAAGTCGAGTCCTCGCGCGGGAAAATTTCCAGGTACGAATGATTTCCAGCTGATCGTACGCCTTGCGCATCTCCACAGGGAAGTCTTGAAATGGCGCCGCCTGGCGCACGATACGCAAAGCGGCGTCATCCAGGGATTTGTAACCAGACGATTCAAGTATACGCACTTCCTTAAGCGACCCGTCGAAACGAAGAACCACCAGCATGCGAAGATTGCCGTCCTTGCCAGGGTAGTTGGCGGTTCCAATGCGCTCGACCTTCTTGCGCCAGGTGTTCAGATACGCGGCTTCGAATGCGGATTTACTCGATACGCTCGTCAACCGTTTTACCCGGGGTCGCCGGGCTTCGGTCTGGCGGGTTTCGGCGATGCGCGCCTCCAGGCTTGCGATCTCTTTGGCGAGAGCTTCATAGGAAAGATTTTTGGTCCTGATTGGCGAAATAACCTCTTCCACCGGCACTTCGAGCTCAATGGTTGCCGCTTCTTCGGCGCTTGTCACCGTGGTGAGTAACTCGCGCTTCTGAAATAGCGTGCGAGGGGTCGCCGCCAGCGGCTCCGATATCACTTCGGCGTATTTGTTGTCATGAAAATCAGCCTGTTCATCGGTGGTGGTTTCGAGTACCTCTTCGGCTGTGCCGCTCCCGAGTTGGTTGGCTTGAGCGATGAAATCGGCGTCCTCGGGTGCCTCGATGTCGCTGTGTTGAACGAGGGTGACCTCAATTGTCGGGCTCGCCTCAAGAGTGAGCTCCGAAGTGAACGTGACCCCTAAGATGATTGCGGCGTGTAGCGAGATTGCCAGAAAAAGCGTAAAGCCCAGTCGATCGCGGGGGGTTATTGTGGCGGCTACCATGGTGTTCGAGGTAAACCTGTTGGTGATCGTTTAGAGTTTAGCGGCAACTGTGTCCATGAGCATACCGCCAATATCCAGTGAAAACTGTGTATCGAGTTCGCGAATGCAAGTCGGACAGGTGACGTTGATTTCGGTTAGATAATCGCCGATTACGTCGATGCCGACGAAAGTCAGCCCGCGGCGCTTGAGCTCCGGGCCGATTTCAGCAGCAATCCAGCGATCTCTCTCGCTGAGTTCTTGGCCAACCCCCGTTCCTCCTGCGGCAAGGTTACCCCGGGATTCCCCTGCCATCGGCACTCGCGCCAGTGCATAAGGGACGGGTTCGCCGTCGATCATCAAGATACGCTTATCACCGGCACTGATCTCGGGAAGATAGAGTTGGCCCATGATCTGTTCGGATCCCCCTTTGGTGAGCGTTTCGAGCACGACGGTGAGGTTTGGGTCGTTTTCCATGATGCGGAATACCGAGGTACCGCCCATTCCGTCCAGGCGTTTGAAGACCACGTTTTTGTGAGTTTTATGGAAATCCCGCAACACGTCTTCACGGCGACTGACCACCAGGGGGGGGCAACACTGGGGGAATGCGGTAGCGAAGAACTTCTCGTTGCAGTCTCGCAGGCTCCCGGGGTGGTTGATCACATTAACCCCAAGCGATTGCGCCCGTTCGAGAAGGTAGGTGGAGTATATGTACTCCATGTCGAAAGGTGGATCCTTGCGCATCATGATGATGTCGAGGCTGGCTAGTGGGGTCATCTCAGGCTCGCCGAGGCGGTAACACCCGTCGTGTGCATCTTCAGGAGCAAGTGACTCGGCAAATTTGCCGGTCAATTCGAGGCTGCGAAGCAACCCCCGTGGTTCGCCCTCGACGAACAGGAGATCGCGTTGCTCAAGGTAGCTTACCTGCCATCCTCTGCGTTGCGCCGCGCGAATCATCGCGAGGGTGCTGTCCTTTTTGATGGAGAGCGTGGCAAGCGGATCCATGACAAATGCAATTTTCAGCCCATCGCGGTCAGTCTCATCGGGCATCGGGGAAACCTCGTCCGAGATCGGTTAAGAGCTACCAAAGTACCGATATGTGGACTAGGCAGCAATGTTAATGAGACCCGATTCCCCTTCCTATTGGGTGGTTATGGATCATTTCTTAACAATCGTGATACAACATCATTGAGATTGGCCGGTTAAAAAGAGCGTGATCGATAATCTTGAGTCGCCATGGGCAGTGCCATACGCAAAGGACGGTAGTACGACGAAAGTCGGTGAGGACCTAAGAGATGCAACGGGAACTTCAAGGCGTTAAGGTCTTGGTAATTGACGACAGCAAGACGATACGCCGCAGCGCCGAGAACTTGCTGACGAAAGAAGGTTGTGATGTGATCACGGCAATAGATGGGTTTGATGCGTTGGCGAAAATCGCCGACTGTCGACCGGCAATCATTTTTGTCGACATCATGATGCCGCGCCTGGACGGATACCAGACATGCGCGCTGATCAAGAACAACAGCGAATTCAAGGCTACCCCGGTGGTCATGTTGTCCAGCAAGGATGGCCTGTTCGATCGGGCCAAGGGACGGATCGTTGGATCCGACAGATATATCACCAAGCCGTTCAGTAAAGAGGAACTGCTTGGGACCATTCGCACGTTAGTGGACTGAATAAGAGGTCGCGAAACGATGGCACGGATTCTAGTCGTCGACGATTCTCCCACTGAAACGCATCAGCTCGTCAATGCGTTGGCTCGCCATGGCCATCAGGTTTTAACGGCCGCTTGTGGGAGCGATGGAATTGACATAGCGGCGGCGGAACAGCCGGACGTGATTCTGATGGATGTCGTCATGCCGGGAATCAACGGGTTTCAGGCGACCCGCCAGCTCACCAAGGGCGAACACACCAGCCACATACCGGTAATCATCGTGTCCTCCAAGAGCCAGGATGCGGATCGTGTCTGGGGCGAACGCCAGGGCGCTTGCGGTTATCTCACCAAGCCAGTGGACGATCGTCTCCTCATCGCGACGGTCAACCAGGCATTGGCGGGTTGAACAAACCATGACCGCAAGTCAAGCACTCAGCATATTGACGGAGATAAAAACCGCGACATTTCGGCACGCGGCGCCTCTGCCGTCGCGCGAAAGCACTCATTCGGAATGGCAGGGTATCGGATATCAGGTAGGCGGGGTCCGGCTGGTCTCCCGCATGGGTGAGATCGATGAGATTCTGAATCTGCCAAAGCTCGCCCCACTACCGGTCGTCAAGAGTTGGGTACTGGGCGTAACCAATGTGCGCGGCCGACTCATGCCGGTGATTGACCTGCACGATTACCTGGGCATGACCAAGACGCTGCCTAAGTCTCTATGGCGCGTGCTGGTGGTGAGCGACGATGATCTGGTTGCGGGGCTGTTAGTGGAGCAATCACTCGGCATACAGCATTTTCTCGAAGACAGTTTTGAAGAGACCACGGCAGAGGGTATCGAGCGGCTGAAGCCCTATGTGCGCGGCGCGTTTCGCCACGGTGGACGCTTGTTTTACGAAACGAACTTGAAATCGATATTGAGGGATGAAAAGTTCTTCAATGTTGCGGATCAGAGTAATTAACGGGTTGTAAAGGATTATGAAGTCAGGAAGGTTGCCTCCGTTCATTGGAATGCTGATGTTGGTGTTGGCCGCCACGATGGCAGGTATGGCCTACGTGATCTACACCGAAGAAATAAATATCATCAGCAATACGAGCTTGCTGCTAGCGGTCGTCGGCATCGTATTGGTTGCGTTCATCGCTGTCGCGATGATCAGCCAGACGCGCAAGCAGCTCGCCGAGCAGGCTTCACAGAACGAACGTAACCAGGCTGCAATTCTGCAGTTACTGGATGAGATTGCGGATCTTGCCGAGGGAGATCTTAGAATCCATGCTTCGGTCACCGAGAACTTCACCGGTGCGATCGCCGATTCCATCAATTTCGCCATTGACCAGATGCGTATTCTGGTATCGAACATCAACAATCTGTCCCTGCAAGTATCGAAGGCTGCAAGCGAGACTCAGAGTACCGCAAGTAACCTTGCCAGCGCCGCTGAGAATCAGGCCAGGGAAATCGGCGCAGCTTCACAAGCCATCAATGAGATGGCGATTTCGATCGATCAGGTGTCGTCCAACGCTGCCGAGTCGGCTGCAGTTGCGGAGCGAGCGGTGGAAATCGCCAACAAGGGTGCTGAAGTAGTACAGGACACCATCCATGGGATGGACACCATTCGTGGACAGATCCAGGAAACCTCCAAGCGGATCAAACGCTTGGGCGAAAGCAGCCAGGAAATTGGCGATATCGTTTCGCTCATCAACGATATTGCGGATCAGACCAACATTCTTTCCCTCAACGCGGCGATTCAGGCTTCCATGGCAGGAGATGCCGGTCGCGGTTTTGCTGTGGTTGCTGATGAGGTACAAAGATTGGCTGAACGTTCGAGTGCTGCCACCAAGCAGATCGCCGCTTTAGTCAAGACGATTCAAACCGACACCAACGAAGCGGTCATCTCCATGGAACAGACCACGTCTGAAGTGGTTGGTGGTGCAAAACGGGCACAGGACGCAGGTGTAGCACTGGAAGAAATCGAAAACGTTTCCACAAATTTAGCCGAGTTGATCCAGGCCATCAGTAACGCGGCCCGTCAACAGGCAGCCTCTGCCGGTCATGTGTCCAATACGATGAACGTCATTCAGGAGATCACCGCGCAGACCGTACACGGTTCGGAGCAGACGGCTGCTTCGATCGGGAATCTGGCTGGAATTGCCAGCGAAATGCAGACCTCTGTCGAGGGCTTCAAACTTCCTGAACAAGCTTAGAGACCAAGATTTAGTCGACCATGGGCACAAGCCGTGAACATTTCGCTCTTGATTGGGTAAAGGGTGAACTCCTCGAAACGCTGAACGAATCTCGTCAAGCGCTGGAGGCGTACGCGGAATCCAATCGGGACGAAACCCGCATGCGTGTGTGCTTGACATGTTTACATCAAGTACACGGCACGTTGATCATGCTTGAATTACAAGGTGTCACGCTCCTCGCAGATCATCTCGAACGCCTCGCACAGGAACTGCTCGACAATAATCCCGACAACGAAACCGGTGCCGTACAAAGTTTGATGCAGGGCATCCTGGAACTCCCTGGCTACGTCGACGAGATTCAACGAGGTGCGACGGATTCCTGTGAACCCATGTTGCCTCTGGTAAACGAGATACGCGACTATCTCAATGAGGCACCGATTGAGAGTACGCAGACGGTTATCGATATCTCGGCCAGTGCCAGCGCATCCGCATTGGAGCGGTTCGACAGCATCGGCGGCATCGACAAAGCGAAGAAAATTCGTTCCGCCTACCAGCAGGTATTGTTGTCGATCATCAAAGGAGAAAATCTACAACTGGCGCTCGATACGCTGGTAAAAGTTGCGCAGAGTCTGTGTCGGGTTTGTGCCAACACGCCTCACGAAACACAGTGGCAGGCTTTTGGCGAATTCATCGCCAGCCTGAATGGTCAACAGGGCCGACTCGACGGGGATGTAATCAGACTGTTGCGCCGCATGGATTCGGAAATTCGCACGCTGGCTACCGATGGTGCGGCGGCGTTGAAAAATGAGGTTTCCGTTGAGCTGGTTCAACTGTTGCTCGATACCGCGCAGCTTCACGGTTACAGCAGTGAGGTTCTCACAGAATTGCGTGCGGCAGTGTCCAGCAAAGGTCAGGCGAGTGGTCTGGCCATCTCGGGGCGGCAAGCCTTGGCCAGTGCCGCTGATGCCCTTCGCGAAGAACTGGCGACCGTCAAAGATCACCTGGATCTTTATACCCGCGCAAGTGATAAGAGTACCCATCAATTGGCTGCCTTGACCGCCCCGTTGAAACAGATTGGCAGCACCTTGTCACTGCTCGGATTTGAGAGTTCCAAAATTATCGTTGCCGACCAGCTGGAGACTCTGAGTAGCATTAGCGACGAGGAACAGGTAGATCAACACATGTTGTTGAACATCGCGAGTGCACTCGTACAGGTGGATGAGAATCTCGCCAGCTTCTCAACAGGGGGTAATAAGCCTGAACTGGAAATCATCGCCGGTGAAGCTCAGAAATCGGTTGTAACGGAGGCGCGTGCTGGGTTGGATCAGGCCAAGCAGGCAATCGTCGACTACATATCATCACAGTGGGATGTTCAACATCTAGCCGCCATACCGGAACTGTTCAGTGGAATCTGTGGAGCGCTCGACATCATACCGTTGCCGCGCGCGGCTCGACTACTTGGCGGCTGCTCAGGCTACATTGAAAAAACCCTGGTGACCGACCATGTTCCGCAGTGGGAAGATCTGGATCACCTGGCGGACGCCATCAGCGGTATCGACTACTACCTGGAACGACTCAACGATGAGTCGAGCGGAGGTACTGAAGATATCCTCGAACTTGTCGAGCGTAGCCTCGGACAACTCGGCTACGCCGCGTTGATCAACGATGACATGGCCACCAGTGAAGGTTCGCTTCAGGATGAGTCGGCAGCGCTTGTGAGTGAGACTGAACAGATTCCTGGAGAAGCTGAAACGAGTGGCGAAGCCGCCGGAGAGGTTGGCGAAGACGCCGGAGAGGTTGGCGAAGAAACCGAAGCTGACCTTGCTGCTGAGTCCCTGGCGACCACCGAAGAAGATCAACCCAGTGAAACGGTAATCGAGTTTAACGAGCCGACGCTTCAGTTGGACGATGACGAAGGATTCGATCTAAGCAACGAATTGTTTGATTTGGTTGAGGAGTCTGCTGAGACGGAAATGCCTGCTGGCGAATACGCTGAAGAGTTCAGCGACACCGCCGAAGAGGATGGCGAAGACGCCGAAGATGTTCGCGAGGACGCGGAAGATGTCGCTGGCGCGGAAGATGTCCGCGAGGACGTCGTTTCTGGTGAGGATGTCGTGACCGCACAAGTGGCTGAGCTGGACGGTGGAATCGAATCGGTTCCCGCTTCAACAGCGCACAAATCCATGACGGACAGCCTTGAAAGCGATGAAGAGATCACTGAGATTTTCGTTGAAGAAGCGACCGAAATTCTCGAAACCATTGACGTCTGGTTGCCTCGTCTGCGCCAGGACTTGAAACACTCCGAAGCGCTCGCAGAACTTCGCCGCGCGTTTCACACTCTGAAAGGCAGCGGTCGAATTGTCGGCGCGAATGTCATGGGCGAACTCGCGTGGTCGGTCGAGAACATGCTCAATCGGCTGATCGATGAAACGGTTGAACCAACGGAACAATTCGTTGACGTTGTAAAGGAAGCCAGGCAGTTGTTACCCCGGTTGCGTGATAACTTCGAGATGCGCGCGAGCTCCCAGATGATCGATGTCGTCCAGATCATGGAGCAGGCCGACCTGCTTGCTTCGGGAGGTGTGCTGGAGCCCTCAGCACAGGTAGAGCCTTCAGCACAAGTAGAGGAGCCCATCGAACAGGATCAGACCGACTATGACACGGCACCTCTGACGCTGTTTTTTGCTGAGGCAGAGGATCACCTCGAGGTGTTGATGAATACGCCTGAGGGAGAAGAGATAGTCCTCAATGAAGAGATACTGAGAGCGTTGCATACGCTATCCGGTAGTGCGGCGATGGCAGGAATAGAATCCGTTGCCGAGCTTGCGCGACCGACCTATGAGCTGGCACAAGCAGTGCGGGGCATCGGTCCAGACAACAGGATTGGTGGTGAAACGGCAGAATTTTTGTTCCTGGCATTCTCGGCCCTGCGCGAGACCCTGAGTCAGCTCAGAGCGGATCAAGAGACTGGTGACCATGCACAGCTGGTCGCCCAAGCCAATCGTCTCCTTGCGGGTGTGGATCTGTCAGCATCCCCGCGTGGAATTATGGAGCTTGGGTGTATTCAAGTTATCTTGGAGGCGCCGGAATTCCTCGAAAGCTGGTGTGCCGGTCCGCTGGACGTCGGTTTTGCCGAGGAATTCAAGAACGCACTCGACGAGCTGACTAGCGCAGCCAGCGCTATGCAGTGTGTTGAAGTCGAAAATTTGGCAACGGCTCTCAAAAACGCCTACACCTCGCTTGAGAACGGTGCACTCGATGAGTCGTGTGTGGTTGTACTGAGTCATGGTCACGATCGCCTGTTGCAGCTGATTGACTCACTGGCGGCCGATCAGGCGCTGGGTCCAGTGGAAGATGCGGTCGCAGACCTGGCCGAACTCGTCGCAGCCGAACGGTCGAACCGCAACCTGGAAGAAGTCGAAAGTGTTGGCGCGGACACCGAAGAGGTTGGCGCGGACGCCGATGATGTTGGCGAGGACGCCGAAGATGAATCGGAAAATCTGCTAGACGACAACGCTCCGGATTTTTCGATTGAGTCCATTGCAGAGTACGTCCGCGAGGACGCCGTGGAGGTTGGCGAGGACGCCGAAGAGGTTGGCGAGGACGCCGTGGATACCAACGCGGTCGTCGAACAGATCGAACAAGTCTCTGAGGTTGCGGCGGCTTTACCGGGCGTCTCTGATGCTGAACTCATCCCCGAAGAAATCGATATGGAAATCATCGATATATTTTTCGAGGAAGCAGATGAGATCATGGAGAAGATCGACCATAACATTCAGGAGTGGGCTGTGGCGCCGACCAACCTGATTTATGTGGAGAATCTGCTCCGTGACTTGCATACGTTGAAGGGCGGAGCACGGCTTGCGGGACTGGTTGCACTCGGCGACGAAACTCATCACTTCGAATCCTTCCTGGTAGAGATTCAACGAGATCAGGTAGGGGCGGATGCAGAGTTCTTCACGGAGCTTCATCTCCGCCACGACCGGCTCGCAGTGCTGGTTGTGAGATTTCAGAAGGTCTTGCAGCTTGCCGACGAACTTCAAGCGCCACAAGTCGTGCAAGAGCAGTCAGTCGAACCGCAGCCCGATGCTGGTGTGACCGAATCTGGCCGGGAACCATCGAAAACCGAACGGGCTTCTATTAAACCGCCCGAGGCGGAACCCAGGAAGAAAAGGCCTGAAGACAAACCATCCCATGAGATGGTGCGCGTTGGCTCGAAACTACTGGAATCCCTGGTCAACCTTGCCGGAGAGAGCAGCATCGTGCGTGCTCGAATCGAGCAAGGCATTAATGATTTCACCGGTGCGCTGGACGAGATGGAAACGACTATCGAGCGGGTACGTGAACAATTACGCCGGTTGGAGATCGAAACCGAAACTCAGATCTTGTTCCGTCGCGAGAACGTAGAAGGCCCGGCTTACGAAAATTTCGACCCGCTGGAAATGGATCGCTATTCCCAGTTGCAGCAACTCTCACGGGGTCTTTCCGAAAGCGCCTCTGACATGCTCGAGCTGAAGGATACGCTGCTTTTGAAAGCACGTGATTCGGAGACGCTTCTGTTGCAACAGGCGCGAATCAATACCGAACTCCAAGAAGGACTCATGCGCACTCATATGGTGCCGTTCAGTCGCATGTTGCCCAAACTGCGCAGAATCGTACGACAGGTGTCGCAGGAGCTGAACAAAGATGTTGATTTTCACGCGTACAATACCGAGGGCGAACTGGACCGAAATCTGCTCGAGCGCATGGTGGCTCCGTTGGAGCACATGATAAGAAATGCAGTGGATCACGGTATCGAGAGCCCGGAGCTACGCAAGAGCTTCGGCAAACCGGCGACCGGTAGAATAGACCTCCGCCTCTCCCGAGAAGGGGGAGATGTGGTCATCGAGATCAGTGACGATGGTGCCGGTATCGACGTGGAGTCGGTGCGGGAGAAAGCGGTCGAACGGGGTCTGATGACCGAAGGCGCCACTCTGAACGATGAACAGGTCAGTCAATTTGTACTCGCGCCGGGATTTAGTACCGCAAAGTCGGTTACGCAAATCTCCGGGCGAGGTGTGGGCATGGACGTGGTCCACAGCGAAGTAAAAAAGCTTGGTGGCAGCATCAACATTGTTTCACGGCCTGGTCGGGGAACTCGTTTCATCGTTCGAGTGCCTTTTACGGTGTCCATCAACAGAGCTTTGATGGTTTCCATCGCCGACGATTTGTATGCGATCCCGCTGAACACCATCGAAGGAATCGTGTTGCTGGCGCCGGAAGAAATTGAGAGGCTTTATGCCCCGGACGGCAATACGTTTGAGTATGCGGGTATACCGTACAGTGTTCGCTACCTCGGGCAGTTTCTGGGACGCGAATACGATGCCGGTGCCCAGCGACAATCGGTGCCGGTAGTACTGGTTCGATCGGGCGATCAGTCGGTGGCCGTTCATGTCGACAGCGTACAAGGCAGTCGAGAGATCGTGGTGAAGAGCTTAGGCCCCCAGTTCGCAGGTGTTGGCGGGATTTCCGGCGCCACCATTTTAGGTGACGGGAGCGTTGTCGTGATCCTGGATCTACTTGCGCTGATTCGAGCGCGAAGCGGTGAAAGTTTAGGTGCCAAGAAGCGTCTGGCAGGCGAGGCTCGTGCTCGCTGTGTCATGGTGGTTGATGATTCGGTTACGGTTCGTAAAGTAACGAGTAGGCTGCTGGAGCGGCAAGGCATAGACGTCATTGTGGCTAAAGATGGCGTGGAAGCCGTTGCAATGTTGCAGGAGCGCAAGCCCGATCTGATGTTGCTCGATATTGAAATGCCGCGCATGGACGGCTTTGAAGTGGCGCGCCAGGTAAGGCACGACGCGCGGCTGAGGGATTTACCCATCATCATGATCAGTTCGCGCACGGGAACCAAGCATAAGGAGCACGCGGCGGAACTCGGAGTGAACGATTTCCTTGGGAAACCGTTTCAGGAGAGTGAGCTGTTGGCAAAAATTGACGAGTTGGTGAACTAGAAGGATCTTAGATAGTGGCAGCAGTAATGACCCAGGAACAGTCGGAACTCTCCTGCGTATTGATACCACTTAATGCGGGTAACCTGTTGTTGCCTAACGTTTGCGTCGCCGAAATACTGCTCTGGCGACGGATCAAAAACCTCAAAGATGCGCCGGATTGGTGTCTCGGACTTCTGGGTTGGCGTGGTCAGTCAATTCCGGTCGTACGCTTCGAGCGTTTGAATAAGTCGACCGACGAGGAACGTAAAACCGGTCGATGTATGATCGTGATGAACCGGGCACGGTCAAGTGACGGTCTTGCGTTTTATGCACTTGCGGCAGAAGGTCTTCCCAGGATGGTTCAGCTCACCGATGACGATCTGAGCAACGAGCCCCGTAAGCTCGGCCCTGCGGAGGTCGCGGTCGTGAAACTTGGTATGGAAACCGCGACCATCCCGAACCTGGAGTTCGTCGAGAGTAGCATCCGCCAACTCGACCTTTAGCAGGCGACAACCCGCCGGTACGGTTTATCCATTTCCCTGGCGCAGAACCTAGCGCCAACCCCAAGCTTGCCGTAATGCCGCCAGGGCGGCTAAAGGCACGGTTTCTGCACGGAGCACAAATTCCCCGAGCGAGAAGCCCAGTGCTCCATGAGTTTTTGCGATCTCGCGTTCGCTGGCCGACCAACCACCCTCCGGGCCGATGAGCAACGCGGTGCTCTGCCTGGGTATTACCATTGGAAGTACTTCCTCATCGATGTCCAGAAAGAGCTTCTGAGCCACTCGACTTTCGGTAAGAAACGCTGCCAACGTAACCGGTTGGTGTAGCTCAGGCAGAAAGAGTCGCCGACTTTGTTCCGAGGCACTTTGAATTATGCGCTGCCAATGACGATGTTTGCGTGCTTTGCGCAGGCCGTCGGCTTTCGCGTTGCTTCGTTGTGCCAAGATCGGCCAAATGTCGGTTGCCCCCAACTCGGTGGCTTTCTGTATCGCCCGATCCATGGCGCTGCCCTTGAGCACGCTCTGGGCGAGGTGAATACGTTCCGCGGGCGATGCCTCGACGCGACTTTGCTCACCAACTTCGAGCAGGCTGGCTTTAGTATTCGCATCCCGTATGTAGGCATGAAATTCCCTTCCCGCCCCATCGAAGCACAGAATTTCGATGTCGGCCTTGAGTCGAAGAACGCGGGTTAGATAATGAGATCGTTCGGCATCCAGAGTCACAAGCGCACCGACTTTCAGTGGCGACGAGAGATATAGCCGATGTTTCATGGGTCGGGATGGTCTAGACCCAGATTTTTGCAGATTCTGCTGCTCACGCCCCAGCGATTCAGCGTGTAGAAATGTAAGCCGGGTACTTTGGCGGCAAGAAGTTCTTCGCACAATTGAGTCACCACATCGACTCCGAAATCGCGCAGACTTTTCTCGTCATCGCTTAAGGATTCCAGTTGCTTCGCGATCCACCGTGGTATGTCAGCCCCGCAGTTTTGCGAGAAACGCACGATGCCTTCGTAGTTGGTCAGTGGCATGATGCCTGGAATGATCGGGATGCGTAGATTCGCTTGTTCACAGCGGTTGACGAAATCGAAATAGGCCTGAACGTTGTAAAAATACTGGGTAAGGGCTGAATTTGCGCCGGCGTCCACCTTGCGCTTGAAGAAGTCGAGATCTTCTGCGGGAGACCTGGCGTCGGGATGCACCTCGGGATAGGCCGCCACCTCCAGATGGAACCGATCGCCTGAGTGCTCGCGAATCCACCCGACGAGAGTTTCGGCATTGTTCACCACCCGCGAGCGCGCCATCCCGGAAGGTAGGTCTCCTCGCAATGCCACGATGCGTTTCACACCCAGGGTCAGGTAAGTGTCGAGCAGTTGGTTGATCTCGGTCTGGGTGTCGTTGCCGATGGACAAGTGTGGCGCACACGACATCCCGAGAGCGCCGAGGTGTGTCACTACCTCTCGGGTGCCCAGGCGCGTCGAGCCTCCCGCGCCGTAGGTACAGGAAAAAAATTCCGGATTGAAATCGTTGAGCTTGGTGGCTACGTTCCCAAGACTTTGCTCGCCTTGCTCGGTACGGGGCGGAAAGAATTCGAAGCTCAATCGCATGGGTTCGCGCCACCTTATTCTTTTGTAACAACGCCACTTGCCCGGTCCAGTCATCGCGGCGACTTGCTTAGGAACCGCAGCTGGCTGCTGAGGAGCTGTGGCTCGTGTCTACAGTGCCGCGGCCAATGCCTCCACCTTGTCCGTTCGTTCCCAGGTGAAAGATTCTTCGGTACGTCCGAAGTGTCCATAGGCGGCCGTTTTGCGGTATATGGGCCGCTTTAAATCCAGCATGGCGATGAGCCCGCGCGGTCGCAAATCAAAATTCTCATGCACAAGTTGAACGATAGTCTCGTCCGACAGTTTACCTGTGCCGAATGTGTTGACACTGATGGATGTGGGATCGGCGACGCCGATTGCATAACTCACCTGAATCTCACAACGTTCGGCGAGTTTTGCGGCGACGATGTTTTTTGCGACGTAACGCCCAGCATAGGCCGCCGAGCGGTCGACCTTTGACGGGTCTTTACCTGAAAAGGCGCCGCCCCCATGCCGTGCCATGCCGCCGTAAGTGTCGACAATGATCTTTCTTCCGGTAAGCCCGCAGTCGCCGACGGGTCCGCCGATGACGAATTTGCCGGTGGGGTTGATGAATATTTTGGTGTCTTTCGACAGCCAGTTGCTCGGGATCACCGGTTTGATGATCTCCTCCATCACCGCTTCGCGAAGATCTTTCTGAGACACGTCAGGATCGTGCTGAGTGGATAACACAACGGCGTCGATGCCTGTCGGGGTGCCGTTGGCTCCGTAACGGAAGGTAAGCTGACTTTTGGCGTCCGGCCGCAGGAACTTGAGTGTCGAGCGGCGCACCGTAGCCTGACGCTGGACGAGACGGTGGGCATAGGTCAACGGAGCGGGCATGAAAACGTCAGTCTCGTTGGTGGCGTAGCCGAACATGAGACCCTGATCACCTGCCCCCTGTTCGTGATCGTCGGTCTCGTCTACCCCGACGGCGATATCGACGGATTGAAGACCGAGGGCGTGCACCACGGTACAGGCATCCGAGTCGAAGCCGTTGCTCGCGTCGTAGCCCACATCCGCGATGACCTGGCGCACCAGTTTGTCGACATCGACCACGGCATTGGAGCGAATCTCACCTGCGAGTACGACCATGCCGGTTTTTATCAGCGTCTCGCAGGCGACTCGGGAATCCGGATCCTGCTCGAGCATGGCGTCGAGGATCGCATCGGAAATCTGATCCGCCAGTTTGTCTGGATGACCCTCTCCGACCGACTCGGAGGTGAATACGCTGTAATCGGACATTACTTTCCTTTGGTTCCGAGATTGATCACTATTTTCGGTCGCGCATTGTAGCGTAACAGGCCGAGGCGCAGTTGTTGTTTTGTAGCAATGAAGTCTGAGTCGATACGGCCGGGTAGATCGTGTTTACGCGCGCAGAAAGGCCGCCTTTTTTGGCAACAACATTGCAGTGACTGTGCCGAGCGACGACAATAGCGCCGCTTCGCTTCGAGGGGTTACATGTCATCACGAACAGATCGGGCGAACGCCATTCGGGCGCTCGCCATGGATGCCGTTCAACAAGCAAACTCGGGTCACCCCGGCGCGCCTATGGGGTTGGCGGATGTTGCCGAGGTGCTGTGGCGCGAAGTACTGCGCCACAATCCAAACGACCCAGGATGGATAAACCGGGATCGTTTTGTGCTCTCCAACGGGCACGGTTCGATGTTGCTTTACAGCCTGCTGCACCTTTCGGGTTATGAGCTTGGCATCGAGGATATCAAGTCGTTCCGTCAGCTTCATTCGAAAACCGCCGGACATCCGGAATACGGGGAATGTGTGGGTGTGGAAACGACGACGGGTCCACTGGGTCAGGGGTTGGGTAATGCCGTCGGCATGGCGCTGGCCGAACAAAAACTCGCACAAACGTTTAACCGGGAAGGGTTTGATGTCGTCGACCATCGCACCTGGGTGGTGGTCGGAGATGGCTGCCTGATGGAAGGTGTTTCCCATGAAACCGCCTCTCTGGCGGGTACGTTGAAGCTCAATAAGCTCGTCTGCATATACGACGACAACGGTATCTCCATCGACGGAGAGACAGCCGACTGGTTCACCGAAGATGTACCCGCCCGGTTCGAGGCATACGGCTGGCGGGTCATTAGAGACGTGGACGGTCATGATCCCGATTCGATCATTGCGGCGTTCGGGCAAGCCGTCGAGCAGACCGATCGGCCAACGTTGGTTTGCTGCAAAACGGTGATCGGTCTTGGGGCACCCAACAAGCAAGGTACGGCTGAAGCTCATGGAGCCGCGCTTGGGGAAAAAGAAGTAGCGGCTACCCGCCTGGCACTCAACTGGGGACATGCTCCGTTCGAGATTCCTGAACGGATTTATGCGCAGTGGGATTGCCGCCCGCGCGGTCGTGAACTGCAACAAGAATGGGAGACGCTTTTTGCCGCCTATCGCGAAAGCTATCCGGAGCTGGCAGGCGAACTCACCCGGCGTATGAACCGAGAGTTGCCCGAGAACTGGCAGGCGGGAATACGCAAGGTGGCAACCGACGCCCAAGCGGCTATGGAACCGCTGGAAACGCGCAAGTCCTCCCAGCGCTGTCTCGCGGCGCTGGCAGATTCGTTACCGGAATTGTTCGGTGGATCCGCGGATCTTACCGGTTCCAATGGAACGAAATGGCCCGGAGCTGGAGCGGACCGTTACCTGAGCTACGGCGTGCGCGAGTTTGGGATGACGGCGATTACCAACGGCATGGTTCTACACGGCGGTTTACGCCCTTATAGCGGGACGTTTCTGGTGTTCATGGAATACGCCCGCAATGCAGTCAGGCTTGCCGCTTTGATGCAGATACCCAATATATTCGTCTATACCCACGATTCGGTTGCGTTGGGCGAAGACGGTCCCACCCACCAACCCATCGAACAGCTCACCAATTTGCGAACGACCCCGGGGCTTACGACCTGGCGACCCTGCGATACGGTAGAAAGCGCCGTTGCCTGGGAATCGGCGTTGACCTCCAGCAAACGGCCAAGTGCGCTGGTATTCACACGCCAGAAGACGGCTCCACAAGTTCGGGACGACGAAATTCTTGCCAACGTATCCCGTGGTGGTTACGTGCTGGTAGTAGAGCAGGGCGAACTAGAGGTGGTCATTATCGCGACCGGCTCAGAGGTGGAACTTGCCGTGACAGCCGCCTCCGTTCTCAGCAACGAAGGCGTCGGTGTGCGGGTGGTGTCGATGCCATCAACGGATGTGTTTCTCGCCGAGGACGAATCCTATCGGGAGAGTGTGTTGCCGAGAGCCGTCAAAGCCCGCGTAGCGGTTGAGGCGGGTCATCCGGACTACTGGTATCGTTTCGTCGGGCTTGACGGTGCGGTGGTTGGAATAGACACCTTCGGTCTATCCGCACCGGGCGATACCGTCATGGAAACCCTGGGAATGACGGTAGACAACGTAGTGCAGGCTGCGCGTTCCGTACTTTAGGGTGCGCAACTGGGTACCGTCTTGTGGTCAGCTGAGTGAGGTGAGGTGGCGCTAAGGTTGATGTCGGAGCTGTCTCTGGCGGGGCTCACGGTGCTGATTCGCGAGGATCTGAATGTCCCGATCAGCGATGGCACCATCGTGAGTGATGCGCGCATCCTTGCGGCTGTTGCGACCATCGAGCAGGCGTTGAGTGCAGGTGCAGGCGTGTTGGTGATGTCCCACTTAGGTCGCCCCGGGGAGGGGAAGTTCGAAGCCGGGTACACTCTTGCACCCGTCGCAAAACGTCTCCAGGAGTTGCTTGGCAAGGATGTTCCGTTGTTGAGTGATCTGAACGGGGCGAAGGTAAAACCTGGTTCGGTCGCTCTGCTGGAAAACGTTCGGTTCCTTACCGGTGAGAAGGCAAACTCAGACGAACTCGCTCAGCGTTTCGCCAGACTCTGTGATGTGTTCGTAATGGATGCGTTTGCCACGGCTCATCGCGCTCACGCCTCGACCCATGGAGTGGCGAAATTCGCCGGGGTTGCGTGCGCGGGACCGTTACTCTCCCGCGAGCTTGTGGCACTCGAACAAGCGTTGCGTCAACCGGCTGCGCCCATGGTTGCGATCGTCGGTGGCGCCAAGGTATCCACCAAGCTCGAAGTGCTGCACGTGTTGGCCGATATGGCCGAGCACATCATTGTCGGAGGTGGAATAGCGAACACCTTCATCGCCGCGGCCGGTTACTCCGTAGGGCAGTCGCTGTACGAGCCCGATCTGGTGGGTGTTGCTCGAGCCATTGCCGCCAAGGTCGAGATACCGCTGCCGGTTGATGTCATGGTGGGGAAACGGTTTGCCGCAGACGAGATCGCGGTACTGAAAACGTTGGAGGATATCGAACCCGATGACATGATCATGGATGTTGGACCTGAAACGGGGCGTCGGTTTGCGGCGCTGGCGATGGACGCGGCCACGATACTCTGGAACGGGCCGCTCGGAGTTTTCGAGTTTGACCAGTTCGGTGAAGGAACGCGGGTACTTGCGGAAGCGATCGCGGCGAGCGACGGTTTTTCGATCGCGGGTGGCGGCGATACGCTGGCAGCGATCGAGAAATACGGGATACAGAAAGGCATTTCTTATCTGTCCACCGGTGGTGGGGCATTCCTCGAGTTCGTGCAAGGTAAAAGTCTACCTGCCGTTGCGATTCTGGAAGAGCGCGCTGCCGGGTAGTGAGAGGGCAGACCACTTTCTCGCCTGCGCGATTACGAAGCGAAATTCTGCCACTTGATTTGCACGGTCCACCGAACTCTCCTCCTCCGGAGTTCGAGAATTACCTGCGCTTCTACGAACTGGACCTGACCCAGGAAAATCCAGGCCTGAACCATCGGCTGGGCTACCTCGCGAGTGGTCCGTACCGGATAGCCCTGCAGTTGTTCGAGCCTGAGGCGCCGTGCGGCACGGCGGTGGTCTGCCACGGTTATTACGATCATGTTGGACTGTATGGACACCTGATCCGCTATCTCTTGACCCACAATCTCACCGTGGTTGCGTTCGATTTGCCTGGACACGGGTTGTCTTCGGGCCAACCCGCGACCATCGAGGATTTTGCCGCGTATGGCGAGGCGCTGGAAAGTTGTCTCGATGCGGTTACGGGACTGGTTCCCAAACCCTGGCATATTCTCGGTCAGAGCATGGGTGCCAGCGTGGTGTTGGAATATCTCGCTCGAGCCGAACGAGACCGGGGCGCAAATTATAGGAAGTTCAATGAGGTCGTGCTTTTTGCGCCGCTGGTACGTCCGGCGCTGTGGCCGATCAACCGGCTATTCTTCGAAATCCTGAAACGAACGGTCAGCGAGCGGCCGAGGACGTTCACCAATAATGCTGAGAATTCTGAATTTCTTGCGCTCCTGCGTAGCGATCCCATGCAGGCCACCGTGCTGCCTGTGCAGTGGGTGGTCGCCATGACGGCTTGGATGAATCGGTTCGAAAAATACCGGCGACTGCCTGATAACATGAAGATAATTCAGGGCCATACGGACCGGACAGTGGGTTGGCGCTATAACCTGAAGCTGCTGGATCGAATGTGCAGCGCCAAGGTGCTGCATCTTCCGAAGGCGCGCCATCACCTGGTAAACGAAGCGGAACCGTTGCGCCGGCAGATCTGGCAGTGGCTCGATGAATCCTGTCAGTGGAGTTAACCTGGCTTAAGCGCGATCGGGTCGGCAAGGTCTTTTAGGGTTGCACCATGAGTGAATCTCTCGACAAACTGTTTTCGCCCACCCGGATAAAAAGGGACGCTGACGCGCTCGCAACCTGGGGTTGCGATTGGACCCGCAGCTTTCCAGTGGCGCCCAGCGCCGTGGTATTCCCGGAGACGATTGAGGAAGTGCAGGCGCTCGTTGTACTCGCCAATGCAGAGGGATTGCAGCTTGTGCCGTCAGGAGGGCGTACCGGATTGTCCGGCGGTGCGGTGGCGAGCCATGGCGAAGTAGTCGTGTCGTTCGATCGAATGAACCGCATTATCGGCTTTGCCCCGGCCGATCGGTTGGTTACCTGCCAGGCCGGGGTCGTGACCCAAACCCTCCAGGAGTTTGCCGAGCGTCAGGGGTACTTTTATCCCGTGGATTTTGCTTCTTCAGGATCCAGTCAACTTGGCGGCAACATTGCGACTAACGCGGGCGGCATCAGGGTAATTCGCTATGGGATGACGCGTAACTGGATTGCGGGGCTGACGGTCGTTACTGGCACGGGTGAGATCCTGGACTGCAACCAGGGGCTGGTCAAAAATGCCACCGGCTACGATCTCAGACATCTATTCATTGGTTCGGAGGGGACCTTAGGCTTCATCGTAGAGGCGGATGTCCGCCTGACAAGAATTCCGGAGCCGCAACGGGTGATGGTACTCGGGTTCGAGGAATTCCGGGGTATTCTCAAAGTCTTGAGCCACTTCCAGTCTCGTATCGAGCTCTCGGCCTTTGAGTTCTTCTCGGAGCTCGCGTTGCAGAAGGTCACGGCGCATCGGAAGCTACAGCGCCCGTTGGCGAAAAGCTCGCCGTTTTATGCTTTGCTTGAATTCGACGCCAGCGCAGTAGCCGACGCATCCGCTGCGTTTGAGCACACCCTCGGCGAAGGTTGGGTAACCGATGGGGTGCTCAGTCAGTCAGATGCGCAGGCCGCGTCTTTGTGGCAACTCCGGGAGGGGATTTCGGAGAGCCTCGCACCTTGTTCTCCCTACAAAAACGATCTGTCGGTGCGCATAACCGAGATGCCTGAGTTTCTCGACGTTGTTGATGAACTAATGCGAGCGAGTTATCCGGATTTCGAATTAGTCTGGTACGGGCACATCGGCGATGGCAACCTGCATCTCAACATCCTCAAACCTGATGATCTTTCAATCGAAGAGTTTTACGGTCGTTGTCGCGAGATCAATCCGCGGTTGTTTGAACTCGTCCAGGAGCGCAGGGGCAGCATCTCGGCCGAACACGGTGTGGGGCTGTTGAAAAAAGAGTTTCTCGAGTATTCACGAAGCCCGGCGGAGCTCGAAATCATGCGCGCGCTGAAATCGGTGCTGGATCCTAATGGGATCATGAACCCGGGTAAGCTGCTTTAGTGGGGGTCAGGGTAAAGTGCCAGAGTAAAACGGGGGTCAGGGTAAAGTGCCAGAGTAAAACGGGGGTCAGGGTAAAGTGCCAGAGTGCTTTAAAAAACACTCTGGCACTTTACCCTGACCCCCCTATTGCATTGCCCTGACCCCCTATTGCAATAGTTGTATGCCGTTTTCACCTGCAACGAAAACCACGTCAGCCGCTTGCGCGGCAAATACCCCGCTGCATACCACCCCGACAATGTTGTTGATCGCTGTTTCCAACGTGACTGGATCCGAGATTCTCAGCTCATGAACGTCGAGGATGATGTTCCCGTTGTCCGTGACGAACCCTTCTCTGAGTTCGGGTACGCCTCCCAAGCCTACCAGCGCTCGCGCAGCGAGACCGCGCGCCATGGGAACGACCTCAACAGGCAATGGAAAGGCGCCGAGTACGTTCACCATTTTTGACCTATCAACGATACACACGAACTCATCCGCTGAGGCGGCGATGATTTTTTCCCGGGTCAAAGCGCCCCCGCCCCCTTTTATCAGCTGCTTGGCAGGGTTTACTTCGTCTGCACCATCCACATAGACGCTTACTTCACCCGCTGCATTGAGGTCCACAACGACAATGCCGTGTCCCATAAGACGCTCTGCCGTCGCCTCGCTACTTGCGACGGCGGCGTCGAACTTGTGTTTGATCCGGGCAAGGGCATCAACGAAATAGTTGGTGGTGGAACCGGTGCCGACGCCAACGATGCTCTTGGTGGTTAGCCTGGGTTCAATATAGGCGAGAGCCGCCGCGGCGGCACTGCGTTTTCGTTCGTCTTGAGCCATACTTTCGCGCCTTTCGGGGTTCGTCGATTGGGTAGAGGTTTGAATTTGATGAGGTGGGAGAGACCCTAACAAATGCTTGAAAAGTACGTAAAGAAAATTCTTACGTCGCGCGTTTACGATGTGGCCGTTGAGACCCCATTGCAACCCGCCCGCATCTTGTCTCGGCGTTTGGAAAATCGTGTGTTGTTGAAGCGGGAGGATATGCAGCCGGTCTTTTCGTTCAAGATCCGCGGGTCGTACAACAAAATGGTGCAGCTCACACAGGACGATCGCGCCAAAGGTGTTATCGCGGCTTCGGCAGGCAACCATGCGCAAGGCGTTGCGCTGGCAGCCCGAGAACTGGGAATTCGTGCACACATCGTCATGGGTAGAAATACGCCCAGCATCAAGATCGACGCGGTGCGCAACCTGGGCGCCAGAGTGATCATGCACGGCGATACCTACGATGAAGCAGCCGCCCACGCAGCAATGCTCACTGAAAAGCACGGGTATGTGTTCATACACCCGTTCGATGACATCGACGTGATAGCAGGCCAGGGCACTGTGGGCATGGAAATCATCAACCAGCATCCCGGGAATCCGGATGTGATTTTCGTGCCGGTCGGGGGCGGTGGTCTCATTGCCGGAATCTCCGCCTATGTCAAATACCTGAAACCGGCAACCCGCATTGTCGGGGTTGAAGCGCAAGGGTCTGCCTGCCTTGCAGCGGCTATGGCGGCAAACCGCCGAGTCAAGCTGCCTTACGATAGTCTGGATCTTTTTGCCGATGGCGTTTCTGTAGCGCAGGTTGGCAAGGAACCGTTCAAGATTGCCAGACGTTATGTCGATGAGGTCATCACAGTGAGTACAGATGAGATTTGTGCCGCTATCAAAGATCTATATGAAGATACCCGTTCGGTGGCCGAACCTTCAGGCGCGTTGGCAGTCGCCGGGATGAAAACCTACGTGGAGCGAACTGGTATCACTGGTGAGAGTCTGGTGGCGGTAGTCAGCGGTGCGAACGTCAACTTTGATCGGTTACGACATATCTCCGAACGCGCGGAAGTCGGGGAACAACGCGAAGTCGTTCTCGGGGTAACGATTCCGGAAGAGAAAGGCAGCTTCAGAAATTTTTGCCGCGTGCTCGGCAAACACCCGGTAACCGAATTCAACTACCGATGTACTGATGGTGCCGACGCTCACGTGTTTGTTGGCTTGCAGGTTACGGCTGCCGACGATCGCGCACAGGTGCTGGCGGACCTCAACAAGGGTGGTTACACGGTTCAGGATATGACGGACAACGAGCTTGCGAAGTTGCACGTCAGGCATATGGTGGGAGGCCGAACTTTGGGCAACAAAGGTGAACTCTTGTATCGTTTCGAATTTCCGGAGCGCCCCGGTGCTTTGTTGAAGTTCTTGTCCGGCGTCGGAACCAAATGGAACATTACGATGTTTCATTATCGCAATCACGGAGCCGCGTGGGGCCGTGTGCTCGTTGGGTTTGAAGCCGAAACCAATGAGAAGCGCAGGCTGGGGGAATACTTGCAGCGTGTTGGTTTTCGTTACTGGGAAGAAACGGACAACCCGGCTTACCGGTTGTTTTTGCGGTAGCGGGCGACCTTAATCCTCTTCCTCGGGTAAAACGTAGCGTTCGTATTCCGTTTCGAAGACGAGCTTGGTCGAATCGGTAATGTGGTCGATGTAGAGCTTGCCGTCGAGGTGGTCGAATTCGTGTTGAAATACCGTTGCCAGGAATCCTTCGAGTTCGTGGTTTTGTTCCTCGCCTCTGAGGTTTCTTGAAGTCACTTTGATATGTTGGGGTCTTTCGACGAAACCACGAAGCCCTGGAACGGACAAACACCCTTCCCAGTATCCGCAGGTCGCCGAGTTCAATATTTCAATGGTGGGATTGACGAACACCGTCAGCGGCAATGAGTCGACATCCCCATAGCGGGTTTGACTGCCGGATATCTCGATTATTGCCAGGCGAACAGGTTCGTTCACCTGGGGGGCGGCGAGTCCGATGCCACCGTAGTCGTGAAGCGTGTCGATCATATCGGCGACGAGGCGGTGGATCTCGTCACTCCCGATCTCTTCGACTTGTAATTCCCGAGCGACACGGCGTAAAGCCGGGTGGCCCATGCGAATGATTTTGCGAACTGCCATGCGGTCAAAATAGTCGTTAGCCGAAGGTTTGCCAACCGGCTTCGGTGATCACCCCGTCCAGTCGTATGTCCCAGGCATCAAAGGGTAAAGGGGTCGGGGATCGTTGGGCTTCGTGCGCGATACCGATAATTCGTGGTCTCAGTGCCCGACAGATAGATCCGAGGTAACGATCGTAATATCCACCCCCCATGCCCAAACGCACGCCCGCGTCATCGAACGCCACCAGCGGGGCAAGAACAAGGTCTTGGCTGATGCGCGTCACATGGGGGGCGTCGAGGGAAGGTTCGGGGATGTGGAAGCGATTGTTGAGCAGAGACCCATCGGGATCGTATCCGTAGAATTCCATGGATCCACGCTTTCCTATCACGGGTAGTGCGATCTGTTTGCCCATGGTGAACAGACGTTGGAGTAAGAGTCTGAGATCCACTTCGCCGTCTTGCCCATCGGGGCGGCTGAGGTATGCGCCGATTCTTCTCGCTCGTAACGCGAGACCGGCTGCAAAAAAATGTCGGGTAATGGAGTCAGCGTTAGCGTAGCGATCCGCAAAGGAAAGCGCGCGCCGTCGTTTTCTAAAACTACGCCTGAGATCGCTGCGCTCAGTCATGGTAGAGGGTATTTTGCCCTCTTCTTTTGACAGAAAACGAAAAAATGAAAGTCTCCCGAAATGCCGCTGCATGGTTTGCCCTGAACCGTTATGGCTCAAGGCGGAGACCCGGGCGACGCCTAAGGCTTCCCGAGCGCCGGGTACCCGAGGGTGCCATGACGCGTTGGGCTCGCACACCGTCGTCGGCTACGAAGTCCCCTATGTTTTCTCTAACGGCTCAAGGACGACACCAGCTGGCATACATTCCAGGAGACGTTACGGAGTATATCCAAAAAAAGTTGCAGCGCCCGTCTTGACAACGAGCATTTGTGAAGCGGTTACTATTTTGGAGATTTTTGCGTTGCTAATGCTTGACTTACCCGCTGGGTCAATTCGTTGAGGCTGTCGCCGAGTAGATCCTGAGTGACTTCCAACGACTCACGGTTGTTCAGGAATTCGTTGGCGATATTCAAAGCAGCTATTACCGCAATGCGGTCTGACCCGATCACTTTGCCGGATTCGCGAATTTCGGCCATCTGCTCGTCCAGGTACCGGGCGGAGGCGGTCAGCGCGTCCACTTCATCAACGGGACAACTAACCTGATAATTTTTATCGAGAATCTTTACGCTGATCGTGGTCACATCACCCGCCATCTTGGGCTAATCCTGTTCCAATGCCTTCAAGCGAACGATCATGGACTCCACGCGGCTCTTGGCGAGTTCGTTTTTCTCGATGAGTTTTGCTCTCTGGGTCGTCCAGTTCTGTTGCTGTGTTCTGAGCGCACGGTTTTCTTTGGAAAGAACCGTGCAGAGCTCGATCAGTTCTTCCACTTTCTGCTGATGTGCCGTCCATTCCAGTGTTGTCATGGTTAGCTCCCCCGAACTCATTGTCTTACCTCATAGTCTGGCCTGAAAGCCATGGCATGTGAAGGGTCTGAGTTCTGGTAGGATACGGCCGTTTTTTACACAATTTCTCTCCGTCGATGTCGGATTTGTACGCACTCGCATTGAACGCAGCGCGCGAGCTGACGCCCGCCGAATTGCATGGTGCTGTCTGTGGGTTGACCGTTTGTAGCCCGGATGGATTTCCATTGGAGAGCCTTCTGGAATTAGTGGGTGTGGACGCCGTAACGGATGAATTTTCCGTCGAGTCGTTTGTCTCTGGCAGCATCGAAGCGTTGATGGCCCTGGATATGAGCTTTGCACCTTTGTTACCCGACGATAGTGCGGAGATTGGCGATAGGATCGCAGGCCTTGCGGATTGGTGTGCGGCTTTCCTTGCTGGTTTGGCTGCGGGCCTCGTGCACATCGAGGTGAATTCGCTCGAAGAACTACCCAAAGAAGCCAAGGAAATTATTGGTGACCTCCGCGCCATCACCGACGTCGACCAAGCGGCTTCGCAAGACGCCGCGCTCGACGCGGAAGAAGATCTCATGCAGTTACAGGAGTTCGTCAAGGTGGCCGTGTTGCTGATCATGAGTTTGTTGAACACGGACGCCGAAGATGGTGGCATAGATGCCGAAGATGTCGATGCCGAAGATGTCGCTGGCGCGGAAGATGATGGTGAGGACGCCCTAAACGCGGGTGGGGACGTCTGAGTTGGCTCCCGAAGAGTACCATCGCCGCCGTCGGAAACTCATGAGCATGATGGCGTCCGGCACCGTCGCGCTATTACCCGCAGCACCCGCGCGGGTACGTAACCGCGATACCGAATATCTTTATCGTCAGGACAGCGACTTTTTTTATCTCACCGGTTTCTCGGAACCGGACGCCCTCCTGGTGCTTGCGCCCGGAAGGGAACAAGGCGAAATCCTGTTGTTTTGTCGAGAACGTGATGAGCGGGCTGAACGTTACGAAGGCGAACGCGTGGGTCCTGATCGCGCGCCCCAGATGTTGAATGTCGATGATGCTTTTCCGATCGACGACCTCGATGAATTCCTACCGGGCATATTGGAAGGCAGCGAACGGATATACATCACGCTAGGGGAATACCCGGAGTTCGACACCAGGCTCATTAACTGGGTGAGTACAATTCGCAGAAAAGAGGCAGGCGGAGCGATACCACCCGGCGAGTTCGTGTCGTTGAAACGTCTTCTTCACGAACAACGGCTCTACAAGTCCGCAGCGGAGGTTCGGCTGATGCGCGAAGCGGCCGAAATCACCTGCCAGGCGCACGTTCGTGCCATGATCAGTTGTCGTCCAGGGATGTCCGAGTCAGAGCTGGAAGCGGAGCTGGTGTACGTGTTCATGCGCAAAGGTGCCCGCACGCCCGCGTACCCCTGCATCGTAGGGGGTGGTGAGAACGCCTGCACTTTGCACTATGTGGAAAACTCCGCCACGCTCCGAAAGAACGATTTGGTGCTGATTGATGCGGGTTGCGAGTATCAACATTATGCGGCGGATGTAACCAGAACTTTTCCGGTGAATGGCGTATTCAACAAAACCCAACAGGCACTCTACGAGGTGGTACTGGAAGCCAACAAACAAGGAATTGAACGGTGTACACCGGGGGCGCGATTTCGCGAACCTCATGAGGTGGCGTTGAAAATTCTGGTGGAGGGACTGGTGGCATTGAAGTTATTGGAAGGTGATGTGGAGGAGATCATCGCGCAGGAGACATACCGTCCATTCTGTCCACACACGAGTTCTCATTGGCTGGGCAGCGATGTGCACGACGTCGGCGATTATCGTGTTGATGGCACCTGGCGAGAACTGGAACCCGGTATGGTGTTGACCATGGAACCAGGAATCTATATTCCCAACATTGAGGCGATGGCGCACCTCGCACCTCGATGGCGTGGCATGGGGATTCGCATTGAAGACGATGTGCTTGTCACCAGACAACGTCCTGAGGTGTTGAGTAGTACCGCGCCTAAGGAGATTCTTGACATCCAGCGAGTGATGGCCGATGGCGATAGCGGCTGATGTCGTTGTTGTAGGAGCAGGCCTCGTGGGTGCTGCCGCAGCACTGGGGCTTGCCCAGCAAGGCTACTCGGTCGTTGTGTTCGAACGGCACAAACCCGAGATTCGACGCGGCAAACTCGGCATGGACATTCGCAACGTTGCACTCTCACCGGCATCCCAATCCCTCCTGGAGCGATTAGACGTCTGGCGCTCCATCAACGGCGCCGCACCCTATCGGCGGATGTGTGTGTGGGAAGAGCGTGGCACTAAAGGCATGGATTTTCGCGCAGCGTCCGTGGGTCGCGAGGAGCTTGGCTGGATTCTCGAGCAGAGCCCTCTCGCTGCTTTGTTTTGGCAGCGCCTCGAAGCGGAATCCAACGTCGAGTTGTTGCTGGGTGCTCCGTTGATCGGAATTCGAACAGATGACAACGTCGTTAAACTTGTTACCAGAGACAATGAAGTCGAAACCAGATTATTGCTTGGGGCGGATGGTGCGCGTTCCACCGTTCGAGAATTACTCGGGGTTCGTGCTGAGATGGTGGATACGGGGCACCATGCGCTGGCATCGGTCGTGCGAACCGAGTTGCCTCACGAGGACGTCGCGTATCAACGATTTCTGTTGTCCGGCCCTCTAGCTTTGTTGCCCGGTGTCGAGGCGAATCTGTCATCGATGGTCTGGTCACAGCCGCCAGAGAACGCGCTCCGTAGACAGTCGCTGCCTGATCCGCAATTTTGCGAGGAACTCGCCCAGAGTCTGGATTTTCGCCTCGGAGCGGTACAGGCGGTGGATGAGCGAAGTGTTTTTCCACTACAGCAGATGTTGGTACGGTCTTTCAACCCGCATTCCCGTGTGCTCCTGATCGGCGAGGCGGCACGGATCCTCCACCCTCTCGCGGGGTTGGGCGTCAACCTCGGTTTTGAGGATGTCAGGGACGTGCTTCAACGGCTGGATGGCTCGCCGTCCGACGATCCAGGGGCTGACGGCCTGTGGCGGCGTTTCGCACGTAGACGGCGGGCGCGTTCGCAATTGCTGATCGGACTCATGACGGCGTTTCGCAGGGTATACGCTGCGTCTGATCCGGGGCTTTCCTGGGCCCGCAACCGAGGAGTAGGATGGCTCGACAACGCGACCACCATCAAAACACAGCTGATCAAAGAAGCGCTGGGTCTGGGTTCCGTGGCAGAACTGTTATGACGCCAGGGAACGTGCGGTTGAGTGATTCATGAGTAGGCAAACGCCGCTGCATGCTGCACATGTGCAAGCGGGTGCCAGGATGGTCGACTTCGCCGGTTGGCAAATGCCGCTGAACTATGGATCGCAGATCAGCGAACATCATGTGGTACGCCGGAGTGCGGGAATGTTCGATGTATCCCACATGACGGTCATTGATCTTTCCGGCACGGGGAGTTGCGAGTTTCTCCGTCATGTGGTTGCCAACGATGTAGCCAAACTCGATCGCGAAGGCGAAGCGCTCTATGGCACGCTTCTGAACGATGAGGGTGGTGTGATTGACGACCTGATCGTGTATCGCAGGTCAGAGGGATATCGGGTCGTAGCGAACGCATCGACCAGGGAACAGGTCTTGGATTGGTTCGAGAATTGCGCACCTGCAGACGTGGTTGTCGAAGAAAGGGATCTCGCAATGATTGCGGTACAGGGTCCCGAAGCAATGGCAAGTTTTCAGGCGGCGACGCACATCGATTCGATCGGTGCGTTGTTGCCGTTTGGCTTTCTCGAGCAAGACAATTGGATGATCGCGCGTACCGGCTACACGGGCGAAGATGGCGTGGAAGTAATTCTACCGACACTCGAGGTTCTGTCGTTGTGGAAACGTCTGCTGGACGTCGGCGTGCAACCGATTGGACTTGCCGCTCGCGATACGCTTCGTTTGGAGGCGGGTCTCAATCTGTACGGTCAGGACATGGACACATCCACGAGTCCTCTCGTGTCAAACCTCGCCTGGACGATCACCTGGAAGCCCGATAGCCGTGAATTTATCGGTCGTCGAGCGCTCGCCGCTCTGCGAACCGCGGGAATTGAGCAGAAACTCACGGGTCTCATCATGGCAGCCAGGGGGGTGTTGCGCCGCGGCCAGCGGGTGTTGACCCGCTTCGGTGATGGAAGCATTACCAGTGGTATATTTTCCCCAACGTTGGGTTACAGTATCGCTCTGGCCCGCCTCCCGAGCAGTGCAACGGGCGACTGCCAGGTCGAAATTCGAGGGAAATTGTTGCCTGTACGCATAGTCAAACCGCCTTTTGTGCGTCGCGGGCAACCAGTCTTCGAATGACGGGTGTCCGCAGTGAACGGCTCGCGGACGATTGATTGGTAGAGCGTTTTTGTTTCCGCTTTTTAGAAGTGGAGTCGAGCTCAAATGGGAGTGCTTGATGAGCGAGATCCCAACGGAACTCAAATTTGCCGCTAGCCACGAATGGGCGCGACTCGAAGAGGATGGCTCGGTCACGGTCGGAATCTCGGATCACGCGCAGAACGAACTCGGCGATGTGGTTTACGTAGAACTTCCCGAACCAGGCCAGCAACTTGCCGCCCGGCATGAAGCCGGGGTAGTGGAATCCGTCAAAGCAGCTTCCGACATCTATGCGCCGGTTGGGGGCAACGTCATTGCGGTCAACTCCGCCCTGGACGATGCCCCGGAAATGGTCAATCAGGATCCTTATGGCGAGGGGTGGTTTTACCGGCTCGAGCCTGACGATGTGGAAGAACTGACAGAACTGTTGGATGCGGAAGCTTACGCGGAAATCTGTGCGGCTGAGGAACATTGATGTTCGTGTTTCTCCCCCTTCGATTGCCCTCTTGTCCTTAAGGAGGGAGCAGTAATGCCTTTCATTCCGCACACACAAGACGATGTGCAGATGATGCTGTCGGAGATTGGCGTCACGAGCATCGAAGATCTGTTTGACGAAATCCCTGGCGAGTTGCGAGCCGGTGTGCTCGACGGCGTTCCCGAAGGCGTCAGTGAGATGGAGATGCTGAAGAAGCTCAGCGAGCGCGCATCCGCAGACGTATGCGGTGTTTGTTTTATTGGCGCCGGTTGTTACGACCATCACATACCCGCCGCGGTTTGGGATCTGACCACGCGCGGTGAGTTCATGACCGCCTATACACCGTATCAGGCAGAAGCAAGCCAAGGAACGCTGCAACTCATCTATGAATATCAATCCATGATGGCGGCGTTGACCGGTATGGACGTTTCCAACGCATCGGTCTACGACGGCGCTTCGGGCCTTGGCGAAGCGGTACTGATGGCGATGCGTGCAAACAAGAAAATCAAGTCGCGCACGATCCTGATTGCCGAAACCGTACACCCTTTCTATCGACAGACCGCGCAGAACATCGCCCGCAATCAAGGTGTCGAATTCCAACCGATTCCTTTTACCTGCGATGGGCTGGTTGATATGTCGGCACTCGATCAAACGGGCGAATTTTCAGCAGTCGTTGTGCAGCAGCCGAATTTCTTCGGGCTCCTCGAAGACGTCGACGCTTTGACGGACTGGGCCAGTGAGCGAGGTGCGTTTGTCATCGCGGTGGTGAATCCACTCTCGTTGGCGATCCTGAACCCGCCGGGAAGCTGGGGGTCTGAAGGTGCCGACATCGTTTGTGGAGATGGTCAACCGCTAGGGATACCGATGGCGTCGGGCGGACCGTCGTTCGGTTTTATGTGTTGCCGGGACAAGCTGGTGCGACAAATGCCCGGGCGCATCATCGGTCGCACCGAGGACTTGGAAGGTCGCCCCGGATTCACGCTGACCCTTCAGGCACGGGAGCAACATATTCGCCGTGGTAAAGCCACCTCGAATATCTGCACCAACCAGGGTTTGCTTGTCACCGCCGCAACGATACATATGAGTTTAATGGGCGCGCAGGGGCTGAAACAAGTTGCCGAACGGTGTTTCACCCAAACGGAGAAACTGGTTGCCGCTCTGGTTTCGGTACCGGGAGTAGAGGAACGTTTTCCTGGACCCTTTTTCCACGAGCGGGTCCTGAATCTGCCGCGCAATGCAAAGACCGTCGTGTCCGAGCTGGTCGAACACGGGATTTTGGCCGGCTTTCCACTGGGCGAACACTTCCCTGGCATGGATGATGCGTTGCTGGTTTGTGCAACGGAGCAACGTACAGATGCGGAGATCGAACGCTACCGTGGTGTTTTACAAACGTGTCTCAGCTCGACACAAGAGACATGAAGAGTGCCATAAAACAGACTTCGACAACGATTTTCGAACTGAGCAGAAGCGGTCGAGGAGCAATGGCGCAACGAGTTCCTGCGGGAGGAATGTTGAATATTCCCGAGAGTCTACTGCGCAAGGTACAACCTCGGTTGCCCGAAGTATCGGAGCTACAGGTGGTTCGTCATTACACCAATTTGTCGCGCAAGAATTTCTCTATCGATAACCAGTTCTATCCGTTGGGTTCGTGCACCATGAAGTACAACCCGCGGGGTGCACATGGCGCTGCGAGTTTGCCGGGCTTCGTCGGACGTCATCCGCTGGCGCCGGTTGAGGTGAGCCAGGGGTTCCTCGCGTGCCTGTACGATTTGCAGGAGATCCTTAAACACGTTACCGGCATGCAAGGCGTGTCGCTCACTCCTATGGCCGGCGCCCAGGGTGAGTTCATTGGCGTCACGATGATCCGTGCTTATCACGAAGCGCGCCGAGATCACGAGCGAAACGAAATTCTCATACCCAGCACCGCCCACGGTACGAACCCGGCCACGGCGGTCATGTGTGGGTATAAAGTTTCTGAAGTTCCCGTGGATGCCAACGGCGATGTGGATACCAACGCACTCAAAGCGTCCGTTGGTCCCCAAACCGCCGGTTTGATGATGACCAACCCGTCGACTTGTGGCGTGTTCGAGCGGCGAATCCGCGAGATCGCCGATGTGGTGCACACGGCGGGCGGGTTGCTGTATTACGACGGAGCCAATTTGAACGCCATTTTAGGGAAAGTGAAACCCGGCGACATGGGTTTTGATGTCCTGCACATGAATCTGCATAAAACCTTTGCGACGCCGCACGGTGGTGGCGGTCCAGGTGCCGGCCCGGTCGGGGTGGGCGAGCGATTGTTGCCTTATCTACCGGTTCCGTTGGTGGCAGAACAGAGCGGCGTTTATCGGTGGATGACGGAGAAAGACCTGCCACAGAGTATCGGGCGGTATTCCTGCTTCATGGGTAATGCCGGTATTTTGTTGCGTGCGTTGGCCTATGCGCTGATGTTGGGTCGTGAGGGGATGCATCGTGTTGGCGAGTACGCCACGTTGAATGCGAACTACCTGGCGAAAAGGCTGGAAAAATCCGGGTTTGAGCTCGCTTATCCAGACCGCCGTGCGACTCACGAGTTTATTGTTACTTTCAGTAAACAGGCAAAGTTGCTGGGTATTACCGCGATGGACTTTGCGAAACGTCTCCTCGACTACGGTATTCACTCACCGACCACCTACTTTCCGATGTTGATTCCGGAGTGTTTTCTGATTGAGCCTACGGAAACGGAAACGTTAGAAGAACTCGACGCCTTCGTGAGCGCGATGGATGCCATTCAAAGGGAAGCGGAAAACGATCCCGAACGGTTGTTGGGCGCGCCTTACAATCTGCCAGTGCGACGCCTCGACGATGTGAAAGCCGCGCGCGAACTGGATCTCGTCTGGCGGTAATGGCAGCTGCGGGTCAGCTGTCCAGCGCAAGCTTCAACGCATCCGGCGAGGTGATCGGTAACGAACAGCTCAGGCCGCTGCATAGGTAAGCCACTGTCTTCTGGCGCGTTTCGGCACTGACGAGTTTCGGTAGATAGGCAGGCAGCACGTTGGCCGTCTCGTATGGCAGCGCATAACACTGGCGCCAAGGGGCGTAGCCGTACGTTGCGACAGCCTGCCAGGGTGCGAGCTGTGAAACAGGACCGCGAATGATTATCTGAGTTGGCGTTGCGAGCTCGGCTTCCAGTGCCGTCAGTAATGTGCAATGTCCAGCCGGGTATTGCTCCATGGCGGTTCGCGCCCAGCGAAGGGTGTTTGCCGAGGCATCCAGGTAGCGGCTGTCGCCAAACAGGTGGCCTAACTTGGCAAGCGCAAGTGCAATGACCCCGTTGCCGGGCGGCAGCGCGTCGTCCATAGTCGGTTTGGGTCGATGAATCAACGACTCGTGAGTGTGGCTGGTGAAGTAAAACCCTCCGTTGTCCTGGTCGTAGAAATGTTCGAGCACCGCGTCGCCGAGGTCGATGGCAAACCGTGCGTCGCTGTCACGCCAGTTCGATGCCAATAAAGCGAGCAATCCATCCAGCAAGTTGGCGTAATCGTCGAGGTAGCCGAGATATTTGGCAGAGCCCGCCTTCCAGGTGGCGAAGAGCATGCCACCGTGCCACATATTGGCGCGGATAAAATCCGTGGCCCGCTGGGCTTGTTCGATCCAGGATGAATTCTTCAAGACGACGCCTGCCTTGGCGAGCCCTTTGATCGCCAGCCCGTTCCACGAGCTCAAAATCTTGTCATCCAGACCCGGATGCACTCGCTTCTCCCGTTCCCGCAGAAGCTTCGCTCTCGCTTCGCTGAGGCTGACGTCGGCTTCATCTCGATCTAGCGATAACCGCTCAACGACGCTTCGCCACGAGTCGTAACGATGAAGATTCCAGCGCCCTTCGAAATTTGCTGGTTTGTCCAGACCATACAGAGTCTCGACGATGAGGTACTCATCTTCGCTGAGTAGGTTTTGGACGTCTTTGCGACGCCAGACGTAGTATTTGCCTTCCTCTCCTTCGGAATCGGCATCGAGGGCCGCATAGAAGGCGCCTTCGGGATGTTGCATTTCCCGTAACATCCACTGCGCCGTGTGGGTGACGGCTTGCTCGAACAGTTCATCCGGGGCGATTGTCAGAACGTCCGCATACAACGACAACAGTTGCCCGTTGTCGTAAAGCATCTTCTCGAAGTGCGGGATCATCCATTTGTCATCTGTGGCATAACGACAAAAACCACCACCGAGATGATCAAAGATGCCACCGCGCGCCATCTTGGTCAGAGTGCGCATCACCATTTCGAGGGCGTCTCGATCGCGAGTGCCCCTACGGTCGGTGAATGCCCAGTGGCGTAGCAGGCGATCGGTGGTGTTGGGCATCGGAAATTTCGGCGCGCTGCCAAAGCCACCTTCTCGAGCATCGTGCTGCCGGCCAAGCTGCGCCCTGGCCTCGGCCAGCAGCTTCGCGTCATCGTCACTTCCCGGCGTAACGTCCCGTTGTGTGCTTTCAGGGTTTAGTTTGCTCAAGACCTCGCTCACCTTGGCACTATGTTCCGCAAATTCCCCTCGCCGACTGGCGAAGGCTTCGTTGATCCGGAGCAGGAGATCCGTAAACCCTGGCAGTTGGAAACGCGGGGTCCTAGGAAAATAGGTCCCACCAAAAAACGGTAGCTGGGTGTCGGGGTCGAGGAACATGGTGAGTGGCCAGCCCCCGCTTTGCTGGGTCAATAACTGGTGGGCTACCTGATAAACCTTGTCGAGGTCAGGCCGTTCTTCCCGATCGACCTTGATGCAAACGAAATGGGCGTTCATCACCCGCGCGGTCGCTTCATCTTCGAATGACTCATGAGCCATCACATGACACCAGTGGCAGGAGGAGTAACCGATGGACAGCAGAATCGGTTTCTGTTCGCTACGGGCAAGATCCAATGCCTCCTCGTCCCAGGGGTGCCATGCCACGGGGTTATCAGCATGTTGCAGCAGATAGGGGCTCGTCTCCTGTGCCAGTCGATTGCTCATGGGACTGTCCGGTTGCGATTGAGGGTCATCGTTGCATATTTTCTATGTGTTGTGGTGCTGCTTGCTAATTACCAGGGGTTTCGGTTCAATCGGCGAAAGGCAGGGGACTGGATAAGGTGGTAGACGAGGATGGGTTTCGACCCAACGTCGGTATCGTGCTGTCGAATGACCGTGGCCAGGTGCTCTGGGCTCGCCGGATAGGTGGCCACGATGCATGGCAGTTCCCGCAAGGTGGAATCGACGAGGACGAGTCGGTGGAAGATGCCTTGTTTCGAGAGCTATATGAAGAGATCGGACTCAACAGGGAAAGCGTCGAGATCCTGGCCTGTACCAGCGGTTGGTTGCGTTACCGACTTCCGCGCAGGTTACGCCGTTATGACTCGAGCCCCGGATTCAAGGGCCAGAAACAGAAGTGGTTTCTATTGCGCATGCTCGCCGAGGATGCTCTGGTGCAGGTAAATTCTACGCTCAATCCGGAGTTCGATTACTGGCGTTGGGTCAGCTATTGGTATCCCGTCGGCCAGGTTGTCGAGTTCAAGCGGGACGTATATCGCCGCGCGCTGAAGGAGCTCGCCCCTCACCTCCCTGCCGCTGAAGTCGAGCTTGTCTGATGCTCAATACACTGCGCAGAATTGTCCAGGATGTTACCTCGGCAGCGTCTTTCCAGGAGGCGCTGGACATCATCGTCCACGAAGTGCGCGAAGCGTTGGGTATAGAGGTCTGCTCGGTATATTTGCTGAATTCCGCACGTGATCGGTATCTCTTCGTTGCCAATGAAGGTTTCAACGCCGATGCGATAGGCACGCTTTCGCTCGGTTTGCACGAAGGGCTGGTGGGCCTCGTAGGTGAAAGAGCCGAGCCAATCAATCTCGACGACGCAACCGCGCATCCCAGATTCCATCTCATCCCCGAGATTGGCGAGGAATCATTCAACTCGTTTCTAGGGGTACCGGTCATTCACCAACGTCAGGTTCTTGGCGTGCTGGTCGTGCAGCAACGGGACCGGCGGCGATTTGACGAGAGCGAGGAAGCCTTCCTGGTCACTCTCTCCGCACAGCTTGCCGCCATCATTGCCCATGCCCAGGCCACCGGCGACATCGCCAGATTGACCGATAAAGGGGCCGGTTTGGGTGCCAGGGATCGCGAAGAAGTGATGTTTCGCGGGGTGGCAGGGGCGCCAGGAATCAGCCTCGGTACGGCAGTGGTTATACACCCCGCGGCGAGTCTTGAAGCGGTACCGGAAAAAGTTGTGGAGGACACGACCGTCGAGCTCATGGTGCTCGATAAGGCTGTCAATTCCGTACGTAATGATATCCAACGTATCAGCGATCAGTTCGCTGAGAGCCTGCCGCCGGAAGAGCTTGCGCTGTTCGACGTTTATTTGCACATGCTGGATGACAACGCGCTGCCTGGAGATATTCGTAAGCACATCCGTGACGGGCAATGGGCGCAAGGTGCGCTCAAACAGGTGATTCGGGAACACGTGCGGCGGTTTGAAGCGATGGAAGATTCGTACCTGCGCGAGCGTGGCGCGGATGTCAAAGATCTGGGCCTGCGGTTGTTGGCGTATCTTCAGGACATTCGCGCGAAGAAGACCCATTTTCCCGACGACACTATCCTCGTGGGCGATGAAGTGACACCCGGGATGCTCGCTAACATTCCAGCGGACACGCTACGCGGCATCGTTTCGGTGCGCGGGTCCGTAAACTCCCATGTGGCGATACTTGCCCGTGCGCTGGGTATTCCCGCCGTGATGGGCGCAGTAGATCTGCCGCTCGCCAACGTCGACAATCGGCCGCTCATCGTTGACGGTTTTTACGGCGAGGTATTCGCCAACCCTTCGGAACAGTTTATCGAGCAGTACCAGATGTTGGCGAACGAGGAGCGCGAATTCGCCGAGGAGCTCGAAGAACTCAAGGAATTGCCTTGCGTGACTAAAGACGGTTGGCGGGTGCGACTTTGGGTAAACATCGGTCTTCCGGGTGACATCTCGCGATCTCTGGATCGCGGTGCGGAGGGTGTTGGCCTGTTCCGTACCGAAGTGCCTTTCATGACCCGGGATCGCTTCCCGAGTGAGGAGGAACAACGGCTCATATACCGCGAGCATATGGAGGCGTTTGAGCCGCGGCAGATGACAATGCGTACGCTCGATATCGGTGGCGACAAGTCACTGTCCTATTTTCCGATCAACGAAGACAACCCGTTCCTCGGTTGGCGCGGCATACGGGTGACGCTGGATCATCCAGAGATCTTCATGGTGCAGACCCGCGCCATGATCAAGGCTAATGCCGGACTTCAATGCCTGCTGCGAATCATGTTGCCGATGATCTCCAACATCACCGAGGTCGAAGAAGCCAAAGCACTCGTGCAACGAGCGTATGAAGAGGTTGTCGAGGAGGGTGTAGACGTGAAACAACCCATGGTGGGCGTGATGATCGAAGTACCGGCTGCCGTCTACCAGTCCCGCCAGCTTGCAAAGTCGGTTGATTTCCTTGCGGTCGGATCCAACGATCTCACCCAGTACATGTTGGCCGTAGATCGAAATAATCCACGGGTTGCGAGTCTTTATCAGGAAACCCATCCCGCGGTGTTGACCGCGTTACGCGAGGTTGCCCGAGCCGCACACGCAGAGCGAAAACCGGTCGGCATATGCGGTGAGCTTGCTGGTACGCCCGTCGGGGCCGTACTGCTGATGGCTATGGGTTACGACGTTTTATCGATGAACGCCACCAACCTGCCTAAAGTGAAGTGGGTGATCCGTAACATAAAGCGATCCGATGCCCGACGCATGCTCGCCCGCGTGCTCAAGATGGATACGGCCCAGGAGATCCAGTCGTACATGCATGGACAACTCATCGATGCCGGTCTCGGGCGGGTTGTACCCAGTCATCACGGCTGACAATCCGAAGCGGGTTGTTTTTGTCGTTTGCGATCGCGTTGATGGTGGGAATGCGCTATCTGCAGCTGAGCCGATGGCCGCGTACTCGTGCGATATCCGGGCTAGGAATTTCCGGCCAAAGTCGCTATCATAGCGATGGTCGGGATATGATTGCGCCAGATTCGAAAGAGCGTATTGTAGCCGATTGAGGAAATGCTATAAAGCGAATATTCAAATCCGTTGCTATGGAAGAGGACGCGACCATGATGAAAATCTCGTTTCAAGTCGTTCAGGCCACGCTTGTCTGCGCAGGCATCTTGATTCTCTCCGGTTGCGACAGCGGGAATCAGTCCTCGAACAAGACCCAAACTCTAAGTAAAACTGGCTCGAACGCAAAAAGCAATCAAGCCGGGGAGAATCTCAAAGGCGAGGTCGGAAAAGAACCTCCACCGAAAGAGTTGTTGGCCATTCGCATTCTCGCTTCGAAACTATTGAAAGTCCCTGTTTCCAAGATTCAAGACGATGTGCCTCTGAGCGACCATCAACCCCCGATGGGCGAACTCCATCTTTTAGAACTTGTGATAGAGATTGAGGAACAATTCGCCATCAAAATTCCCGACGCGGCACTCGAAGCCGAGTCCGACAACAAAGATCCAACGATTCTTAAGCCCAAGATAACCCTCAGAGCGATTGCTAAAGTCGTTGAGAAAATCAGGTCCAAGAAACCAGAAAACCAAAAGAAATAATTGGTGTTTTTAAGAATAAATCTGGAAAACTAGATTATACTCATGGGAGTTCTGAATGGTTTGATAGATCAATAATAAGTAAATTGGGTAAAGAAAAGGCAGATTCTCTTAAAACTAATGGGAAAAAGACACATCGAGAGTTGATTTCAAAAATGATAGATGTGGATCCAGAGAAATTTGAACCTTTTTTACGATTAAATAAAAGACAAAGGCTAATAGCTAAAAATTTTCTAAGGATTCATCATTTATCAAGAACAGATTTAATAGTTGGAATAAATACAGGATCTGGAGAAAGATGGCCTAAAGATCTACCAATAAAAACTACCATTAAATTAATTAATGAAATTTATAAGAAATTTAATGCTAAAATTTTACT
>JACZXA010000143.1 GCA_022571865.1 Pseudomonadota bacterium
AAACTGCTTAGCAATTCGCTTGCGAATTGCCCTCTGGCAGTTTGCTTCGCAAACTGCTTAGCAATTCGCTTGCGAATTGCCCTCGACCCAACCTCGCTACGCTTCTTCATGAATAATCCAGGCTAGGATCCAGCACCGAACTGACTGCGAGGCTTTACTCGAGTTGAGAGGTGAGTCGAAATCCCTTTGTTGCGGACGCTCTTTGCGTCGGATTCTTCAGAAAAGGGATAAGCAGTATGGGTAGTAGCACCAGCAGGGCATCCAGATAGAGCACCGCCGCGTAACCTAGTTCTTGCGCCACCTTACCTTGCCAGAAATTTCCAATGCTCGTCGACAGATTTGCCAGAGCCATAAATGCGGTGAACTGTGTGGCTGCTACGACCGGATTCGTCAGCTTCATGAAAACCGCGGCAAAAAGACCGAAAATCAAACCGTACAAGAACCCATGCAGGGTAACCACCGCGTAAAAAATATTCTTGGGGATCGCCTCGAGACCAATATCTGAAATCAGCCATGCGAGATATACGGTGGGTATTGCGGTCAACACATAGCTGAGTGCAAGCATTCGTAGAACACCGAATTTGTCGCCCAGAAATCCACCCACTACGCAGCCGACGGCGCCCAGAACGGTGCTGTACAACGCTATTTCAGCAATTTCAGTATCGACCAGGCCGTAATCGACAATCAAGACACTGAAAATGATTCCGGCAAGCGCCATAGCACCGGATGGCAGCAATGCAAATATCAGCCCCACTCTCGGACCGGTGCCCGAGGCAAAGAAGCTGCCCACAAGTTCTACCAGAAACTCCTTCAGGGAATTGATAAATTTGCGGAACAATTTTTTTGTCCGTGCGTTGGATTCGCGAAACGCGTTTGGGTCGCTCACAAAAAAAACAACGTACGTCAGGCTGAGAAAAAGCATGGCGCTGACGAACACCAGCGTCGTGTTGAACCCCCAGATGCTGGTCACGTATATTGCCCCGGCCCCGCCGATTGCATAGCCTGTGAAGCTGCCTGCGAACATGAACCCATTGCCTCTGCCGAGCTCGTCTTCTTGCAACGATTGAATGGCGAGGGAGTCAATCGCAACATCCTGGGTAGCGCAAAACACATTGTTGAGTACCACAGCGACAATCAGAAATTGAAAATTGGTCGTGAAGTCAATGTCTGCGGCGATCAGCAAGGTGATGATCATCATCACGTTGCAGAAAATGATCCAGGCCTTTCGCCCGCCAAACCGATTCAGCTTGATCAGGTCAACCAGGGGTGCCCAGACCCACTTGAATGCCCAGGGCAGCGCTAGCGCTGCACCAAACAGGCCAATTTGATCAATCGGCATGCCTTCTTTACGCATATAAGCGATCATGGCAACACCGGTAAAGCCCTGAGGGATACCCTGGGAAATGTACAGCAGGCCGAAGGTCAAAAACCTGCCGTTGCGAGTTTTCAACAGATCAGCTGTGGGCATCTGTGGACAGTCGAATGTTAATATTTGTGACTACGAGGCCTGCGGCTGGTAAAGCGGTAGATAACGTTCCTTGAGGTAGCGGATCAGAGCGTCGCAGGAAAGCTCGTGGCCCGTGGCTTCCTTCGCGAGTTCCATGAGACCGTATCGTCTTCCCTGGTGATGCACTTTTTCCCTCAGCCAGTTCAACAACCGGGTAAAGTCGCCCGTGCTGAAATCGCTTTCCATACCGGGCATTTCATCCAGAGCCGCATACCAGAGCTGGGCTGCCAGCATGTTGCCAAGGCTGTAACTCGGGAAGTAGCCGAAGGCGCCCGTAGCCCAGTGGACGTCCTGTAGTACTCCTTCTGAGTCGTTGACCGGGCGCACCCCGAGGATTTTCTCGGCGGTGTCGTTCCAGGCCACGGGCAGGTCCTCGATGTTCAGTTCGCCTGAAAACAGACGCATCTCCAGCTCGAACCGCAAAATGATGTGGAGGTTGTAAGTCACCTCGTCCGAGTCCACCCGGATTGGATTGCGCGAAACTGCGTTGATGGCAAGGTAAAGCTGTTCGGAAGTTACCCCGGACAACTGATCTGGAAACGCCTCACGATAAAGTGGTTCCCAGTAATCCCAGAACGATCGGCTTCGGCCAACCTGGTTCTCCCAGAGACGGCTCTGGGATTCATGGACGGACATGCCCGCAGCCGTCCCAAGTCCCGTGCCCAGATGTTCGAGCGGGAGCCCCTGCTCGTAAAGTCCATGGCCCGTTTCGTGAATTGCGCTGAAAAGCGAGTCCAGGGGATTGTCAGCAAAGTAGCGCGTGGTCAGTCGGGTATCCGCCCCATTGCCGGAGCAGAACGGATGGACCGCCACATCGATCCGACCCCGATCAAAGTCGAAACCGAGCGTCTGGATCACCCGGTTGAGAAAGGTCTCCTGTTTCGTGATGGAAAAACCTTTGAACATGCTGAGATCGGGTTTGACCGTCGAGTCGAGAATCTGTTTCACCAGGGGAACGACTTCGTCTTTAAGTGCGTCGAAGAGGTTGCCGATCACGGTGGCTGTCATTCCGGGATCGTTCTTGTCGATATGATAGTCATAGGCTTGAAGGTCGTTCAGATCGAAGAAAGCCGCTTCCTCCCGCGCAAGCTCGATCTGCTGCTTCAGAAAGGGAGCAAAAGCCACAAAGTCGTCATTGTTGCGGGCATCAACCCAGGCGTGATAGGCCTGGCTCTGTTGTTTGGCCCGGCGGGCAACAAACTCGGAAGGAATGTTGACTGCCCGATCATAGTCACGCCTGGCCTCTGTTACGACACATCGCTGCGCGGGAGGAAGCGAATCCTGCTCCAACGCATTCAACCAGCTACCGATCTGGGGATGAATCGATTCTCGATGAATCAAATCCGCGAGTGCCGCCGATTGAGCCGCTCGACTCTCCGCGCTCTTTTGAGGCAGGTTTACCTGCTCGTCCCATCCGAGTAAATCCAACGCCGAATTGAGGTGATGAAACCGTTTGAGTTCACAGACAAGTTTTTGATATGACATGTCCTGACAAAATACACGTTTTGATCCGCTAATGGGAGTCTGCTACGTACTTGCTCGATTTTTGGTATACGGGGAGTTGTTCTTCCATGTTCAGCATGAAAAATGCGCGTATTGGCGGTAGGACGTGCAGGTAGGGTAAATAGGTAAACCTCTCGGGAGGGAGCAACTTGGATTTCACGGACAAGCGAATATTAGTGACGGGTAGCAGTCGGGGTATCGGCTTTGGAGTGGCACATGCCTTCGATCAGGCTGGCGCTCGTGTCGCGATCAACGGCAGAACAGAGCAGTCCGTCAACATCGCTATTCGAGTGACTGGGTGAGGGTGAGCGCTTGGTTGCAGCGGGCCAAGGGGTTCTCTATCTGGCTTCGACTGCAGCACGATTCATTACGGGTGCCACTTTGCCGATTGATGGTGGTTCGACTGCGGGACATTGAGTTTGCATCGGGCAGCGTGGGTGGATCGACACCAGTGCCCCACCACAGGTCAGGGTGTGCGTCGTTTCGGGATGCAGAGTCGACTCCGACAATTCTCGGTAAACGTTTCAGCTGAAACATGACGCCAACCGGCATCGATCCCGCTGAGGCGGCTTGCTTTCCAGGCTAGGGGGTGAGGTCCACCAGGTCTTTGAAGCCATAGGGTGCAAAAGGCCCAAACACGAGCTGTTCGAGCACCCCCTTGCCGACCTGGGTACGCCCCTCAGGTCCCTTTAGCGTTACGCCACAGATGGCTTGCACGTGGAAATTAACCGGGTCGGCATCTGAAATCGTGTCGAGATCGTAAATTTCGAAGCCAGTGTCGAGCTCGCCGTGATAAAGGCCGTGGCCCCATTCGGGGTGGCCGTAGCCGAGACCTTTCATGTAAAAAGTCTGTTGTGGGGTCATATCGAGCTGCATCGTTTCCGCGGACTTGCTCGTCAGGAAAATTTCTGCATGTGCGGCGATGCGGGTGCCGGGCTGGTATTGGAGTTGGCTCGCAGCTGTTGGCATGTGTTCGATCTCGTCCGAGCTTGCCCAGTTGCCGCTGGTGTTCCACGGCTCACCCTGCGCGTCCGCGTTCAGGTGATAAAAAGTTGCACCGTCAGAAAAGTTGATGGGCGCCCATAGCCAGAAGAATTGCGGTGTGCCGGCATCGGGGTTTTGTTGCGGATCGCGCATGCCGACGCTTCGTATACCCCAGGAACGGTCGCGAGTACCCCAATGGGATTGCGGATCGAGCTCGAACCGTTCATCGTTCACGGTCAGCCAGCCGGTGTAGCCACCATTTTGCGTCAGCCTCGTCGAGTCCATCAGGGTTTGACTGCCGAGGCGGTGAATAAAACGCGGTTCTTCAAGCACCGGGGTCCTGGCGTTGAAACACACATCCGCAGTGATGCCGTTCGCCTCATCATTGCAGGTGACCCGCAGTATGTTGAGCGGTTCGATCACTTCGATCTCGATCGGGCCGACTGCGGTGTCGAGTCGTTCCATATGCAGGGCTTTTGAGGCATGGACGTTGTACTGCTTGTTTCCAGTGATGACGCAAAAAGAAGCGTCCATGACGTTCAAGTGGGGGTAGACGCCAAGTGCTGCCGCGAAGAACAGATCTCCTTCACGCGCGTAGCCGTTGAAGAAGTAGCGGTCGTAGAAGTTTCGATCGGTACCTGAGTATGCGATTGGCTCTGGAGTTTGATGGATTGGATAGTCGTCGGCTTTTGTTAACATCGGGCTATTCAAGCTCAACTGAAGCGAGCAGGCAGGTTACCGGTGGACTGGGAGTGCTACAAGCGACTGTGCGATGAGCCCAATTATTGGTCGCGCTGGATGCTCGAACAGACCTTGGAGCTTCTCGATGAGGCAGAGGTGTCGGCAGTAATCAGATGGGCAATGGATCAAGAGCCTTTAGCTAAGCCTGCGGATCATAGCGGTGGGCGTGGGACGGATATGTTCGAATTGACGCTGACGCTGGCCGAAGCGAACAAGGTGAGTGAATTGGTGAATGAGGCGATTGCTGGCGGTAGGACGACGACGGGCACTGAGAATCGAGGGCTTGGCGGGTTCCGTGAGGCCTGGGACGAGTATGGACGTTTGTTAGGCGGTATCGGGAGTTGAGGGTTGTTCAGCAAAATTCTCGTCGCTAATCGCGGTGCCATTGCCCGGCGGGTTATCCGTGCCTGCTCGGAACTCGGCATTGCCTCGGTAGCGGTGTATTCGGAGGCGGATTCGAGTGCTCCCTACCTCGAAGAGGCGAGCGAAGCCCATGCGCTGGTCGGTAACACGGCTCGCGAAACCTATTTGAACGGTGCGGCCTTACTGAAGGTGTTGCGGGCAAGCAATGCCGATGCGCTGCATCCGGGCTACGGGTTTCTGGCGGAGAATGCGGATTTTGCGCGATCGGTCATCGCCAGTGGCGCGGCATTCATCGGTCCGGATCCGAAGTGGTTGGCTGCGATGGGAGACAAAGTTCAGGCGCGCCGGCTTATGGCAGATGCCGCTTTTCCGGTTTTCCCGGGTAGTGAGCCCCTGGAAGATGTCGATCAGGCGTTAGCCGCAGCCGCAACGCTTGGCTATCCGCTGATGCTGAAACCGTCTGCGGGCGGCGGCGGTATCGGAATGCGGGTCGTGCGGGACGATGGGGAACTGAAGAAAGGTTTCGGGGTGGCCCAGAGGATGGCGATGGCGGCGTTTGCCAATTCCGCCATGTACCTGGAAGCCTGGCACGCGAGGCCGCGCCATGTGGAATTTCAATTGCTGGGTGATAACGATGGCCACGTCGTTCACGTCCACGAGCGCGACTGTTCTTTGCAACGGCGCCATCAGAAAGTCATCGAAGAATCCCCGGCGCCGGGGCTGGACCGGGCGGAGGTCGATGCGATTGCCGAATCCGCGGCCAGGACGGCCCAGTCGCTTGGATACAACAATGTCGGGACCCTGGAAACACTGCGTGATCGCTCTGGTGCATACGGATTTCTGGAGATGAACACGCGCATTCAGGTGGAACATGGGGTCACCGAGGCGGTCACTGGATTGGATCTGGTGGCGGAGCAGATTCGTCTGGCATCGGGAGCCTCCCTGCCGGTAATACCTGCGTTACACGGACACGCGTTGGAAGCGAGGATCTACGCGGAAGACCCGCTCAGCCATATGCCGTCAACGGGGGTGTTACAGTTGTTTCGCTATCCGGCACTCGAGGGCGTACGCATCGAGACCGGATACTGCGAGGGACAGGCGGTTACGCCTTATTACGATCCCCTCCTTGCCAAAGTCATCGGTTGGGGAGTGACCCGGGAACAAGCCATCGGTCGCGTTCTCATCGGTTTACGGGCATTTTCCGTGCAGGGGGTGAAAACCAACATTCCTTTGTTGACCCGGGTGCTTGTCCATGAGGAGTTTCTGCGCGGTCACGTGCACACGGGGTTTCTCCAGGAATTATTATCACAACCCACTTAAAACGGAGGTCTTATGGCCCGGCATGAAGTCGAAAGTGAAGTACAGGGCAGAGTCTGGAAAATCGAAGTATCGGTCGGCGATCGTGTCGAAGAGGGGGATGTATTGATGATCCTCGAGTCCATGAAAATGGAGATTCCGGTGGAAAGCCCGGTTGCCGGATCGATTGCGGAGCTTCTTGTTACGCTCGAGGAAGCGGTTGAGGAGGATCAGGTGCTTGCCATATTGGAAAGCAGTTGAACGAGATGTCACGTTTCACGTTGTCCAGGCGTCTATAGAGTGAATTCACTTTAAAGAAGACGACATGTTGAACAAGCTGCAGGCGATCTCGGGCCTCATATTCGCCACGTTCATCGCCGTACATCTGCTGAACACGTGCCTCGCGAGCCTTGGCCCCGGTGCCTACGATGGGGTCCAGGGGGCGCTGCGCCTGGTATACCAATTTTTTGGGAGGTGCTGATACTGCTCGCACTGCTGGTGCACGTGGTCGTGGGCGTCATGCGGATGATCAAGGAACCGACGCAACTTGACCCTCCGTGCGAGCGTGCACCGGGTTTGCGGGTATTTTCTGATGCTGGTTATCGTGGGACACATCCTGGCCGTGCGGGGCTCATCGGTGTTTTTCGATGTCTATCCTGGATTTGGGGGTCTCGCTTTCTCGATCGAATTCCTGCCCGGATTTTTCTATCCATACTATTTCCTGCTGGGAATGGCTGGTTTCTACCATGCGCTCAACGGGTCGAGCATCGCAGCCGGAAGGTTAGGAGGAAAGCTCGGTTGGCGTTTTACACTCCCTGAGCGACGGCTTGCCATCGCGTCGAGTACCGCGGCAGTCGTGCTTGCGGTATCCCTGCTGGGATTTGGCGGCGTTTGGTTCGATGTCGGTGATGTTGCTTCCAGCGACTTTGCAAAGCTTGCTCAAGAGTTACTTGGTATCGAAACGAGACCTTGAGAATATCAGCCTTGCGAACGGGCGCCTCGAGAATCTTGCCTACGGCATGCTCGGCTCTGTGGCCGATGCAGAAGATGTGGTGCAGGAGGTCCGATTAAAGGTTTTGCAGTTGGCCAGCCCACCACTCAATCCCCAAGCCTATCTCTTTCGCGTCGTCACCAATCTCGCTTTGGATCGATTGCGGCGTGAGAAGGTGAGTCGTGCTCACTATCGAAGACCCTGGCTGCCGGAACCACTGCCAACGGAGCTTATCGTCGAGTTGGCGAACAGCTTGAGCATCGGTTTGTTGATGATGTTGGAGCGGCTGTCTCCGGCGGAGCGGGTGGTATGCGTGCTCCGCGAAGGTTTCGATCTTGGCTTTAACCGAAATTGCCGACGTGCTGGAAATCGAAGTGGCTGCCTGTCGGCAGCGATATCTGCGGGTAAAACAGAATATTTCCCGGGAGAAGCGATTTGCGACACCGATGGCCGTGCAGAAAACCTTACTCGACAAGCTCATCCTTGGGGTGGCAGAAGAAGATCTACCTGGGCTCGTAAGCCTGTTTTCCGATGACGCGATCGTCTATGCCGATCGCGATGGCCTCGTCAGTGCGGCAATATGCCCGGTCACCGAGCCCGAGCGTATTGCTCAAGTGATGTTACATCTTGCCCGGCGAGCGGATGCCGAAGGCGCGATCAGCTATTTCGAAGTCGCCCTCAACGGCGGTGTTGGCTTGCTGCTCCTACAGAATGGCGAATTACATTCCGGTATACAGTTCGACGGTGAGAACGGTCGAATAACCCGGTTGTACGTAGTCCGCAATCCCGAAAAACTGGTGGGTCTGGCCGGTTTAGTCTGACTGACGACCCACCCCGGTCGGGTACGGTGTTCCCCATTTACCCGCGTGCGTGGGTCCACGCAGCCGTGGTAACTTAGTGAACTTGGCGAACCCTAGGGTAGTAGGAATCTTTTTCTACCGCGCAGACTCCTGGGTAAGGATTATTCATGAAGACGCGTAGCGAGTCGCAGTGTTTTACCGTAAGCAATGATGAAAAATCCAGGCTGATAATCGAGTTTCAATCATTCGGGCTAAGTAAGGGGAGAACATGACCGAGCTGGTAACCATCGACAAATCGGGTGGCATCGCCGATGTACGGCTGAATCGACCCGATAAATACAATGCTCTGAATCCGGACATGTTCAGAGCCATCATCGAGGCAGGTGAATCGCTTGCAGAAGCGCGGGACGTTCGCGTTGTCGTGCTTTCGGGTAACGGCCGCGGGTTTTGCGCGGGGCTGGATATGGCCAGCTTTCAGGGCATGGCTGGCGGCGGCGGGCGTGGTGCTGTCGACACGCTGTTATCTCGCGACGAACGACCTGAAAATCACGCACAGCGCCCGGCCTACGTCTGGAAGAAGCTCCCGGTCCCGGTGATCGCGGCGATTCATGGCGTTGCCTACGGCGGTGGCTGCCAGATCGCGCTCAGTGCGGATATCCGAATCGCCGCCCCGGACGCCAAACTCTCCATCATGGAGATCAAGTGGGGCCTCATTCCGGATATGAGTATTACCCAGACCTTGCGAGACCTTGTCCCGTTGGATGTTGCCAAGGAACTTACTTTCACCGGTCGCGTGTTGAGCGGTGAAGAGGCGCGCGAACTCGGGCTGGTAACCCGTGTCGCGGATGATCCATTGGCGGCCGCCATGGCGCTCGCTGAGGAAATTGCCGCAAAGTCGCCGGACGCTGTCCGTGCGGGGAAACGACTTTTCGAAGACAGCTGGCATGCGGATGCGCGCAGTGGGCTCGAGATGGAGGCGGGAATGCAGTCCAAGCTGATCGGTTCGCGCAATCAGATCGAAGCCGTCAAAGCCAACTTCGAAAAACGTACACCCGAATTCGAAGACTGATGAGAAAAGGTCCTGAACGAACATGAGCTGGGAAAAAGAAGTTAGGGAGTTGGAGCGGCGCCGGCACCTGGCAAAACAGCAAGGCGGCAAGGAGGGCATCGCCAAGCAGCATGCCCGGGGAAAATTGACGATCAGGGAGCGCATCGATGCGGTGCTCGACGAGGGTAGTTTTCAGGAGCAGGGTCGCGCCTCCGCAACACCGGAATACGACGACAACGACGAATTGCTGGGATACGTTCCTGCCAACTATGTGGTGGGGTTCGGCAAGATCGAGAACCGTCGCGTGGTGGTGGGAGGTGAAGACTTCACTCTGAAAGGCGGATCACCCAATGCCGCCGGGTTGCGAAAGAGCGTCTACGCAGAACATCTGGCAACTCAGTATCGGGTGCCCCTGGTGCGAATGCTCGAAGGGGGAGGTGGCAGTGTCAAAGGAAGTGGTAGAAAAGGTGGCACGGTCGGAGAGCCCGTTTTCAGCCAGCCTCGGTTCAAGATCATCGCCGATGCCATGATGGAGGTGCCGATCGCCTCGGGTGCCATGGGGGCAGTTGCTGGATTTCCCGCCGGTCGGCTGGTCGCATCCCACTTTGCGGTGATGACCCGTCACACCTCACAGGTGCTCATCGGGGGTCCGGCGCTTGTGGAGCGGGCGCTCGGTGTGCGTTTGAGCAAGGAAGAACTGGGTGGGGTGGAAGTCCATGCGGCAAGCGGTGTGGTGGACAATATCGCCGAGGATGAATACGACGCCTTCCGGCAGATTCGGGCTTTTCTGAGTTATCTGCCGAGCAGCGTGTGGGAACGCGCACCACGTATCCCATGCACGGACGATCCCGAGCGCATGGAAGAAGAACTTCTTCACGCCGTACCGCGAGACTCCAATGCTGCCTTCGACATGCGCGCTATCGTCCAGATGGTAATGGACAAGGATTCTTTTTTCGAGATGGGTGCCACCTTCGGTCCCGGCCAGATTGCGGGACTCGCCCGACTCGACGGTCAGCCGGTGGGCGTACTTGCCAACGATTGTAAGTATTACGCGGGTGCGATGACGGCCGAGGCGGCGCAGAAGTACCGTCGTTTTGTCGAGATGTGTGACACCTTCCACCTACCCATTGTAAATTTCATCGATCAGCCCGGCTTTATGATCGGACCGGAGGCGGAGCGGGCTGGAACCATCCGTTTTGGTATGGCCGCCGTTTCAGCGGCGGTTCAGGCGAGTGTGCCGTGGGTATCCATTCAGGTGCACAAGGGTTTTGGCGTGGCAACGGCCGCGCACTATGGCGAGAATGCCTATGTTCTCGCATGGCCTTCCGTGGAGTCGGGGGCGCTTCCACTGGAAGGCGGAGTGGCCGTCGCGTTTCGCCGCGAGATCGCCAGTGCCGAGAATCCGGATGCCAAACGCAAAGAACTCGAAGAGCAGCTGCGAGCCGACCGCTCGCCGTTTCCGCGCGCCGAATCGTTTGCGGTACACGAACTCATTGACCCCCGCGAAACCCGGCCCTTTGTCTGCCAATGGATCGACTGGATTCAGCCACAGCTCGAGGCTTTGATCGGGCCAGTGAAGTTTGGGATGCGACCCTAGAACCAACTTTTTTGTTGGCAAGGCGAGAGGTAGAATCGCGCGTTTTGGGGCGTGTGGACGTTCTGATCAACAATGCTGGAATTCTACGGGACAAATCTTTCGCGAAGATGGAGTTGGATGACTTTCAAGTTGTCGTCGACGTACATCTGATGGGTGCTGTTAACGTTACCTGTGGAGTCTGGCCGATCATGCGTGAACAGAACTACGGCCGCATCGTCATGACGACATCTCCTACGGGGTTGTACGGTAACTTCGGACAGGCAAACTACGGCGCCGCCAAACTCGGCCAGGTTGGGTTCATGAACACCCTGAAGATCGAAGGAGCCAAATACAACATACACACCAACACCATCGCTCCGGTGGCCGCGACTCGGATGACGGAGGATTTGATGCCGGAGGAGGTGTTGAAAGCGTTAGGGCCGGAACTCGTCACTCCCGCGGTGGTATACCTGGGTACCGAGGATGCGCCAAACGGCGTCATCATTCAGGCGCAGGGTGGCCAGTATTCGATCGCCTGCATCGTCGAGAATCAGGGTGTGAATCTCGGTCATGACGCAACGGCGGAAGATATTGCGGACAACTATTCCAAGATCGTCGATCTAACGGACGCGAAACCACGTTCCATGTTGCAACTCGGCGGTTAATCGGTTTCGCAAAGGGTGTTAGAGAGTTGCATCTAACGGCTGTCCGAGGGTGCCAAGGTCTGCGGATTCGCTGTTGACGACCGCATGGCCCACTTCGAGTTCCAGGGCAAAATCGCCGTTGCGCTTCGATTCTCGAGATATCCGGCCCAACAGCAATGCCTGGACCCGATCTGAGTCGGCTGCCGCAACAAATCGTTGCATTGTGTTGCAAATGCCGCTGTCTTGGTCATGGCTCGCGAAGCTTATGGTGAACTTCTTCAACGCGACCAGCGTGACGAAACAACTGATCGTGTGAGTCCAGTTCATCCTTTGGCAGCCAGAGACAGACGGCCGCATCGCGTACGACGATGTGGTGTTTGTTGGCCATCATGTAGGGCCACAGGCGATATAGGCTGTGTTCGACGTAG
>JACZXA010000144.1 GCA_022571865.1 Pseudomonadota bacterium
GTGAGATGCTGGCGGAACTGGGGTACACCTTGCCGCCGAGCTGGCCGGAAAATGCGGCACGATTGTGCGGGGACTCCTGTCCAAGGACGAAGCGGGGCACGCAATGAACCTAATGGGCATGGGCCTGCCCGAGATGGCCGTCGTTCTCCTGATTGCCTTCATGGTGCTGGGGCCCGGCAAGTCCATCGAGATGGCCCGGACGGTGGGCAAGATCGTCGGCGAGTTGCGGCGTACCTTCAGCGACCTGGCCGCGGCGGTGACTCTGGAGGAAGGGCAAGATCGGGAGTCCCCGGCAGCTCGGCCGACGTCCGGGCCGGATGCAGATCCCGCCTCTGCGGACCCCACCTCTAAAGAAGAGGAGGAATGAGGGACCGCGAGCTCACCATCATGCAGCACCTGGGGGAGCTGAGGCGCCGGATCATTATCTCCGTCTTGGCCCTGATAGCCGGCAGTGCGGTGGGCTTCATCTTCTTCCGGCAGATTATTGAGCTGCTGCTTCGGCCGGCCCGGGACCTCGACACCGGGGCCAATGGGCAACTGATTTTCACCGAGGTCACCGAGCTCCTTACCACCAGCATCAAGGTATCCTTCTTCGCCGGGTTCCTTCTGGCCTTCCCGGTGGTGCTGTACCAGGTGATTCGCTTCATAGCCCCCGGGCTCACCGGCAGGGAACGGCGCTACCTGTTGGGTTTCTTGCCGGGAGCCATGCTGGCATTCGCCTCGGGCGTTGCCTTCGGCTACTTTGTCTTAACTCCGCCGGCCCTCCATTTCCTGCTGACTTTCGGGGACGATGTGGCCACCCCCATGATCCGGATCAGCAATATCGTCAACCTGATGATCCGCCTGCTCTTCTGGATGGGAATTGCCTTCGAGACACCGCTGATAATGTACCTGCTGGCCCAGCTGGGCATCGTCACCGCCAGGAGCCTGAGCCGCTTCCGCCGTTACTGGGTGGTAGTGGCCTTCGTCCTTGGCGCCATCATCACCCCGACTGTGGACCCGGTCAACCAGGCATTGGTGGCAGTGCCACTCCTGGTGCTTTATGAATTGGGAATTGTGTTGTGCCAATTGACTGCCGGACCGAAAAGCCCACCTTTTACGGAGCATGCCTGGTTCTACCAAGTTAGGCGCAATCCACCATCGACCGTTGCTGACACTCTATCATCTGTATTGGATTGCCTGCCTCCTCCAGGAGAGGTCTGGACCGGAATCGCTGAGAAAAGCCGAATTCAGGTTCGCCTTGCATATCATACCGAAACCTGGAACAACGATATGTTGATCCCGAGTACCATTTTGAACAGGATAGTCTCAATTGAAGCGGACCTCGTTCTGGACCTATATGTATACGACGTCTAAGTTTGCATTCGAAGTGCAAGAGTTCTTCTCAGCTTTCGGTCTGAAAAACCCACAGTTGCCGCCTAACAAAAAGTTAGAGCGGATTCGAAAAAGCGTCACGGATTTTGCAAGAGCAAAACCCGCGCCTCTTTGCTGCGCCGCTGAACTCAGACGTTAGGCTCGCTCAAAGCCATGCCACGATATATGGTCATTGAACACTTTTTTCCGAATTGCAAAGGCAAAATCTACGAGCGCTTTGCAAAATCAGGCCGTATGCTTCCCGATGGTCTGATCTACATCGACAGCTGGCTCGAAAACGAAGGTGACCGATGCTTCCAGCTGATGGAGACCGAAGATCCAAAGTTGTTCGAGTCATGGACCAAGAATTGGGGTGACCTAGCATCTTTCGAGATCATTGAAATTGGGGACAAACCGAACAGTGACGCCTAACAATTCGTTAGGTGGTCCCGGAAAACATTATATTATTATCTCTATCTGTGACCGCTTTCTCCAAGGCAAGTGGATTCTCTGAGGGGCGCTCGCCATTGGTGGGATAATGTCCGGGTATTTTGCCCGTCTCTCCGGGCTGTCACACCACTTAAAGCCTTACCGCTACCTACTACTACTCGAACAAGTAGGGGAAGGTGCCACTGACGAGCGTTGCAACCAAAGCCCGCATCTCTCCACCCTCTCTCCCAAAGTTTGCAAGAAATTGGAGGGTACGTGCCGCCGAGCCCTCGAACCTGAACTTGCAATCGTGAAACTTGTTTCCATGGATGGCGGTATTGCCCCCGCCGTAGACAATAGTGCAGTTGCGGAACGTGCAGCCGTCGTATTCTCTTCCATCTAGCCGTATTTCTTCGTTTTCAAAAGCCTTGGCTGATACCTTGGTTGTCTCTATTTCGGCCATTATCGACTTCCCCTAAAACGGGGCCAATATTAGCTCTTCGCGGACAGTCCGCCCAGTATCGCCTCTCCGCTTTCATGCGTGAAAGAAACCCGGCCGAAACCGGGTTCCTCACACCTTATGGACTCTCAGCATCACGGCAGGTGTCGCCAGGGCAATTATTCACATGTGAATAATTCAGTCTGTAGGACTATCGCCCTTCCTATGCAGTAGTGAGCAAACGGCCCCAAACTGCTCCTCGGTGAAGGGTACATCTTCAGAATCCCAATCCAGAACGCACAGACTGACCATGAGGCGCGTACATGCACTGTCGAACAATTCTTGTAAGTCCTGGATGCGGTTGAGGTGGTCCACGCCACACTTGAACATGTCGAAGACGACCTCAGGCTGTTCCACGGCAAGCTCCTGCAGCTCTTTGCCGTCCTTGGTAAGTGTGAGCAATAGGACTCGCCGATTGACCCCGGAATCCCGCTGGCAAGCTTTGTCGACCTCCCAGACCTGATCCATCGTGAGGTTTGCGGAGAAGTTGGCGAGTTCTTCGGCTTGCTGTTCGGTTAGCTCACTCATCGCTCACCTCCATGAAGGGTTCCCATGAGCCCGAGATGCTTAACGGCGTCTCTTATGCCAATGATGGCGTACAACGCGCCATGCTCAACTGCTGCCTGGTCACAGACACCTTGATCAGCGCCTGTTAGGTAGTGTTGAACGAGCGCGAGAGCGCCATCAATCGCCAGCGCAGTATCTTCGGCTTCCTTTTCGATGAGAGGATTGGTTGGTTCACTCATCGCTCACCTCCCTTGTCGACGGAATCCCAACCGGCTTGGAGCGGATCTCCTGCCAGACACTGTTGAACGCTTGGTCGTATGCCTGCAATTGATCGACAGTAGTCTCGAGCCACTCGAACACCAGAAACAGACCAAACTCGGCCTGACGCGCCCAGGGTTCCTCGTTACTGAGGACGCGCCCGTTCGAGAGAACCTCCTGGAGGAAACTCAAGACAGGCTGGAGCCGGGCTTCACCGTCCAGGAGCAAAGGGTTTTCCTGGGCAAGTTCATCCGGAATTCCGTGGGCATTCCGCCACAAGTGGTAAAACGTTTCGTACAGCTCGGGCGTGAGTTCGTCGTTGAACCTGCGAGCCTCCTGTTTCCCGCGGATTAGTTCGGCGTAGCGTTCGCGGAGTTGGTCAACGCGGTCCAGGTGGGCGCTCATGACTTCACCTCCTCGTTTTTACTGGTGAAGCACTCCACCAGCAGGCGTTGGGGCTTTGTGAGCGATAGGTAATAACGAACGTATTCCTGTTCCAGCTCAGCGTCGGTCAGTTTGGATAGTTCAGACATGGGTTCATCTCCTGGTCGAAGTGATATTGACGACAGGAGTTTCTGCACGATGGCGTTGCTAGGTTAAGATTGGCTGTAGCCATGACGTAGACTCCTGGTCAACGTTGTGGTCAGGCCCTCATCGGTGTTTATCGCACCGGTGGGGGTCGCTTCGAAATCTACTCCTTTGCGCGATCAATGCAATAGATAAGAATCCCGCTAAAATGTTGGCACCACGTTGGCAAGATGGCCGGAAACGTAGATAAACTAAGGGCTTTCATTGGCTTTACCGACCAATGAAAGCCTCATGTTACTTGAGTGGCAGTCCCGCCTGCTATCGATCGAGAAGGGGTTGTCAACCAGGCTAACTGTCCGAATGTGACCTTATGACGTACCTGGCGCCTCGATTCGCAGAAACGCTGCGTTCTGTGAACAACGCAAGCGCGACTTCGCCATACAAAATCCAACCAGATATTGCACCCGGAATGATAGCCGACACCGCGAGTTTTCCAGCAAACCCGGCATCCCCCGCGGTTGAAGCAAGCAACCAGGTGCCTGCGCTAACCAGGCAGGCGATCCAGACTCCTTTCAGTACCACCCAACCAACGAGACGTACGATACCCCAATAGATATAGCCGATCAGTACGCACCCAATGGTAAGAACAGCGGCGATGGTATAGGCCATTGGTGACTCCCTATTGCCTACCGAAATCGCGAAATTGCGCCTACACGTTAAAGTTAGTCGATACTCCATCCACATGCGCAAATTCGACTCAAGCTTGGAGGCATTGCACCTCAAAACAGGCGACATGGTCACAGCTTCAACTCGGTGTAAAAACGAGGAGTCACTCTGGAAGGACAACCGTGGGGTGTGTAACATTCAGCGCTCTTGCCAGACTGTTAGTGCCTGGGTGGCGAAATTGGTAGACGCGCCAGACTCAAACTCTGGTATGGGCAACCATGTGAGAGTTCGAGTCTCTCCCCAGGCACCAAATAGAATGCGCCTTCAACCCGATCAATCCGGGGTATCGTTGCCTTTCCTCAAGACGCTAGGAGACACGTTCCGTCAGGATTTCACGAATTTTTCTTGCCACGGTCTTCGGACCAAACGGCTTTTGGAGAAACTGTCTGTTCGCGCCTCCAAGACCTTGATCGGTCGCAAATTTTTCGGCATAACCCGATATGTAGAGAACCGACATATCGGGTCGAACCGGTGCAAGTCGTTCGGCGAGTTCGTGCCCACTCAATCTTTGGCATGACGACGTCGGTAATCATCAGATCGATGGTTCCATCGTACCGCTCGGCGTTCGAGATAGCCTCTACCCCATTGTTGGCTGGCAGGACCGTGTAACCAAACTCTTCCAACGTGAGTGTGAGTAGTTCCCGGACGCTATCTTCGACAAGCATGATGGCACCGCCCTCGATCGCTGTATCAATGCGGATGTTCGTTCAGTTCAGGTCCGATATCGCCCCGCCCAGTTTTCATGCCCTTCCCTAGGCGTTTCATTCTTAACGCTTGCTGGTGGAATTCAACATTTATCACAGCAACAGGGTTGTTGTGGTAACCCTTTTCTCGGGAGTGTTCCCGGGGTTTAATCTCTGCTTCTGGTAGCCGAGTCCCACTGGCGAATGGCCGATCTTTTCGACGTTTTCAACCGTTACCGACAAATCGCATCGCGACGTTGTGGTGTTGCGCTCGCACAATCGGGGCTCGTGATAACACGGACCGTAAAAAGCCACAGTCTGGACGCGTTGATGGTGCGGCGGTTGGCGCGCACCAAACAAGCCAGCGCCGAATTTTTCTTCGTGCAGATCGGCGCGAACGATGGTTTCTCCCACGACCCCATCAATGCGTTCATCTCCGCCAATCGAGTTGCTGGCATCGTGGTAGAACCGCTACCGGACGTTTTCGAAACGTTGTGTCAAACCTACAGGAAGCATCCACAGATCAAAAAGTTGAACGTCGCCATTCATGAAGAACTGGATCACGTTACGTTGTACCGGCCAGACCCGTCGGTTGTCGACATGTCCGGCATCGCTTCATTCAACAAGGGCAGGCACGAGCTGACAAGCAAACGAACGGGAATTCAAGCCAAAGATATCATCGCCGTCGAGGTGCCCGCGATTTCTCTGTCAAAACTGCTCGATCAGGAAAAAGTCGGCCATCTGGATTTACTACAGATCGATACCGAAGGCTACGACCTGCAGATTCTGGCCGGGCTCGACCTCACGGTGTGTCGACCCTCGATCATTCGGTTCGAACATGGCGTATACAGCGGCGTGCCGTTGCGCGACGAACTGCGCGAAGCGTTATTTCGACTGTACGATCACGGTTATTCCATCGCGATGGAGCGAGTGGACGCGTTGGCGTGGCTGCAAGAAGACATCCAGAAACGCAAGACCGGGTCAGATTGAACCGATCCCGCCTGCTTGTTCAGGGATCATCGCATAGTGAATTGTGACGGAGCCAGGCGACGATTCGCCAGGTGTCTTGGTAACCTTCAGGCAGGTTGTCGGCGAACCCGACCATCCGGGTGTTCGGTACACCAGTGGTGATAATCTGGAAGATTTCCTGATCCGTATCACCGTGTTTCCAGGTGCAATCGAACAGGAACAGCGCGTCACTGGTGGTCGGTGTCAGCTGGTGACAATATCCGCTGCAGACACTTTTGAAGATGGCACCTCCGCGGGCGACGGCTGTTGGATCTTCTTTATATGGGTCGGCGGGGCTGCGCTGCGAAACGATCGACGATACCTGACATGCGGCAAGTATTGCCGTGCCAGCCAGGAGAACTGACCACCTGAGGTTTCGCAGCTTCACTGTTTGTTCAGGCGGAAAACAAACAGGTAGGTGTTGTCCGGCAGGGAGGAAAAGCCGCCGGTAAAATACTCGACACCATTGGAGCCGCCGGTTGCGATGGCCACATACGAGGCGCCCTCGTGCTCATAGACAATCGGCTGACCCCGAACGATGCTGCCCACTCGCTTCTCCCAGGCTACTTCGCCCGTGGCTGCATCGAGTCCCAAGAACCTGCCATCCACGGTCCCCGTGAACAAGACACCTCCTTGAGTCGAGACCACGCCCGAAAGCAGCCCATTGACCTCCTGATGCCGCCACTTGACCTTCCCCGACGCTGCATCGATTGCGACGAGGTTACCGTAACTTGTCCCAGCTTCGGCATCGACTGACTGAAACGAACCACCCAGGTAGGTGGATCCCTCAATGAAAATCGCCATGCCCTTTTCGATGATTTCGCACGATTCAATGCTGTTGACGTAGTACAGGCCCGTAATTGGACTGTAAGCCCCCGTATAAGCGGCATTCATCCCACCGGCATGACCGGGGCAGACTCGATCCGAATAGGTACCCGTGGGAATGGCTCCGGGTCTAACGACGGGTCTTCCGGCGTCATCGATGGTGGCCCAGTTCACTTCGGCAACATAAGGTTCCGCCAGAATGTAGGCACCGCTGACCCGGTTGATCAGATAGTAATAACCGTTTCGGTCGGCATGACCGACAGCTTTGATCATCTCGCCGTTCACTTCGACGTCGAGCAGGATGATCTGCGTGTTGCCGTCGTAGTCCCAGATGTCATGAGGCGTGAACTGGAAATACCACTTCAGCTCACCGGTTTTCGGATCTACCGCCAGCAGGGAATCGGAGTAGAGGTTGTCCCCCTCCCGGTTATCGCCATTCCAGTCCGGGCCCGGATTGCCCGTGGCCCAGAAAATGGTTTCGGTCTCCGGGTCGTAAGTACCCGTGTTCCAGGTGGGTGAACCCCCAATCTTGTAACTTTCGCCCGCCCAGGTCTCGACCCCGTCTTCTCCGTCGGTGGGTATGGTGTAGTGGCGCCACAAGAGCTCGCCCGTGGCAAGATCATAAGCATCGAAGAATCCACGTACGCCGTATTCACCACCACCGAGCCCGATAAAAACCCGACCATTGGCGATCAGCGGTGCGCCTGTCACGCTGAAACCTCGTTGATACTTCGTGATCACCGTCTCCCACACGAGGGCGCCAGTGAGACGGTTGAACGCCAACAGTTTGGCATCGAGCGTTCCCATGACCACAAGATCGCCGCCAATAGCCACGCCGCGATTGTTGGGGCCGCAGCAAATTCTGAGATCCTCCGGGTTGTGATAGTCGTAGCGCCATATGACTTCGCCCGATCCGGCATCGACGGCGATGAGACGGTTGTAGGAGGTCGTCACGTACATGATGCCGTCATAAACGATCGGCGATGTTTCAAACGGCCCTACGGTGCCGGCGGCCATACCCCAGGCGAACTCAAGGTTTCCGACGGTTTCCGGGGTAATGTCATCAATGGGGCTGTGTCTGTAGCCGCGGTAATCACCGTAATAATGCAGCCAGCTGGTTTTTGCGTTGCCCGATGCGCTGAGCTTTTCCTGGGTGACAGGACCCGCGCCCGCGCCTTTATTGTCCGTGGCCAACCAATGGGTAGGTGCCTGGCGCAATTCAAATTCTTCACCGGGGTCTTGCGCTGATTCGGCAAATTCTGTGAGCACCGCCATGGCGAGCGCCAGGAAAACTAATCCTCGTAACTTCATTGTTGTTTTCGTCTCTATGGAAAATATACGATCGGCAGCTTAAAGGGCAGACGGGGGATAAGTCATCCCTGGGACGAGACGGGTCTTTCCCCGGCGCCGGAACGGTGGTTAACGGATTGTAAATACAACAACTAACTATTTTAATATCAAATAGTTACGAAACTAAACCAGAATATTATTTAATAATCAAGTCCGCACACTTTTGCCATCTCAACCACCGCTGAATGATTGGCATACACATGATTTCTGTCGCGCGGGTCGATCCGAGTCGAATGCAGGGGCGATCCGTCTCGATTAGCCGCTTGTTCATGTGCACACCTGGTGGACCCCATCGAGTGGTCGTTCCATCCGGTTACCCATGCCCATCGGTTCCCACCCAGGTCCGGTGGTTGGGATTCGGCCACGTTCACCCTCCTGGGCGCCTTCCGACTCTACCGCCCTCACCCGGACAAGCCAACCGGACGTATCGGCTCGTTCGTCGACACCGCGTGATCCCACGGTATTATGCAGCGTCCATCTCGAATCAAACGGTAGCTTCTCAATGACCCAGACCCCCGTGCTCGTCGGCGTTGCGCAATTGGAGCAACGTGTAACAGAACTGGACTCCGCCAAAGAACCGATCGATCTCATGATTGAAGCCGTGCAAATGGCCGCTCGCGATGCCGAATGCCCGGCCTTGCTGAGTAATGCCACGTCGGTACGAGTCCTTCGGGGAATGTGGCCGTATGGCAATCCGGCAAGAGCCGTCGCTGACGCCGTTGGCGCCAATGGTGTCGAAACCGCCATCGCGCCGTTCGGTGGCAACTTTGTCCAGTCGGTAGTCAACCTCTCAGCCCTCGAGATACAACGCGGCGAACACGACATCATCATCATTACGGGTGCCGAGTGCGGCAACACGAGTGCGAAAGCACGACGAGCGGGTATTGAACTCACCTGGCAAGATCTACCGGGAGAGCCAGATCGACGGATCGGCGTTCAGAAGCTGCTGCGCCACGAGGCCGAAAAAGCCGCTCACATCGGGCGTCCCATTCAGGTTTACCCCATGCTCGAGAATGCACTCAGGCACCATCGTGGCGAGACCATCGAAGCGCATCTGGTGCGGATCTCCGAGTTATGGGCCGGTTTCAGTGCGGTCGCCGCAACCAATCCACACGCCTGGATCCGCGAAGCAAAAAGCGCCGAAGAAATTCGTACGCCATCAAAACTCAACCGACCCGTCTCAGTCCCTTATCCGAAGTTCATGAATTCGAACAGCAATGTAGACCAGGGTGCCTCACTCATCATGTGCTCTACGGAAAAAGCACGCTCACTGGGCATTGATAAATCACGTTGGATCTATCCCTGGACGGGAACTGACGCTCACGATCACTACTACCTATCCAACCGAGACAACTTTTACAGCTCGCCCGCGATCCGCCTGGCCGCGGCCAGGTGCCTCGAGCTTGCAAACCTCGAGGTCACAGATCTCGACCTGGTCGATCTTTACAGCTGCTTCCCGGTCGCCGTGCAGGTGTCGGCACTGGAGATCGGCCTGGACTTGAACCGGCCACTCACCGTAACCGGTGGACTCACCTTCGCAGGTGGGCCGATGAACAACTACGTGATGCACTCGATCGCCCGGATGGTAGAGCTACTACGCGCATCTCCCGAAGCGATGGGGCTCATTACCGCCAATGGTGGGTTCATCACGAAACATGCCTTTGGCCTGTACAGTGCCACCGAGCCTGCGCAACCGTTCCAGCATGCCGATCTGCAAGACGAACTGGAAGACATGCCGAAACGCGAAGCGGTCCTTGCGTACACGGGCCGCGCAGAAGTGGAATCCTACACCGTGATGTATGGCCCGGAAGGACCAACCGTTGGCCATGTCAGCGCACTGTTACCCGATGGTCGCCGTGCCTGGGCGAACGTACGCGACCCCGAAGTCATCGGGTCGATGACCCGCGAGGAGTTTTGCGGACGGCAGGTTAAGCTCGCCGACTACGAGGCGACTTTCTGACCATCATGGAAGGCCCCGCTACCGTCCCTGCCGGACTACTGAGACGCCTGGGCGCCATGGTGTACGACACCATATTAGTGATTGCTCTCATGGCATTTACGCTGATTCCCATCGTCGCCATCAGCAACGGCTATGTCTACGGCGCCCCGGTGCAGACCTTGTTGTTGCTGGAACTCTACGGTTTTTTTGCCTATTTCTGGTTCACCCGACGGCAGACGCTGGGGATGCTGGCCTGGCGCCTGACGATTCAAACCCACAACCACAAACCCATCACTTTGAACCAGGTCACGCTGAGGTGGGTTGGCGCGCTCGCCAGTTTCCTGTGTTTGGGGCTTGGTTATATCTGGCTGCTTTTCGATCAACAAAGTCGCAGCTGGTCGGATTTGCTCTCATCCACCCGCGTTGTCTATCAGCCTAAGCGACCCGCCTGACACCCCAGCAGCCCAACGCCCAGCAAATCCCGATAGGCAATGCGACGGCGAGTACCGTCGGCAGGTCGTAGACCATGCTCATCGGAGCAAACAGGTCCTGCAGATATTTGAAGGCCAGCCCGACGAGGATACCCACACTCAACCGCACACCGATCCCTACTTCCCTCAAGGGGCCGAGCACAAACGTGAAAGCGAGGAGCGCAAGTCCCAACACCGAAAATGGCTGCAGTATCTTGCCCCAGAACGCCAACTGATAAGCACTTGGGTTCAGCCCCTCACGCACCATGTAGCCGATCTGATAGTAGAGATTGCTCAAGGAGAGCTTGCGGGGTTCAACCAACACCTGCAAACCCAGTAGACGGGGATCCACAAGCCCGTCCCAGCGAAGTTCATCGAAACGTTGAACCTCGGTCGTGGTTTCATTGATCCGGGTTTCCTGAACATCGAAAAGTCGCCAGTACGGGTCATCACCCTCGACGAACTCGGCACTTGCAGCGGTACGCAAAACCTCGAGTTGCATCTGCTCGCCAAACCAACTCTGCCGGACGCCGATGAGTTCGCCGTTTTCGCCAAACCCGTCGACCTTCATATACATTCGCCCTTCCCGATACCAATAACCGCCTCGGAGCGAAATTACCTCGGAGCCCTGGCTGCTGCGCGCCTTATAGGCTGTGGCCTGCTCCTCTCCCCATGGAGCCAGATACTCTCCCACAATCGCGCCAAGTGTGAGAACCAACAAAGCCGGCCAGACTACACCCAAAAATATCCGCCAAACCGACACGCCCGCAGCACGCAAAACGACAATCTCGGAATTCGAGGCGAGGCTGCCTACGCCGATCAACGAGCCCAAAAAAACCACATACGGAAGCACTTCGTAAGCACGACGTGGCAGGGTGAGAAGCAGGTACCACAATGCATCCTTCAACACATAACCGGCTTGTTCTTCTCGCATTTCATCGACCAGAGTGAACAAGCTGATGATTCCGATAAATGCAAGCAACGCGACAAGCGTCGCAAGCAGCACCGTCCGTCCGATGTAACGATCAATCTGGTTGAACATCCAGGGAACCTCTGATTAATTATCGTATGCTCAGCTTGGTCTGCGGGGTTCTGGACGCAAGAGGCCGAACCCGTTCGGCTTGGCGCAATCGAAGATTGCGTACGCGGACTTTGCTGGGAATGGTCGTCTCCATTGTCAAGAAGTTCAACGCAGCCAGAAGCCCCGCAGAACGCGCCCTTCGGTAGTTTCTCGCGCTCACCATGGCAGCGTTGCACCTC
>JACZXA010000010.1 GCA_022571865.1 Pseudomonadota bacterium
CAATTTCGCGCGTACACGCCCGCGTTGCTGAAACCGACGGGTATCTCACCCAGCGACAAGACTCCGGCCAGGTCCTGGGCATTGAGGATCAGTCGATTGGTGTTCGGATCGAACGCCGAGCCACCCCATTCCGCGCCGCCGTCATACCAGGGGTAGAAGAGCACCGTCCCCACCTTGGGCGGCGCCCATTTGCGCAGATCCCAATCTTTGATCTGCTCGGCAACAAACGCGGTGGCTTCCTCGTTACGCGTCGTGATTTCGAATTTCTGGCGACTGAAAGCGATACTCGAGACAGTTTGAGTCGGTGCGACAACTTCTCCCGGTAACGTACTCGGCAGGGTCGCTTCTTCGATGAGCGGATACATGGACTCACCCGTATCGCGATCGAATACGTAGAGGTGGCCTGATTTTGTGGTGATCGCAACTCCGTCGACGGTTTTGCCGTCACGTTCAAGCTGCACCAGTGTCGGGGGCGCCGGGTTGTCCCGATCCCAGAGGTCGTGCTTGAACATCTGGTAGTGCCAAATGAGTTCGCCCGTTCTCGCATCGATGGCCAGGAGACAGTTTGCGTACAAGTTGTCGCCCACCCGGCTTGCGCCGTAGAAATCCGGTGTCGCAGACCCTGTGGGCACGTAAAGTATTCCGCGCTCGTCATCCAGAGCCATTCCTGTCCAGGTGTTCGCGCCACCGGCTTTTTCGAGCGAGCCTTCGGCCCAGGTTTCGGATCCCGGCTCGCCGGATAACGGAATGCTGTTGAACTGCCAGACCAGTTCACCGGTGACCGTGTGAAACGCCTGGATGCGACCTGGCAGGGCGTCGGCCCCTTCGGTGGTTGAAAATCCCAGCATGATCAGGTCTTCAAAGACGATCCCAGGCGCGGTCACAACCATGAAGCCCGTCCGATCGGACAGGCTGATGTCGACCTTGCCGTGGCTTCCGAAACTCTCGATAGCCGTACCGGTTTTTGGATCTACCGCGATGAGATGGTGAGCTGCCGTGTAGAACAAACGTGTTTCGCCGTCCTTTTCCCACCACATCAATCCCCGTTGCGCGGATCCAGGGATTTCGGGGTCGAATCGCCAGAGCTCTTCACCGGTCGCTGCGTTCAACGCGAATGCCACGAGTTTTGGCGACAAGCCGTATAACACGCCATCGATAACAAGCGGGCTCGTGTACATGGAAGAACAGCCGACGCCTGAGCAACCCAGACCGCGTTCGCGTATTTCTCCCGAGTCATAAACCCAGGCCACCTGAAGTTCGCTGACGTTTTCTCGGGTGATTTGATCCAACTCCGAGTAGTGGCTCCGTCCGGAATCTCCCATGTAAACGGGCCAGTCCCCGCCCTTGGCGTAGGAGGCATAGGCATCGCTTGTGTCTTCCACTTCGGATGTGCAACCAGACAACAACAATAGAGAGACGACGAGGTAACGCATACTCACAATGGCCTTGAGGAAAATTCAACACACACGATTTCAGTACGGAAGTCGCGCTGGATCGATCGACACTAGTTTTTCACAGCCTTCGGCTTGACCCGCGCGCCACGGGTCAGGCTGGTCGCCCGGTCAAACCATTCATCAGCCGGTACGTTGTTGTAGGCGCGCATCAGAGCTTTGATCCGTGCATGGGCGCCATTGGGATAAGCGGCAAGCTCTTCAGCCAGCTCGCAGGCTCGGGTTACAACCGCGTCGTCGGCAACCGATTCGTAGGCAACGCCCATCCCGGCCAATTCTTCGCCGGAAAAACGCCGCCCGGTGATGGTGAGTTTGGCGGTGACGTTTTCGCTGTGCCGGAGCCGGAGCCAGGCCATATTGTAGGGTGCGGCCATGCCAAGCTTGACCTCACCAACTTGTAGAAAAGAGGTGTTTCCGACGATCAGCAGATCGGCCGCGAGGGCAAGGGCCGCACCACCGTTGATTGCATAACGTTCGAGCGCTGCGATGATCGGTTTCTTCGATTCGTAAAGCGCTTTATGCGCACCTCGCCAGATCGTACCAAAGCTGGGCAACCAATCCGGCTCCGGGTCGGCATTGAAGGCTTTGAGATCGAGACCGGAACAGAAGGCGCCGTCGGCACCCCGGAGCACGATGACTTGCACATCGTCGTTGCCATCGACGTCGCGAAGCGCCGTGGCCAGGCATTCCCCCAGGGGTCCGTTTATCGAGTTTTTTGTTTCTGGCCGGTTGAGAATGACCTCGACCCAGCCGTCGTGCAGTATCGTTTCGACTTCTGCCAAGTGTCTTCCCCCATATCACTGGCAATTCAGTTGGGTAATATAGCAAGTCTTGCGCTGGCTGGAGCAGCCAGGCGATCTTCAAAGTGTACTCAATCACTTAGGCGAGATTGGTAAATTTCGACGATCTCATCGAGGTATTCGCGAGACAGTGCGCCGCGCCACCGCCGGTGCAACGTCTGGTCGTGGCGCGAACTCGAACTTGCCATCGATACTCAACGATGACGCTGACAAATCAGGGGAATATCCGCGAGTTGTGGATAGTGAGAGCAGGAGAACTCCTAGCTGGGTTTGCCGCCTTTCACCACAAAACGATGCATGATGCGCGTCTCATCGTAATCGCCAATGGCGTAGTGCATCACCGAGCGGTTGTCCCACATCACGAGATCGTCCAGATCCCATTGGTGGCGGTAGGTAAATTCCGGGCGGGTGGCGTGGGCAAACAGCCGATACAGGAGTCGCTCGCTCTCGTCGTTGGTGAGACCGACGATGTGCTTGGTGAAGTTACCGTTCACGTACAACGCCTTGCGAGCGCTCTCATCGTGGGTTCGCACCACCGGGTGCACCGAATCTTCGACATCCGGTCCGAATACTTTTCCGGTGTGGAAAGCCTCGAGGTCGGCGATTTGCTCCTTAGTCTCGTCGTCGAGGGTTTCGTAGGCGATGTGTTGGTTGGAGAAAGCGGTGTCTCCACCGGTCGAGGGCAACCGCCGGGCGTGTAACCCGGTGATACGAGGCGGTGTGGAGTGCCATGTCATATCGGAATGCCAGCCACCGCCAAAAGGGTGAACGCCCGGGAGCAACTTGAACTTTCGATTCTTGCCACCGATGAATTGCACGTAGTCGGTGTCCCGGTGTTTTGTGGCCGGGTGGGTCAGAAGCTCGCCCCACATCCGTCCGAAAGCTTCCAGTTCGATTGCGGAAAGCTTCTGGCCTGGAAACACCAGTAAGTGGTGTTCGAGCAGGAGGGAGCGAAGATGGTCGATCACCTCAATGCCGTGGTCGCGGGCAAGGTCGATTCCTTCGATGCGTGCACCCATCGCAACGCTTGCGGGACTCACGTTGAGGTTCTTAAACGAGACAATATCTGTGACGCTGGTTGCTTCGGCCATGGTCATGCGCTTTCGATGAGATCAATCATCGTCCTCTGTCATGTTGGGCCCGTCAAGCACGTGCGTTGGCTGATCAAGGATCGCCATTGCCCAGTTACAACAGAGCGCGTATCTCAGCCTCGAATACCGGCGCCGGGGTAAACCCGGTGTGATGGTGGCAGATCATGCCGTCCCGCGTGATGATCACGGTTGTTGGAAACCCGACCATCGGCCCAAAGGCCGCTTTGACATCATCCCTGCCGTCACCGATGAGTACCGGGTAGTCCATTTGAAACTCATTCGCAAACCGTCTGATCGCGTCGGGACTGTCATTCACCGAAATTCCGACGACGGACAACCCCTCGGACTCGAGCGCGTCGAAGAGTTTGATGAAGCCGGGTATTTCTATTCGACACGGAGCGCACCAGGTCGCCCAGAAGTCGAGCAGAATCACCTTACCGGCATGTTGGCGAAGATCGTGATCGACGCCATTCATGTCGACGAGGGTGAAATCGAGGTTGGCGGGCTTCCCGGTAACCGAGCAGGTGGTTTTTGTTTCCTCAGAAGCCTCCGTGACACTTCCCAAGAGCAGCACAACGCCAAGCGAGACGAGCGTAGCGATGCGCACAATTATTCGAAGATGTCCGGGTGGGTAAACGTCAACGAAAACCCGTACCAGCGGGTGAACATCTGTTGTGGTCGGGTTAGGGGTGCCGATTCTCCATCGGCGCCATACAGTTGGCCCGCGATGATCTTCCTGCCGCCATCGAGCACGATGGCGTTGTCCTGAAAGCTCACGTCCGTCGCTTCGACAAATACCGCTCGAGGGGTCGAGGTAACCGGATCGAGGTAAATCAGCGTTTTCTGTCCGTCGAATTCATCGAGAACATAGTTGCCGCGCTCGCGCAACGTTTCGAGTGGATAGTATCGCTGTGCACCTTCAGACCACACGCCCAGGCCCATATCCATGCGAGCACGGCGCTCATCGTCCTCGCCGAGCGTCTCTATGAACATGGGCCTCAGTTTCGCCTCGGAGCCCGAATATCGGGATTTGCGGCCGTCCAGGGAGAAGGGGCGCTCGGAAATGGCAATGCGCGTATTCGCGTCCATCTTCACCGCTTGCTCTGCGTTCATCTGGAGTAGGTTGCTCAACGGTAGCTGGATACCCGCCTGCTCACCGTAAATGCCTTGACCGGTAACGTGATGCCACAGGGTGGCCGTCTGGTCGTCCTTCATGACGAACATCCCGTCGTAAAGACCGGAGACCACGAAGCGATAGGTTTTGCCGTCGAGCGTGGGGATCAAACTGACCCCGCTGTTGCAAACGACTCAGAAGGTGGCCATCCAGTTTTTGCCGTTGTCCGTCCCTTGAGCGATGTGGTGGAACGACATTTGATCCTTGAGGAGTGCGAGCTTGCCTGCCGCGGTTTCCGTCACCAGGACTTCCATCGTCCCGTTCACCAGCCCTGAGTCGAGTGCGGACTGCAACAACTGGGTTTGCTCGACGTGAAACGTCTTGAACCAGCCTTCCCCGGCCGTACTGTAACGATTGATGTCGAACGACTCGGGTGTTGTTGCGTAAGTGCCCGGAACCCCGCCAGTAACTAGCAGAACAATCAGGAAACTCAGGAGCTTTACGATCATGGTCAGTCCTCCTCTGCAGGTCCTCTACAGGTACGGTAACAGCGGAACGGTTGGTGACGCCAGGGTATCACCGAGCTGCTTGCCGCCGACGATGCCTGTGAAGAACTCGCTTTGGACCAAGTCTGCGAAATACTCGACACCCGGGTAATAAACGATGACAACCTGGTCGAAGTCGGCATCCCCTTCGAGCGTAACGGCACGGCCGATGTGGGTCGGACCGTTGCCCATCTCGGCCATCAACCCCAGCATTTCACTTCCGTAGCCCGAGTTGGCCTCGCGTTGCTCAGTACTTCCACTCTTGATGAAGTTCAACACGACGCAAGCGTCTTTTCCGTACTCGCGGTTGGCGAGCAATCCTTCGACCAATCGCGAGCGTGGATCTGGCGTTTCGAGTTCAGCCTGTCCAGCGGCTTCGGCTTTTCTAAACGGATACCGGGCAGGGGTCAGTGTGACGATATCCATTATCCGTCTGCCTAACAAAACGATGGGTAGGGTGAGATTGAGCATTGCGGAGCGTTGCATGCCGAGCGCGTAAGTGTTTGCGAAGCTTGCACGGATTTCGGTGTAGCCGGGAGTTGCTGCGGCCGCATCATAAGCGTCTCGCGACGGGTACTGCGCGAGGACAAACGCGCTCCAGTTTTCCTGTGGGAGCTGTTTCGATTGCAGTGCAATGACCGCGATCTTGCCAGCGTAAACTACTGTCGCGCCATCGCGTTCGACGGCATCGACAAACGCTTTCACACCCGTGAGCAATGGTTGGTCGGGAGAAAGTGCAAGTAGCGTTGCCACGTGAAATACCGATGAAGAGTGAAATACGTCCTGTCGATCCATGACGATATCCCGGCGTGTGCTCAAGTAGCGGAAGTGCTGCGCGGCGACTGCAAGTAACGCAACAATCAACAGGATCGATACCGTCCAGAAAAGCCACTTCATCTCGTTCCCCCTTGTGCCGTGCGGTTCACCACCCCGGGCAGATTATGCCACTTGTGGGACTCGGAAGAATAATGGCCGAGGCAACGTACGTTCCTGAATGCAACGCAGGCTTGTCGCCCAACTGCCCCAGGGTGCAGTATTGTACTGACACATTAGGGACAGGGGACGTATCGGTGGAAACTCACAGGGGAACAACGCGCAGTTTGATCGCGATTATCGCTGCGGCGCTGATGTCATTGTCGGTCTGGGCGGGCGAGCTGCCGACAAGCTCACCGGAAGCCGTTGGAATGAGCAGCGAACGGCTGCTGCGCATCAATACCGCGATGCAGCGACATATCGACGCGGGGGACATCCAGGGCGCCGTCACGGTGGTTGCGCGACGCGGCAAAGTGGTTCATTTCGAAACCCACGGCATGATGGATGTCGACCAGGGACGCGCCATGGAGAAGGACGCGATCTTTCGAATGGCCTCGTCGACCAAGCCGCTCCTCGGCGTGGCCGTGATGATGATGATGGAGGAAGGCTTGCTCCGCCCAAGCGATGAGATCTCGAAATACATCCCCGAGTTCAAAGATACTCAGGTTGCCGTACTGAAAGATCCTGCCGATGAGGACATCAGCCCTTATTCTGTCCGCGGTAACGTGCCCGAACATCGGCTCGTTCCCGCCGCACGCCCCATCACGATCCAACATCTGCTTACCCACACGTCGGGCCTCGCCAGCGGGGGGCTGGGTACGGCGATTACCGGGCGCCTGCCTCGGGATTCCGAGACGACGCTCGCCAGCCACATGCCGAAATACGGTGCGGTGCCGCTGGATTTTCAACCCGGGTCGCGATGGTCTTATAGCCCGGGTGTCGGGCTGGATGTCATGGCCCGTATTGTCGAAATCGTTTCAAACCAGCCGTTTGACGAGTTTCTACGTGAGCGGATCTTCGAACCGCTCGGCATGGTGAATTCGTACTTCAACGTTCCTCCGGAAAAGGAATCGAAACGGGTTGTCATACACGGTCGGGAACTGCCGGCATGGGTGAGTCGGGGCCCGACAAAATATTTTTCCGCCTCGGGTGGGTTGTCGAGTTCGGCGGAAGACTATCTCAGATTCGAGCAGATGTTTGCCAATGGCGGTGCGTTGTTAGGTAACCGCCTGCTCAGCCCGCGCTCGGTGGAGATGATGGCGAGCAATCAGCTTGGCGATCTTTATCGTGGCTTCTCTCGTACTCAACAAGGTATGGGCTTTGGTTACACGGTCGCGGTGGTGTTGGATCCGATCACTTCGAACTCGCGCCGGAGCAAGGGCGCGTTTGGCTGGGGTGGTGCCTTCGGGACTCAGTCGTGGACCGATCCGCAAGAGGAACTGACCGCGGTAATCATGCTTCAGCAACCTTTTCGACCCGCACAATACGACTTCGGGAACGCGGTCCGCCAGGCGATTATCGATTAGATATGGGGGTGTTGGCGGTTTTGCGAACCGTCGTTTTTTCCGGGAAAGAAAGTATCGAGAACCGGAATACAGGCACACCATTTTCAACCTGGGTGAACGGCCACCAGACGCTTGTTTTCGTCTTTCTGGCCTATAGCTTGAGTTGGAGCGTATTCATCGGGCTGGCGGTCTTTCGGGTTGACAGCCCGCTGGTAATGTTGGGCGTGTACGGGCCTTCCCTGGCGGCGATCCTGCTGAGCGGATATCTGGTCGGCTGGCAGGGTATCCGCAATCTGCTTGTGCGTATCACCATTTGGCGCGTGGGTTTGCGGTGGTATGCCATCCTGTTGTTCGGCTTTGTGGCCATTGAAATAGCCGGATATGGGTTTTATCGACTGTCAGGTGGCGCCGCGTTGAGTATTACGGTGCCAACGCTGGCTTCGCTCCTGCCGGTATTGCTCATCCAGGTACTCGTCCCCGGCTTCGGCGAGGAGTTTGGTTGGCGCGGTTTCGTCCTGCCTAGGTTGCAAGCGCGGTGGAGTCCGGTCATCGCCAGTGTGGTATTGAGCCTGATCCATCTCTTCTGGCATTTTCCGACTTACTGGCTCGGGATTGGAACGCACAACGTCCCATTGGTTTTGATGATCGCATGGATTGTCCCGTTCACGATCTTGTACACCTGGATCTATAACAATACCCAGGGCAGCATCCTCATTGCGGTTTTGTACCATGCCCTGTTCGGGGTGACGCTGAGCTTTATGCCGTTCCTCCCGTCGGAGTCTGTCGTGCCGATCACGCCAACCTTGATCGGCACCTTCACGTTCACCAGCGTTTTTGGCCCATATCTCGCCGTTACCGCGTTGTTTTGGGTGGTGGCCATCGTCGTCGCGGTTGCGACCAGGGGGCGATTGGGTTATGTCGATAGGCTCGACCCGGTGGCTGCGTGCCTGCCTCGCAGACGGCCGAGCCAAACGCCATGCTATTGCGCGCATCACGCCCGACCGCGCGCCGGTCATCACCGACGTTCAAAGGTCAGTTAATTCCCAAGCAACTCGGTCTTCAGCCAGGCGACCAGCGCGCCTTGGAGATCGGCGTTTTTCTCGAACATCGGCAGGCCGTGCTCGGTGCCTTCGTAGATCATGGCCGTCGAGTGCGGATGCGCAGAGCCGTCGACCGCACCCTGGAGTTTTTCCGCGACACCCGGGGTCACCGTGTCGCCTTTGGTTGCGGCGGCAAAAACCGCGAGCCCTGAGGTCGCCGCCATGTGCGCGACGGCTTCGTCGCTTGGAGGTCCTGACAACAGCATCAACGCCGTGACCCCGGTTTGCCGAGAGGCAAGACTCGCCGTCAGCATCGCACCACAACTTGCCCCACCAACTGCAACGCGTGTCGCGTCAACGCCGGACTGGCTCACAAGGTATGCGTATGCCATGTCGACGTCCGCGGTCGACGTCTTCAAGAACGCCGGGAAGCCAGAAGTCCGAAAATTTTCGCCTCCGCTGTCGCCGAATCCGCGCAGGTCCATCGTCAACACGTGTACGCCCGCCTCGACCAGCTGCGGCGCAATGACGCTCCATGAGGACCGGTCCATGTTGCATTGGTGAATGAGCAGCATCGCCGGACCCGGTTGGCCGGGCGACATGTAAGTCGCCTTCAGGGTGACTCCGTCGGCTGCTTCGAGATCGACGTCCATCGGCTTCGCCCATGCAGGAACGAGGGTGGTCAAGACAAGGGCCGTCGCAGCAATCAGGTTGTTGAACCGCATAACTCTCTCCTGGTATCCAGATAAAGTCGCAACGCCTAACAAGGTATGGCGCTTTAACAAGTTGGAGGGTAAGTCGAGAAGATGACATAGATCAATCCCCGGGGTGGCATGAATGCGCCTTCAATTGCTGTGTGATTACTCGTCATGCCGCCTATCTTTCTCCCAAATAGCCTGTGCCAATGCCCACAATGAAGCTAGAGTGGGCGAACGTTGCTTCTGGGGAGGGGGCCAAATGAACAAGTTCTTCAAATTTTCGTTAGCTGCGTGGGTCTTGGCAGGGTTTGCGACGGGATGTTCGCCTGAGCCGACAGAACAAGCGGCGAGCGAAGAACCAGCAGCGACGGTTTCTGATCCTGTGGCCGTCATAGACACCAATCCTTTGCGTAATGCCTATTTTGGCGATCTGCACGTGCACACCCAACTGTCTTTTGATGCCTATCTGTTTGGTACTCGCCGCACGCCGGATGATGCCTATGAGTTTGCCAAGGGTGCCGCGATCGAACACGTCTCCGGTTTCAGTATGCAGATGAAGAAGCCGCTGGATTTCCTGGGCGTTGCCGACCATGCCTTTCTACTGGGGATGATGAGCACCGTGGCGGATCCGGACAGTGCGTACGGTGAACACGAGATCGCCGAAGCGGTACGTGGTGCGACCGACGCCGCCGGTTCTGGTGCGGCCTTCGGGGCGGTGCTTGGCTACCTGGGTCGAATCGCAGGCGAAGGCAAAGAGATCGATCTCGATGATCGTGATGTCATGCGCAGCGCCTGGCAGGAAATTGTCGAAGCGGCCGAACGGCACAACGACCCGGGCAACTTCACCGCCTTCATCGGCTACGAATACACGAGTTCCGGGCCGGAATCCCAGAACCTGCACCGCAACGTGATGTTTCGCGGCAGCGAACATCCGAACCTGCCGTTCAGTCGTTTCGACTCGCTCAATCCAGAAGATCTCTGGGTATGGATGGACAACCAGCGCGCGCAGGGTATGGATGTTCTTGCCATTCCGCACAATTCCAACGGCTCTGATGGCTGGATGTTCCAGACCACCAACTGGGCCGGTGAGCCCATCGATGCCGCCTACGCCGAACTGCGCATGCGTAACGAACCGCTGGTTGAGAACACCCAGGTCAAAGGCACCTCGGATACGCATCCGATGTTGTCGCCCAACGATGAGTGGGCGGACTTCGAGATCATGCCATTTCGCATAGCCAGCCAGTTGTCGTCACAAGCGCCCGGCAGTTATACCCGGGATGCCTATCTGAGAGGTCTGCTGATGGAAGAAGCGGACGGTATCAATCCGTACAAATTCGGGGTGATTGGGTCGTCCGATACCCACAACGCCGCGGGTTCATTCGAGGAAGACAACTACTGGAGCAAAACGGGCCTGCTCGATATCGACCCCTTTCGCCGCGGCTCGGTTCCGTTGCCGACCTCTTCGCCTGATGAACCCGAGTATGGCGACCCGGCCTCTCAGTATTGGGGCGCGTCGGGTCTGGCTGGCGTGTGGGCTGAGTCGAATACCCGCGCATCGATCTTCGATGCGTTCCGCCGCAAGGAAACGTTCAGCACCAGTGGCCCCCATATCAAGGTTCGGTTTTTTGCGGGGTATGAAATAAACGAGTCGTTGTTGTCCGCGGACAACAACATTGAATTGGCCTATGCAGCGGGTGTGCCCATGGGCTCGGACCTGTCCCGGGAGACCGAGGGTGCACCTCACTTCTTTTTGTGGGCGGCGCGCGACGCCGACAGCGTTGCCTTGCAGCGACTACAGATCATCAAAGGCTGGATCGAAGACGGCGAGCCGATGGAAGCGGTCATCGATGTTGCCTGTTCCGATGGCGGCGAGGTGGATGCAGAGACTCAACGTTGCCCGGACAATGGTGCGGGTGTCGACCTGAACACCTGTGCAACGACCTCGGGCAGCGGCGCGGGTGAATTGATGACGGTCTGGCAGGATCCGAATTTCGATCCCGAGCTCCGGGCTTTTTACTACTTGCGAGTGTTAGAGAACCCGAAGTGTCGCTGGTCGACGTGGGATGCCATTCGGGCCGGTGTCGCGCCGCGACCCGATATGCATACCACCATTCAGGACCGGGCGTGGTCGTCGCCGATCTGGTACCGCCCATAAATTCCGGGTCGGGTTAACCCCTGTGACGGTTCGGGATAACTTTAGCGGGGAGTAGGTCGGGTGCGCCGTGGTCTTTTGCTGGCAGACGTTGACCTCACCCCAGCCTGACCCCCTTTACACTCTAAAAGTCAGCCGACCCGCTCAACTCTCCTGCCTCATGTAACCTTTCTTTTCGACGACAGTCTTTATACCCATTAACGGTGGATCGTGGTTTGAACGTTACAGACGTTTTCTCTGACAACGAACTCATGCTGCGCGTCCGCGATGGTGACAATGTCAGGTTGGGTATGCTTTTTGAGCGACATCACAAGAAGCTCTTCAACTTCTTTTTGCACACGGCCGGAAAACGGCAAGTCGCCGAAGACCTGGTACAAGAGGTTTTTGTTCGCATGCTCAAATACAAACACACCTATCGAGGTGAAAGTGGGTTTGGGCCGTGGATGTACCGCATGGCCAGGAATGTGAGGAGCGATCAATTTCGCAAGCGCGGCAACGCACCATTCGACAGCGCGAATGTCGAGACCGTAGAACTCGCGGATGAAAGGCCGGCGCCCGCGGAGCTGTTGGAAACAGACCAGTCGATCGGGCTTTTGCGAACAGCCTTAGCGCAGTTGCCGATTGAGAAACGTGAGTTGCTCATCATGGCCCGCTTTGAACTCCTCAAACAGGACGAGATCGCCTCTTTGTTGGATTGCAGTGTTGCCACCGTCAAGGTGCGCATTCACCGGGCGATCAAAGAGCTGAGCCGGATTTATCATCAAATAACTTGTGAGGTCCGCGCATGAACTGCGAAGAAATCTCCGAACTCGTGTACGACTACCTCAACGAGCGGTTGGATGCCGATTGCGCGGTAAGTTTTACGGTGCATATGGATGGATGCGCCGAGTGCCGCGAACAGGTGTCGGACCTGCAACACACCTGGACGGGTTTGGCAGACCTGCCGCAGGAAGAACCGAGTAGCGAACTCAAGGCTCGCTTCTATTCGATGCTCGAATCCCAACAGGTTGCGGCGAAGCCGCGACCACTCGCCACCTGGTTCCAGAACTTGGCCGTCTTTCCGCTGATCCCCCAGGGGTTGGCTGCCGGTGTACTGCTGTTTGCAGGCATCCTGATCGGTGCGCAGATAGAAAGTGGGGAGAACGTCGACGAACTTCGTCGCGAAGTTCGGTCGCTGAGTCAACGCGTAACGCTTTCATTGCTGCAACAAGATTCGGTAAGCGAACGGCTCAGGGGCGTACGTTTCAGTTACCAGAGTGCCGTGTACGATGAAGAAGTCATCATCGCGTTGATTGACGCGGTTGGCTACGACAAGAGCGTCAACGTCCGCCTTGCAGCAATCGATGCACTGAAACCCTACCTTTCGCAGCAGCCAGTGCTCAACAGCATGGTTACCTTTCTCGGGAAGGAGAGGTCGCCGCTCGTTCAGGTGTCACTCATAGATGCCCTTTTTGGCACGAATGGTGGGGAGACGCTGGAGACTCTACGAGTCATGTCCAATGATGCGCAAGTGATTGATTCCGTTCGCGAGCATGTACGAACCCTGCTGGAGGAGTCGGTGTGAACACACGTCAACTCGTTCCCCTGGCGATCGTCTGCTCGTTACTGAGTATGTCTGCAGCGGTTCCCGCGCAGAGCGAACACATCAAACAGCAGACAATCGAGCGATCCTTCCCGGTCAACCCCGGATCGCGTGTCGTGATCGACAGCGTTAACGGCTCAATCCGGGTGCAGGGTTACTCGGGTAAAGAGGTTCGAGTGGTTGTACACGAAGAGATGCGAGGAAGGAGTGCGTCAGATCTGCAGCGGGCTGTTGAGGAGATCGTGCTGGAAATCGAATCTGATGACGACGAAATCAGTTTCTATGTCCGCACACCGGGCAGGGACTGCACAAGGCAGTGTTACAGGTCCCGCAACCGCCATTACAGTTATTCTCACAATTTCGAGCTGCAGGTACCTTATGGAGTGGCCCTCGAACTTCGCACCGTCAACGATGGTGACATTCGAGTGGACGATGTTCGCAGCGTCGTTGAACTCGAGAACGTCAACGGCAAAATTGAAGCCTTTGGCATACTGGGAATCAACAACGTCAGAACCGTCAACGGAGAAATCGTTCTCGAGTTCCTCGAAATACCGCGCGACGGAGGGAGTGTGGTTACGGTAAACGGCGATGTCGAACTGGCGTTCCCTTCCACGCCGGATGTGCATGTGAGCATGAAAACGTTCAATGGCGGGCTCTTCTCGGAATTCGCTTATAAGCTTCGCGACAACACCTCCCACATCGAGAGCAAACGTTCAGATGGCACGTACGTCTACACCTCGAGCAGTGCAACTGAAATCAGTATCGGGAAAGGAGGGCCGCACTGGTTTCTCGAAACCCTCAACGGCGATATTTATATACGTAAGGATGACAGGAGTTAGTGATGAGTATGAGTAGCTACAACTTCGCATGTTTGGCACGAGGGTTCGTGCTGGCAATACCTCTGATCTGCGTAGCTCAGACGGGCGTCACCGCAGCGGCGGCTGCGCCCGAAGTTACCACCGTAACTGTACCGTTCAGCGACCCATCGCGACCCGGGTTGCTGAAGATAGATCTGCTCTCCGGTTCTATAACGGTCAGCGTTCACGCGAAACCCGACGTTGTGTTCGAGTACTCGTCAAGCCCGCCCGAGCGGAATCATGAGGGGCACGAAGAAAACGACTTGTATCACGCGCTCGCCCACGAATTGAACAAGACAAAATTGTTCGACAGGGCCGACCGGGAAAGCGATGGGATGTTTGTCATCAAAAACAATGCGTTCAGCTTCGAGGTCACCGAAAACGACAACGTCATGAATTTCGAGATGGATTCGTGGATGAAACAGCGGGTGTCGATCAACGTCAAAGTCCCCGTCAATACCTCGCTCAAGTTGGAGTCAGTGAATAACGGTGATCTCCGTGTGGAGGGAGTGACGGGAGATGTGGAGTTATCGAGCGTCAATGGCAGCATCGAGGCGACCGGTATCTCGGGGACCGTGGTCGCTGAGACTGTCAATGGCAGCGTGAAGGTGGTGTTCGACAAGATCACGCCTGATCGGTTTATGGCGTTCAGCACGCATAACGGAGTGATCGACGTCACCTTCCCGCCAGACGTGAAGGCCGACGTGTTCCTGGATACGGAGATGGGAACGATCTACAGCGATTTCAAAATCGAACTCGAGCGCTCAGCGGTTGTCGTTTCCGAGGATAAGGACGAACGCGGTACCCGTATCAAGGTGGACAAGCAAATGCGCGGTACGCTCAATGGCGGCGGACCCGAGATACGCTTCGAAACGTACAACGGCTCCATATACATCCGCAGTTCAGCCGGCCGGGAAAGCGATCGATGACACATTTGGCGCATCGGTGGTCCCTCGATCTCCAGATGGATCATCGTTCGCGCAAATGTGACCTTTTATTGGAGAGTCGAAACGAGTCCGATCAGTCGCCCGAACCGCCCAACGTCAGCACCCGCACGTAGGTTCGCACTCCCTGGGCGAGATTTCGCACACCGATCTTCTCGTTGGTTCCGTGAAAACCGGTGATGTCCTCCTGAGTCACCACCATCGGGTTGAACCGATAGGCGTTGTCCGCCACCTTCCCGTAGTGGCGTGAATCGGACCCGGCAATCATCAGACCGGGTGTGACCACGACTTCACCGTATACCTCACGAATCGCCTGTTCGATGACGGCGAATCCGGGTGCTTCCCAACTCGATACAACGGATGCGGCACGCCCGGAACCTTCAGATAGGCGCACCTCGACGTTTTCACTCTCGACAACGCTTCGAACGTGCGCGACAACGCTTGCCACGGTGTCTCTCGGATGGACTCGAAAGTTGACGGTCGCAATGGCCTCGATCGGTAGAACGTTGACTTTGACGCTGCCTGTCAGCATGGTCGGCGCGGTGGTGGTGCGGAGCATGGCGTTGCTGAAGCTCACCGCACTCAAGCGCTCCTCGAGGATGGTCCCGAACAACCACTGGTTGGCAAACAGCATCCGGTAGGTGAACGACATATGCCGGCTTGCCGCATCGAACATCTGTGCGCCCAGCCCCGACAGGCCGCCGGGGACCGGGTTGTCTTCCAGTTTGATAATTGCCCTGGCCAGAATGCCGACGGCAGTCTGTTTGGGTGGCATGGATGAGTGTCCACCCGCAGAGAGAGCGACCACCTGCAGGGTGACACTGCCTTTTTCGGCGACATTGATGGCGGCCAACAGCGGCTCAACGCCGGGTAACAAACCGTCGAACAGAAATGAACCTTCATCGAGTGACCAGGCGAGCTGAACGCCTTCTGCGGCGAGGTGGCTTGTCACCGACCCTGCCCCTTGTGAACCGCCAATCTCCTCGTCGTGACCGAAACTGAAGTAAATGGTGCGCTGCGGCTCGAATCCTGCCCGCAAAAGATGGGTCGCGGCTTCGAATTGAGCAACGACGGCGCTTTTGTCGTCCAGTGCACCGCGCCCCCAGATAATGTCGTCGTCGATGACACCGGCAAACGGCGGATGTCGCCAGTCGGCTTCACTTCCCGGGATAACGGGAACCACATCGTAGTGTGCTGTCAGCAGAATGGGCGCGAGAGTCGCATCCCTTCCCCGCCAGCGGTAAAGCAGGGTGTAGTTGCCATGGCGGCTCAGATCCATGGTCTGATGCACTTCCGGATAGGTGGCTTCGGCCCAGGCAATGAAACCTTCGAACTGGTCGGCCTCGAATTCATCTGCGCGCTGATGAGACACGGTGCGAAATCGAATCGCTTCCGCCAGGTGCTCGGCAATTGCCGCCTCGTCGACGCTGATGGTTTGCGGTTCGACCGCCGGGACGTCGACGGGTGTGTGCAGTAGTGTTTGCACCAGAACGATCGCTACGATACCCAGTACGATGGCTGAGAGACTGGCTGCAAGAATCTTCACGTTGAGGTCCGTTCGGGTTTTCCGGACGCTGACAGGTTGTCAGGAGATTCTCAAGCGTCTCCATACACGCCAACATGGGTTTCTTTTGAGGCGCTGAGTGGCGTTACGCAACGAAAAAGAGCGCAAATATGGACCGCTGTGGTGCTTTCGCAGTAGGAATCTTTTCTACCGAGCAGACTCCCCGGCAAGGGGAAAGGAGTTACATTCGCAGTGAAGCCTTCCGGAGGTCCTATGCAGCGTTTGATAACCGTTGCGCGTGAAGCGCGTGGGTGCACGCTGTGCGAAGCGCACCTGCCGCTGGGTCCAAGGCCGGTCTTTCAGGTATCTCGAGAAGCGCCCGTGCTCATAGCCGCACAGGCACCGGGTTTGAAAGTGCATGAGTCCGGCGTGCCGTTTGATGATCCCAGTGGCGACCGGTTGCGCGACTGGCTGGGTATCGACCGCGTGACCTTCTATGACGACCAGCGCATTGCGCTGTTGCCCATGGGGTTTTGTTACCCGGGGCGGGGAAAATCCGGGGACTTACCGCCGCGGCCAGAGTGCGCGCGCACCTGGCGGGAGCGGTTCATGAATTGTCTGGATGGCGTGCGCATGACGTTGGTCATCGGTCAGTATGCCCACCGTTGGCATCTTAGAGATGCGACGAAGTCGAATTTGACCGAAACCGTTCGGGCGTGGCGGGAGTTTGCGCCGTCGATATTCCCGCTGCCTCATCCAAGCCCGCGCAACAACATCTGGTTGAAGAAGAATCCCTGGTTTGTCAGCGAGGTTGTTCCGGAACTGCGCCAATCGATCAAACGGGTTCTGGAATGAAAGAGATTCCAATCCAGGTGAATTCGGTGAAACCCCAGGAGAAGGAATACGATCACCTGGCGCCCGATGGCTCCGAGATCAGGTTGCTGGTGCGTACTGCGACCTCGAGCACGGTCCATTGCCGGCTTCGCGCGGGCGGCGTTGCGAAAGCCGTGAGGCACAGAACGGTCGAAGAAATCTGGTACGTGTTGTCCGGGGTTGGCGAGTTCTGGTTGAACGGAAATACCGAGATCATCAACCTGGTCGAGGGATTGTCGTTCAACGTACCGGCGAGAACGGCGTTTCAATTTCGAGCCCGGACAGATCTCGACGTGTTGATAACGACGACTCCAATGTGGCCGGGATCGTCAGAGGCAGAGTGGGTGGATGGATACTGGAATACCGGTTGACCGTGTTTGACTGTATGAGCTTTCTTGTGAGTTCGAGGCAGTCGGACTCAACTCAGCTTGAAGCCCTCGTACCCGTTTGCCACCACCTGCTCACACCGCTCCCGATATCTCGGATAACCCCCGACATAGGGCATGAAGACTCTCGGTTTGCCGGAGACGTTCGATCCGAGGTACCACGAGTTGCAGCTGGGTCGCGTATACATGGTGCCTTGGGCCACTTCGTTGACGTGTGCGACCCAGTCCACTTCCGCCTCGGGCGTCGGTTCGATTCTCTGCAGGTTGGTGCTGCCGAGGTGTTCGATGCAGTCGCCGATCCAGTTTACATGCTGTTCTATCGCAACCAGCATGTTGCTGAGCACCGATGGGCTGCCAGGACCGGTGATGGTGAAGAGGTTCGGAAAACCGTGCATCTGCAAGCCGAGATACGCAACCGGTCCGTCGCGCCACTTGTCCGCCAGCCGTAAACCATCCCGCCCCTGGATGTTCGCTTTCAACAGGGCGCCCGTCATCGCGTCGAATCCTGTGGCATAAATCAACACATCGAGATCGTAGTGTGTTTTGCTCGTGCGGATTCCTTTGGCAGTTATCGTCTCGATGGGGGTTTCGATCACGTCTACCAGGGTGACATTGTCGCGGTTGAACGTGTCGTAGTAGTCCCTGTCCAGAACCTGACGTTTGCATCCGAGGCCGTAGGTTGTGGGTGACAGGAGCTGGCTCACCTCGGGATCATCGATCATATTGCCTATTGCATCCCGAAAGGTCTGATTGGCCGCCTCGTTGGCTTCCGGATCCGTATAGACGTCACGAAAGGTCAGCAGCATGTTCAATCCGCGTGCGGTGACCAGCCGCAAACGCTCTTCTGGCGTCAGGCTCAGAATATTATTTGGCGCCAACGCCGGGGCGGATAGAGAGGAAGCCGGTAGCGACGTGGCGGGAATTGCGGTGGCCGACTCCGATTCGGAAGACTCCGTGACAGGGCGCTTGACGCTACGCACCGGGCGGAAATTTGAAATCCCCCCGGCGTTGTTCTGCTGCATTTCCCGTATGGCGCGGTAGTTGTCGCGAAACTCCTGCTGGACGTCGGCGCGCATACGTTTGCGGTTGGCGGGTACGGTGTAGACGGGTGTTCGTTGAAAAACGGTGAGATGCCCGGCAAGCCTCGCAAGCTCGGGGATCGCCTGCACACCCGATGAACCGGTGCCAATGATGCCCACTCGACAACCCGTGAGGTCCACCGTTTCTTTGGGCCAGAGCGCGGTGTGCAACACGGTGCCTTGAAAGCTGTCGGCTCCGGGAATTTCCGGCTTGTTGGGGACCGACAGGCAGCCGGTGGCCATGACGCAGAACTGCGCTTCGAACCGTTCGCCCCGTTCGGTGGTGGCGCGCCACACATTGTCCGACTCCAGGTACTCGAGTGCGGTTATTGTTGTGTCGAAGCGGATGTCACGGCGAAGATCAAAACGGTCGGCAACGTGATTGGCGTACTTCAGGATGTCTGGCTGCGCGGAGAAAACCTCGGGCCAGTCCCACTCCTGTTCCAGCGCTTCCGAAAAACCATAGGAGTACTCGAGGCTCGGTACATCGCAGCGCGCGCCGGGATAGCGATTCCAGTACCAGGTGCCGCCCACGTCGGACCCCGCTTCCACCACCGCGACATTGAGTCCCTGGTTGCGGTAACGGTACAGCGCATACATACCGGCAAAACCGGCACCGACTACCAGCACGTCAGAATGATTCGTCATCGGGTAGTTATAACACTGAGAGTGATTCCTCGTACAATCGTCTCAATGAACCTGACCGAATCGATCCTCGCTGCGACCATCACCGATTTCGCTGAACCGACGGCGGCACCCACAGGCAGTTAATGGCCCGTTACATCACCAAGCGAGCTTTACAGGGCCTCATTGCGATTTTCGGGGCGCTGTTGATCGTGTTCGTTGCGCAACGCCTGTCGGGGGATCCGGTGGCGCTGATGCTGCCGATGGATGCGAGCGAGGCCGACTTCGCCGCCATGCGCGAAGCGCTCGGCCTCGACAAACCGTTGCTCGTTCAATTTGCCATCTTTCTCGGTAATGCCCTCACCGGCGACTTTGGTCAATCGTATCAGTGGAATGCGCCGGCGATGGGTTTGTTGATCGATCGCCTGCCAGCGACACTCGAGCTCGCCATGGCGGGACTCTTTTTTGCGGTGTTGCTCGCCGTGCCGCTGGGAGTCTTTTCCGCCGTGCATCGCGGCGGCTGGGTCGATCGATCTGCGAAAATATTTGCCATGCTCGGCCAGGCCGTACCCGGATTCTGGATTGGCCTTTTGCTGATTCTATTCATCGCGGTGGAACTTCAGTGGTTGCCGGCGTACGGGCGCGGCACGCCGGCGCATCTCGTTCTTCCGGCGATTGCGCTCGGCTGGTATCCGGTGGCCGCCATGACGCGCACCCTGCGCTCGTCGATGCTCGATGTGTTGGAGAGCGACTATGTGCGCATGGAACGTGCGATCGGGCTGCCGGAGCGCACCATCATCTGGCGTTATGCACTCAGGAACGCGGCCGTTCCACTGGTCACCATGGTGGGCGTGTATTTCGCCAACATGCTGGGTGGCGCGTTTGTGATCGAGGTGGTATTCGCCTGGCCGGGTGTTGGCCGTACCGTGGTCGATGCGGTTTTTGCCCGCGATTTTCCCGTGGTGCAGGCAGGCGTGATGTTGTCTGCGGTGGTGTTTGTCGTGATGAACCTGCTCGTTGATCTGAGTTACGGCTTCATCGATCCAAGGATTCGTCGTGGTTGAAGCGCTCTCCTATTTGAGCCGCTTCGGTATCAAGGTGTTGCACCGCAACAAGGTATCAAGTGGGTTCCCGTACGTTGCAAGCTTAGTGCTCGCCCTGGTGGTGATCTCGGCGCTGTTCGGCCCCTGGATCGCCCCGTATCAAGCGACATCCATCTCGCTCGCCGACGCGATGACGCCGCCTGCCTGGCTCGATGGTGGCAGTGCCGCCCATCTCCTGGGCACCGACAATCTTGGCCGCGATATCTTGAGCCGCATTATCGCGGGTGCCCGCGTCTCGACGGTTGTTGCGTTCTACGCGATCGTCCTTTCCGGCTTGATCGGCACCGGGTTGGGCATGGCGGCCGGATATTTTGGCGGTATTGTCGATGCCGTGATCTCGCGCATTATCGATACGCAGATGGCGGTGCCGTCGATTCCGCTGGCGATGTTGTTTGCGGCCGTGTTACCGCCGGGTGAGGCGATGGTGATTTTCATCATCGTGCTCAGTTATTGGACCTGGTATGCCCGCATCGTGCGCGGAGAGGTCTTGAGCCTGCGGGAACGTGACTTCATTGCGCTCGCAAAAGTTGCCGGTGTCGGTACCCCGACTATCTTCGTGCGTCACCTGGCGCCAAATTTGTTGAATACATTGTTAGTTCTCGCGACGTTGCAGTTTGGCAGCGTCATCGTTTTCGAGGCGGGTTTGAGCTTTCTCGGGCTGGGCATACAACCGCCGCAGGTATCGTGGGGCGGCATGTTGTCCGATGGTCGAAACTTCATCGAGGTCGCCTGGTGGCTGATTACCATGCCCGGCCTTGCCATCATGGCCGCGTGTCTCGCCTCCAATCTACTCGGCGACTGGTTGAGAGATACGTTTGACCCGCTCCGTCGTCAGGTCTTCTAGTCGAATGCTCCAGGTACGCGATCTCAAAACCTATCTGTATCTGAAACGTGGCGTCGTAAAAGCCGTTGATGGGGTGAGCTTCGACCTCGCATCGGGTGAAACGCTGGGTTTGATTGGAGAATCCGGCAGCGGTAAAACCATGATGGGTTTGTCGCTTTTAGGGTTACCGCCGAAACCAGCCGGCCGCATCGTTGCGGGTTCGATCAAACTCGATGGGCGGGAACTCGTGGGACTCGATGAGGAGGTGCTGTCACGAGAAGTGCGCGGCCGGCAGATTGCGATGATTTCCCAGGATCCGATGACCTCGCTCAATCCGGTGTTCACGGTGGGCGATCAGGTGGCGGCACCTATTCGTGCCCATCATCTGGCGGGCGAAAGATCGGCGATCGACATGGCGGTCGCCGAACTCGATCGGGTTCGCGTCCCGTCCGCGAGAGAGCGGGCAGGTGATTATCCGCATCAGTTCAGTGGCGGAATGCGCCAGCGGGTGGTTGCCGCCATGGCGATTGCCTGCCGCCCGCGTCTGTTGATCGCAGATGAGCCGACCAGCGCGCTGGATGTGACCATCCAGGTGCAGTTCATGGATCTGATCGAGAAGATTCAGGCCGATACGGGCGCGGGGATTTTGTTCATCACCCACGATCTGGGCGTTGCCGCGAGTCTCTGCCACCGCATTGCCGTCATGTACGCGGGGCGCATCGTCGAAATGGCAGGCGTTGATCGGCTGTATTCGGATCCGCAACATCCCTACACCCAGGGGTTGCTCGATTCGGTGCCGATTCTCGGGCGCCGGCAGAAACGTCTGAAATCGATACTCGGCAGCCCACCAGATCCTCTCTCACCCCCGGGCGGCTGTGCGTTCCATCCTCGCTGTCCGCATGCCATGGAGGTCTGCCGTCAGCAAGTGCCCCCAACGGTGGCGATGTCGGATGGCGGGCACGTGGCCTGCTGGTTGAAGGTGGACTCGACCGCTTGAGCCGCGATTATTCATCGCGATTATTCATGAACAAGCGCAGTAGCCCGTGCATGAATAATCCGGCCTCGGGATTTATGCTCGCAACATGTCAGCACGTTTGACCTCGAGCTGTGCCTGGATTTCCGTGTAACGCTTTTTGTTGATGCGGTAGCCGGCGTAGATGCCTGCGGCGATCAGACCCGGAATGATCGTAATCGGAGAATCCACCAGGCCCAACCAGTAGATCACGTCTGCATCCACTTCGCCGGGCGTCGATTTCACCGGGAACTGGATCAAGTCGAGCGCGATGCCTGCCAGGAAATGGCCCAGCGCCATATCGGCCTTCGAGAAAAACGTTCTTGCAGCGAAGAGTACGCCTTCCTGGCGGCGTCCATAAAGGAGTTCGTTTTCGTCCGCCAGATCGGCAAGCGCCGACATCACGCTGATGTTCAATACCCCAAGGCCGATACCTGACAAGCCGGCGAACGCGATCATGGTTGGCAGCAGCAGCGGCGTGTGGTTGTCGGGAAAGTACCCCGCCATTCGCAACATCACGGGTAACGCGGGGATGATGGAAAGACAGATCGCCGAGACAACGATGGTCGCGCGCTTGTCGAACAGTCTGTGCATGTGAGTCGTCAGCGCAAACGCGCCGACGTAACCCACCGCCGAACCAAATACGTAATAGGCGATCTGCTCTGGCAGGAGTTCGAAGTAGTAGATGTTCATGTAGAGATTAAGCGCGGCCCGAGTTCCCAGCATGATGCTCAGGAAAAACAGCCCGAGGAGTAGAAAAACGTAGTTGCGGTTGACCAACACGGCCTTGATGTCGGACCAGAACTCGAACAACGAGAACTTAGGCTGATTCTCCGACGGCTGGGAAAGGCGTGGAATTTGATCGCGTGTGAACCACGCGGACGAATACAGGATTAACACGACGATAACCGCAGCGATTGCTGAAAAAATCGGGTAGGCGCCGGGGTTCAGCAGTCCATTGGCATACTCTAAGGTCGCGGCAAAGGCGAACGTCAACGCGACATAGTGTGTCCCCGCGGCGCCGACCCAGCCGAAAAACATGTTGTAGCTCATGATCTGCGAACGCTCCAGGTAGTTCGATGAGAGTTCGCCGCCGAGCGCCAGATGTGGCACGTGGAATAACGTCATGAATGTTCTCAGCGCTACGGCAAACCCGGTGAACCACAGGAACAGACCGAAACCCTCGAGCGAATCGGGTGGATTGAAGATCGCGAAAAAGCAGAGTGCGATAGGCACCGGGGCGAAGAACATGAACGGATGGCGTCGTCCCCATTTCTTGGCTTTGAATCTATCTGAAATAGAGCCCATCAGTGGATCGGAGACGGCATCGAACACGAGAGCGAGGGTTGGGGCGAGGCCTGCCAGGGTTGCACTCAGGCCGAGCACCTGGTTGTAGTAGAGCATCGACAAGAGACCAAAAGAATATAGACAGATCTGCTCTGCTGCCGTACCGCTGCCGAAAAAGAGCCTGGTACGTAGCGAAACCTGCCTGACTTCGGTCTCAGCCATCGTCAGGTTCCTGCACCTTGAATCATCGTCGTCCCCCCTGCGCCTTGGTCGCGGTCAAGTCACCTTAGCAGATAGACCACGGCGTGGGTCAGAGGTTTGTCCCGACACGACTGCGGCACAACGGATGTCGTAACATCCGTGGAAGAACTCGAACAAGGCGGTTGGTTTGAAAATCCCGGTGATAGACGTGCACCAGTTCAGGAATGATGATCACCTGCGTGAATTGGATGTGGCCTGTACGGAGTGGGGCTGTTTTCAGATAACCAATCACGGAATGCCGCAGGTTGTGATTGCTTCACTGCACACACAGATGGGTGCATTTTTCGATTTGCCGTTGACGACGAAAAAGACCATCGAACGAACCAGGACCAACCCGTGGGGATTTTTCGACCAGGAACTCACGAAAAACCTTCGGGATTCGAAAGAAATTTTCGATGTGGGACCCGGGACCGATACCGGTCCGCTCGCGGGGAGTGCACCACAGTGGCCTGAAAACATACCGGCATTCAAATCGGCGATTCTCGGGTTTTACGATGCATCTCAGTCGATTGCGGAAAAAATCCTGATGGGGATCAGCCGGAATCTGGGTATGCCCGGCGATTTTCTGACCTCCGATTTTGGCGAACGACAGACGAGTTTTCTGAGACTCAACTATTACCCGCTGTGCGATCAAGCTGAGGAAAATCTCGGGATCAGCCATCACACGGACGCGGGCGCGGTTACGGTGATGTTTCAGGACATGAATCCGGGTCTGCAAATTCGTCGTAAGGATGAGTGGCATACCGTCGTGCCGCGAGCGGATGCGCTGGTGATCAATATCGGTGACATCGTGCAGGTGTGGTCGAACGATCGCTATGTAGCCCCCCTGCACCGGGTGCTGGCGAGTGTCGAAGCAAAACGTTACAGCGCACCCTTCTTTTTCAACCCCGACTATGATCTCGACTATGCGCCGGTTGACGGTGTTGTTAGTGAAGATAGTCCCGCGCACTATCGAGCAATTAATTGGGGTGAATTTCGGGCGGGTAGGGCTGCGGGGGATTATGCGAACTATGGTGAAGAAATTCAGATTTCCCACTATCGTCTGGACTGATACCTGCCGCCAGCTTAGACGCTGGATCGGCTATCTAACCGTCTCGCCGATGTCCAACCTTCAAGATGATGATGATGAGGCGTCTATCTTCGACGCTGTACAAGATTCGATAAGTGCGGACTCGAATGCGATAGACATCATCGTATCTGAGTAGTTTTCGTGATCCCTGTGGTCGGGGTTGGGTTGCCAGCTCCCGAATACGTCTGATAATGGCTAGCTGATCTTTTTGCGGGATTTGCCGAATCTGCTTCTCGGCAGTTGCAGATATTTCAATGTCATATCTTGCCATTGAGCCTGAGGCTTTTTATGACCTCGGCGAGAGGTCGCGTCGGTTCAAACCGAATTCGCGTCAGATCCTCAATATCTTCCAGCTCTTCTAGTTTGTCGATCAATGCGTCTTCGATGAAGCGGTTCATTTTCAGCCCGCGGGATTCACATAGTGTTTCCACCGCTTTTTTCACTTCCGAGTCAATCCGCGTTGCGAGTTGAATTTGTGGCATGGCGCCTCTCAAGTTTGTACATGCTATCATTAGCTATCATATGCTAGCAGACTTTGCGATGAGTGTCTCCGCACATAACTTTGCCAAGACGCGTAGACCACGAATTGTTGCAGGACGAGCCCTGGAGTCCGTTGCTAAGCTGATACCGTGATAACGTATCCCGATCCATTGTATTCACCACCACTACCGCTGGTTGTGCGTTTTATCCCCAGGGGCTGGTGAGCGGCTGAAGCGGTTTGCAAGGCGATGCTGCCTGGGCGGTTGGTTAAGTTGACTATGGTAGGTGAAAGGCTGACTCCGTGACTCTGCTCGCACTCGAAGATGTTGCCTGTCATTTTGTGACGCGTAGCGGCGTGGTACGTGCCGTTGACGGTGTCACCCTGGAGATTGCCGCCGGCGAAACGTTCGCTCTTGTGGGTGAGTCCGGCTGCGGCAAGAGCACGCTCGCCCGGTTGATCCTCGGTCTCCACCCGCTGACCCGTGGGCGTATTTTGTTCGATGGGCAGGACATCAGTGGGCTTCGCGGGCGCGATGCCAAACGGTATCGTGCCCGGGTACAGGCTGTGTTTCAGGATCCCTACAGTTCGCTGAATCCGCGACTCAAGGTGCGTACGATTCTAGCTGAGCCGCTCCGAGCCCATGGCGCTACTCGGCGGGATATCGAGTCGAAGGTTGATCGCGCCCTATCGCTTGTGGGGTTGCCTGAGATGAGTGCCGATCTATATCCACACGAGTTTTCAGGGGGTCAGCGCCAGCGTATTGCGATCGCACGGGCGTTGATTCTGGAACCGGATCTCGTGGTTCTCGATGAGCCGATCTCGGCGCTGGATGTTTCGATTCGCGCGCAGATGCTCAACCTGTTACAGGATCTGCAGAGTGAACTGGGTCTCACCTATCTCCTCATTGCACACGATCTCGCCCTGGTCGAGCACGCGGCCAATCGCGTTGCGGTGATGTACTTGGGCGAAATCGTTGAGCATGGCCTGGTCGAGGCACTGTTCGAGCGACCGCGGCATCCCTACACACAGGCTTTGCTGGCAGCCGTCCCGCGGCCGGATCCTTCGCACCCGCGCGCGTCCGGGCAGATACACGGAGAGGTGGCAACGGCACTTGCGGTACCGAATGGTTGCCGGTTCCACCCACGCTGTCCAGAGTGCATGAATGTATGCACAGAGACGGCGCCCGCGGTCGTCGTCGTGGCGCCAGAACACGAAGCGATGTGTCACCTGCTCGACGCTCGAGATGTGGGCTCAACTCACCGTGATACTATTTAACCCTGATGTGACAACAATCCACGGCGCAGACCGCCTACGGCTCGCGTTATAACAGGCAAACTACGCACTTCTGCCACGCGCGTGCTGATTTTCACTCAGGTCACATAACCTAGCGTATACTCCCATCGCTGCGTACGCGCGAAATCTGTGCGAGCACTACGTCCGTACGCATTTTGCCTGTTATAACACGTCTGCGAGCGCGCATTATTGTCACATCAGGGTTAATCTTGACGCCGGTTGGTTCCGAGGGAGATAGACCATGCACGACTTAGTCATCCGCAACGCCACCATCGTCGATGGCACGGGTAACCCCGCGAAAAGCGGCGACGTTGTAGCAGACAATGGGAAAATCGTCGAAGTGACCGAGGTGGGTAACAGCCCGGCAAAAGCCCGTCGTGTCATCGATGCTCAGGGCGACCTGCTCACACCGGGGTTCGTCGATATTCACACCCATTATGACGGTCAGGTGTGCTGGGATAAGCAGGTTACGCCGAGCAGCTGGCACGGTGTGACCTCGATTGTCATGGGCAACTGCGGAGTTGGTTTTGCGCCCGTGCGACGAGGTTCCGAAGACGAATTAATCTCGCTCATGGAGAGCGTTGAAGACATTCCGGGCACCGCCCTGCACGAGGGTATTCCCTGGGGTTGGGAGACGTTTGCGGAATATCTCGAATGCATCGATACCCCGTATACGGTGGATGTAGGAACCCAGGTGCCTCATGTGGCGATGCGCGCCTACGTGATGGGTGAGCGTTGTTACGATGATGCGACCACCGAAGACATGGCCGCGATGCGCGCGATTACCCGCACGGCGCTCGAGGCCGGCGCGCTTGGGTTCTCTACCTCGCGTTTTTACGGGCACGTCGACAAGGCAGGCAACATGGTGCCTGGCACCCGGGCATCGGCAGAGGAGATGATCACGATTGCCGACGCTTTTTCCGGGCTCAATTATGGAACGATGGAGTTTGTCTCGGACGGCCTGAACAACCCGGAAGAGTTGGCGTGGATTGAGCACATTGCCCGCACCACGGGATGTACGGTGACACCGTTGGTTACCGCCGGCATGGGCCCGGTGTGGACTCTGGCCGAGCAGCTTCACGCCGACGGGTTCAGCTTGAGGCCACAAGTGGGTGCGCGGCCGGCTTCCATTCTGATGATGTTGGACGGCACGATCAATCCCATGCGGCAATTCCCCGCCTATCGAGAAATTCACGACCTACCTCTGGCAGAACGTCAGGCGCGGCTGAAAGACCCGGCTTTTCGTCAGCGTGTTCTCACCGAGGAGCCGGTACTGCCGAAGAACAAAGATGCTGCGCGCTTCATGACGGATTACGAATACATCTACGTCCTGGATGACGAACTCACCTATGAGCCGAGTTCTGATGACACCCTTGCCGCCGTTGCGCGTGCGCGCGGTGTAGACCCTCGAGAAGTGATGATGGACGTTCTCTCCGGGGGTCGGCCTTTGCTTATCCTGTTTGGCAGGTATGACGGAGACCTGGAAGGTCAGCGCGAAGTCATCGAACATCCACAAAGCGTGTTCGGGCTGTCTGATGGAGGCGCGCACTGCGGCGTGCTGGTCGATGCGGGCGTGCCGACCTACATGTTGAGTTATTTCACCCGGGACAGAAAACGCGGCCCGCTGATGTCGCTCGAGTTCGTCGTACACAAACTCACCCAGAATTCCGCAGAGGTGTACAGTTTGCGCGACCGCGGCGTGATCGCTCCCGGATACACGGCGGACTTCAATCTGATTGACTATGACGCGTTGAAACTGCATCAACCAGAGATGGTTTACGACCTGCCGGCAGGGGGCAAAAGGCTGATACAGAAGGCGGACGGTTACCGTCTGACGATCAAGTCGGGTGAAGTGACCTATGAAAAGGGTGAGCACACCGGGGCGATGCCAGGTCGGCTGATTCGAGGTTGTCAGCGTGCACCCGGTTAGATTCTGGTTTGCTTTTAGACGCGAACTGAAGTCGGGTTAAGCGGAAAGAATCGCCACAAGCTGTATTGGATCTCGATCGGAAGCTTGCCGATCCTTGGTAACACCAGGTGGTGATCAAGGGTAATAAGCTTCGTTCGCAGCCGTGATTCTATGGGTAGACCAACGGAATCGAGGTCTGGATCTCCCTATCCAACGGCCAACGACGGTGGCCTGAGTGCCCCGCAGGCGGTGGCTTGGTATTTGCTCGTTGACTTGCTCACGGTCCTCAGACAGATTTCGCTGGGCACCGCTATCACCGCTATCACCGCTACATGAGAACTGGGCAACGGGAAGGCGGCAACTCCAGCAAGTTCAGAACAAGAAAGTCTCAGACTCCATCCCGAGCAGCACCCTGCCTACGGCCTCGGTGTACTGAGGTGAAACCATAATATGCTGGCGCACCACGAGTACGTCCCGCATGCTGCGTTCCAGTGGGCTCGATAGAAAGTTGGCGCTGGCGCCGGCCGCCGAGTACAGCATCTCCACCGCCTTGACCGCTTCGTTGGCGGCGCCGGAACAGCTCAGTTGCACGATGGCTTTCTGTCTGTCTGTTGGCTTGTCACCGTTTTCGATCGTATCCCACATATCGGTAACGGCTTCGAAGACATAACTTCGAGCAGAACCAACCAGTCTTTCCGCTTCGGCAACGGCGCGTTGCGCATCGACTCTGTCTTTCAGCAGATTGCGCGAGCCACGCGGCTTTTTTGCACTGGCGAGTTCAATAAACTGGTTGATGGCGGCCTTTGCGATCCCTGTCGCGACGCCTACCTTGTTGTAGGCCAGACGGCTGTATATGGGCAGGCGGTAGAGCGTGCCCGGCTCGACAGGTATCTGGCGCTGCACCTGGCTGATGTACTCGTTCGAAACGAACACGTCCTGTAGACGTACATCGTGACTGCCTGAACCTCGTAAGCCCGAAACATGCCAGGTGTCCAGAACCTCAATTTGTGACACGGGGACCATGGACTCGCAAAAAACGAACCCGCGTTCGTCTTTGAGACGTTCCCCGTCTTTCTGGACGATGCTCTGGCTCCAGAAGTACTGGGCGTTGTGTACTCCGCTCGCAAACGGCCACTGTCCGGTGATGCGATATCCGCCTTCGCACGGGACTGCCTCGCCTTGCGGATTCAGGGTTCCGGATATGATGAGTTCAGGGTCTGCGTAGAGTTTTTCCATGACCGACCGGGTGAAGGTACCGCCGAGAATACCCATGGTTTCAATGCCGATCATCAGGTTCCAACCGGCGGACCCGTGAATTTCGGAGACCGCTTCGATGGTTTTGATCTGGGTTATCGGATGAGCCTCGGCACCGCCCAGACTGCGGGGTACGGCAACGCGGTAGAGGCCTGCCAGTGCCATGGACCGCGCCACCTCGGTAGTGAGGTGGCGTTGTTCTTCTGCCTCATCGGCGTGAGCTTCAATGATCGATTTGAGCTCGGCTATCTGCCGTGCTATTTCACCGAACTCATCTCGGCTTGTACTCACACCGGTCGTCTCGCCATCGTGATACCGGCCGCTACGCTAGTCCTCACCCAATCGCTTGAACTTCGGCAGTCGTTTTTCCATGAACGAACTCACGCCTTCCTTGAAGTCTTCGCGTTTGAGCGATTCCGCCATCCACGTGTTGGTCTCGGCCATTGCTTCACCCAACTCCATGTTGAGATGACGATAAACCTGCGCTTTGATCACTTTCAGCGATGTGGGTGAAACGACGCTCGCAAGTTGTTTGATGTAGTCGATGGCGGCCTGAAGCGATTCGCCCTCTTCCACCAGGCGCTCTGCCAGACCAAGTTCCTTCGCCTCCTCGCCGGTGAATTTACGCGCGCTCCACAAGAGATCCAACGCACGACCCGCGCCGATCAGACGCGGCAATATCCAGCTCGACCCGTGTTCGGCGATGAGTCCGCGTTGCGAAAACGCCGTGGTGAACTTTGCCTGTCTCTCCACAATCCGCATGTCTGCCAGACAGGCATAACAGAAACCCAGTCCTGCGCATGGCCCGTTAATTGCCGCAATCAGTGGTTTCTGCAGGGCCAGTAAATAGGTATAGGTAATTTCGAAGTTGGGGCCCATGTCTGGATTTCCGGGACTCGCTTCCAGATCTGAAAGATCCACCGCCTCGCCGCGTTCGCCTGAGGCGGTCGCATTCAGTCCAGCCATGTCCGCCCCGGCGCAGAAACCGCGTCCCGCGCCGGTCAACACCATACCCACCACCGCCGGATCTTTTTCCGCCGCGGCGAACGCATGGCGCATCTCCGCCATCATGCGCCCGGTCAGCGCGTTGAGCTGATCGGGCCGGTTCATCGTGATTATCGCGACCGGATCTTGCACTTCGTACAGAATATCTTGATACATGCCTTTCCTCCCCTGTTTGATACTCCTATGAGAGCGCAAACCGCGCCGCAAGGCCAGCGTGTTGTGAGAAGCCGTTTGCAGCTCGTTATTTGCGTTGGAATAGACCGGCGCGCGATATAGGCTCTTGTCAGCGACGGACACCTATTGAGGATATGGAAGGGGGACGACTATGACCATACATCTGCGACAGATCTGCCTGGTTGCTCGCGAGCTCAAGCCGGTGATTGACGATCTCACCCACGTGTTGGGGATCAACACCTGCTTCATAGATCCGGGAGTCGGCAAGTTTGGCCTGGAAAATACGCTGATGCCTATCGGGCGAAACTTTCTCGAGGTGGTGGCACCTGTCGAAGAGAATACGGCCGGGGGCCGGTACCTGGATCGCCGCAACGGCGATGGCGGCTACATGGTGATCACTCAGCTCGATACCCTCGAAAATCAGCGGGCCGTCCGCCAGCGGGCGCTCGACAATGGTGTACGGGTCGCCAACGAAGCCGAGCGCGATGGCTGGCACCTCTGCCAGCTTCATCCCGGCGACATGATTGCCTCGTTTCTCGAGATCGAATACGACAAGTTCGAAGAGTTCGACGGTAACTGGATGCCGGTGGGTGGCACCGGGTGGGAAGACAAGGTAAAGCAGGACGTAACCCTCGACTACCTCGGCGTCGAACTGCAAAGCGCCGACCCGGTGACGCTTGCCGAACTTTGGGGAAAGGTTGCGGGGCTTGCGGTGGAACGTGATGGCGCCGAGTTGTCCATGCGCATGAACAACGCCACCATCCGGTTTGTCGAAGCCGAAGACGGACGTGGCGCGGGTCTTGGCGGGCTCGATATTGCCGTCAAAAACCGCGAGCATATCTTGGCCGCGGCACGAGACCGGGGGTGTTATGTGAGCGACGATCGCGTCGACATCTGTGGTACGCGTTTTTATCTGCACGACCTGGAGGCGTGATTCCCGGACGTTGAGCGACTGCCCCTCAGGGTCGTAAGTAGATCTTAGCCACTGTTCGCTGTCTTTGTGCAGCCCGCGGGCTATCAGTACTGCTCGATGGTGTTTTCGAAAACGAAACCACCTTTTGCCAGCAACAGGCGGTGACGGTGTCCCTCAACGTCTGCGTCCCAATCGTCGTAACCGGCATCGCCGTGCCAGAGTGCTACCCGGCTGCCGTCAGCGGCTTTCACCACTCTCGTCGAGTACACCTTGGTTTTGTTGTCACCGAAATGTTGCAACATCGAACTGACGGGTTGATACCGGGACAGGTGATATAAGGTCACCCAGGTGGGTGGAACGATGTCGATTTCACCTGCGCGATGACGAGTCAGCGCATCCGCGGGTCGAATCCAGGTGTGATCCTCGATTTCACCCTCATCGACCTTGATATCGTGGGTTTCGATTAGATGTGCGGCGAAAAACCAGGTGGCAAAACGCTTTTGCGGCCCCGGTGGTGGCGTCCAGTGGGCAAAACAGACGAACTCGTCAGGTTTGAGTTCAATGCCTGCCTCTTCCGCCGCCTCACGTGCCGCGGCCGTTCGAGCCGCAGCCTCCAGATCGCCATCGACCGGGTAGTCTTCGGGGTCGATTTTCCCACCCGGAAAAACCCACATGCCGCCAAATGTGATTTTTGAGTTCTTGCGCAGCATCAGAACTTCGGGACCGTTATCACTGTCCCTCAACAACACGACGGTCGCGGCCGGAATAGGCGGCGAAACGCCTTCCTCGTCCTCGCGGCGGTTGTCGATTTTTCCGTACGTATCGTTGCGATGCTGAGTTTTTTTACCTTCAGCCATTCAAGGGGACTCCTGGAATCGTTCACTGAGATTTGGCAAATCGAAACACCCGGCGAAAAAGGGACGGAATGCTATCAGTTCCTGGCCGGGCTTGGCAGAACTACTTCCTGGAGGCTTTCAATACCCACGCACCGAGAAAGACGATGGTGACTCCGGAGGAAATGATGACGGCGGTTGTGACGATGGCTTTGGAACTCACGCCCGCAAGGTACGCAAGATAACAGCCGATGCTCACACAGACGATGATCCAGAGGCTGAATCCGAAAGGGGACTTTTCAAGCGGAGTGGTCAAGATCTGGACCATCGACGCATGGTTCGTGCGAGCAGTTTACCCAGGGTCATGCCGATAACGGCGGAACCGATGAGCATACTGGTTTGGGTGGAGTAAATGCTCATCGCCAGAACACCCAGACAGGTAAAACCCAACATGTAGATGGCTTCACGCAGATCGGTTCGGAAAAAGCTGGTTGGTTCGTTGTTCATGTCATCACCTGGATTGTTGGTAAAACTCAATGTACAAAGACGGAACAAGGACCGGAAGTGTGGGGCCTGAGAAAGACCCCACGCCGTTCTTTACGAGTCCAGATACATGGCAGCTCCAATGGTGCTCGCAATCAGCCCCGCTGAACTGATCGCCCAGGCGAGCGGTCCGCTGAATCCTGCTATATGACCGGCAAACGACAATCCGAATGCGACGAGTGGCAGGAAACCACCACTGACCTCTTCGATCTCTTGTGCGTTGAGTTCACGCATGTTGCGTCTCCAAATGTTTAGGGGACGCTGACGCTTACATCCGCGAGGTGGTTCGTCAACGTTTGAACCTCGATCTCCAAGCTATCTTCAGTTTGCGATGTCAAAGTGGCATCAGCAGATAGCCAGGAGATGACAAATTGTTCGTTTGTTGTTGGTTGCGGCGCACGTGGACTCTGGCGAATAACCGTCGGCTTCACCTGATGAGAACGACTGGTGTCCCGATGAGTAAATTGTTACCGACAGCCTTGAACGTGTTTTCGGTGTTGAGTTGCTTGTTTCATCGAGTTACTCGTTTTAAGCCAGCTCGAGTTGTTGTGCGGTGTCTTCAATGAACCGGCGGATACCATCCAATGGTGAGTCAGCGTCACTCACCGGTCTTGGCAGCAGGATCAGTCTGGATACGCCAAGATCTTCATAACGTTTTACCCGATCAGCGTCGATGGCACCTCGCGGCGTGATGGAAATCTCGAGTTCATCGAATCTCGCTTCCTTATCCGCGGCGCGGGCCGCCTCCCGCAACCCCTCGATCGAGGCGGCAGCTTCGTCTTCGCTCTGGTTGAAACCGTACCAGCCGTCACCGTGAGCGATCGCGCGACGATAGCCGGCGGGCGACATCCCACCGATGATGATAGGCGGATGGGGTGACTGCACCGGCATCGGTTTCGATTGCACGCCGGAAATCTGGGTGAACCGACCATCGAATACGGGTTTGTCCTGGGTCCAGAGCGCACGAATTGCTTCGATGTGTTCGCTGGTACGGGCACCACGCTCTTCATAAGGCACACCGATAACCTCGAACTCGCGTTTTATGTACCCAACGCCTACGCCAAACAGCAACCGACCCTTAGACAGCACATCGATAGTCGCCAGTTCCTTAGCGAGCACCACCGGATTACGTTGCGCAAGGAGAATGATTCCGGAACCCAACTTCAATTTCGAAGTGACTGCCGCTGAGAACGCGAGCGTTGCCACCGTATCGAGCATCGGGAACTCCGGTGGCACGGGCGAGGGTGGTTCCTGCGGGTCGATCACGACCACGTGTTCACCGGTCCAGGCGGACTCGAACCCTGCGTCTTCGGCACATTTGAGCAAACTTGCGATCGAGTCGGGTTGTGCCAATGGGCCGTTGTTGAAACCGAAGTAGCCAATTTTCATGCAGTTAACCTCCACGGTGATGTCCGCTAATCCGTGCGTAAGGGGTAATTTTCATATTGCCCAAAAAAATAATCAGCAGCCGATTCGTCATAGAACCACCAGTCTATTCATTTTTGTTCTAATGTTCTGTCCGAAATTGAACCGCCCTGGGAATTTGCCATGATCATGCAGAACACTTTTCGCGAAACGCTCGACTCATTTGGTTCCACCCTTGGCACCCACTTTCTCTTCGCTGATCCCGACATCCCGGAAATCATCGGCGACACCGGTTTATTCGACTATGGCGAGTTTGCGGCCGAATACTCGACTCTGGACATGAAGCAGCTCTACCACATGGCGCGTGCGGGCCAGTGCGGCAATTTGCCGCTGATGATCAAGCTCGATCAGGAAAGTCAGGGTTTCTGGGCGCAAGCGGCACTTGGGGCTGGCTTCAAGTCTGTGCTGTTCACGGACATTCGCACGCCGGCCGACGTGGACGACTGTCACCGTGCCATTGCCCCCGATACGCCTGAGGCTCGCGGCGCGATGGGAGTGAAGCTCCGCCGCCCTGCGTTGTCGAATTACCAGAGTGAAAGTTACCTGGAGGATCTCGAGTCGATCGTGTTTCTCATCATGATCGAAAAAAACGTCACGGTGGACGGTATCGATGAAGTACTCGCCCGGGCCAGGGAAAAGGGTGTAGACATGACCCAGTGGGGTCCGGCGGACTTCGGTTTCTCTCGGGGTGAACCCGGCTTGATGGCGACGCCTGAGATTCGCCCGTTTGAGGAACGGGTGATCAAGAAGTCATTCGAGTACGGGATTCATCCGCGCATCGAGATCGGCGCTGTCGAGCAGGCGAAACGATACATCGATCTCGGGGTCAGGCATTTTTGCATCGGCTGGGATCGGTTCATATACCGCGCCGCGTTGATGGAACTCGGCGAGGGAATGAAAAAATTGATCGAGGAGCTGTAGCAGCCATTCACGAACAACCCTCGTTTTTCTCGCCCGGACATTGCGCGAAGACGCAGAGTTTCGGGTGCGGATCGTGGTCGTCATGACGGCTCGTGACCGAAAGCGTAACCGTATACGGCATTGAGGCTTCGCATAGCGAACGCGCTGAATATCTGGCGGTCTTGGCGACCGCAGTAGCTTGATCATGAATAATCCAGGCTAGGTTACCCGCGCAGGCGATTGTCGGAGTGAGGGGTGTTGCTGCCTGAACTGAAGTTTTTGGGCCGTAAAGGCCCAAATGTGGCGCCAGGACGTGAAGAAGCCCAAATTTCGCAAGATTTTTTGCGTTAAGATTCGTAGACTGGAGCGTTACCTTTCGTATCACTCCGAATTCGAGCGATTTTCGACCATGACACGAATGTTGAAGGTAGTTCTGCCGATCGTATTTATCGTCCTGGCGATCGGTGCATCTTTCGTGATGGTCCAGTCGCGTCCCGCGGCTATGCAGAAGCCCGTGTCACTTCCCGCGTTACGCGTTTCGGTCAACACCGCCGTTCGAACACCGGTTACCTTCGTGGTGCGCTCGCAAGGTTCGGTTTCACCTCGCACCGAGACGATTCTGATGTCCGAAGTTTCAGGACAGATCATCGATGTTTCGCCCGCTTTCGTCAGCGGCGGTTTTTTCAAACGCGGCGACATTCTCGTTCGTATCGACCCGCGCAACTATCGCTCCGCGGTCAAGCGGGCGAAGGCCGGCGTCGCCAAAGCGCAAACGCAGGTTGCGACGGAAAGTGCACTCGCCGGTTACGCATATGAAGATTGGCAGCGATTGCGGGAGTTCGACCGAGCCTCACGAGAGGCTTCGTCGCTGGTGCTCAGAAAGCCGCAGTTGCAGGCGGCGATTGCCGAACTCGAGTCGAAGGAAGCCGATCTCGAAATGGCTCAGGAAGACCTGAACCGCACAATCATTCGCGCCCCTTACAATGGCATGGTGCGAGAAAAAATCGCCGATATTGGCCAGTTTGTGGGCGTCAGTGGGCAGCTCGCACGAACGTTCGCCGTAGACCGCGCTGAGGTTCGCCTCCCACTGACACAAAACGATCTGCGATTCCTGGATTTGCAGAGTCTGAGCGCCGGCGTAAGGCTACCAGTGACGTTGTCAGCCGATATTGGCGATCAAACCTTCACCTGGAACGCCCAGATCGTGCGTTCGGAAGGTGTATTCGACGCGACCAGCCGGGTGTTGTATGTAGTCGCACAGATTGAGGACCCCTACGGTCTCGAATCTGAAGGTCGCGAACCGCTTCGTATTGGCACCTTTGTTACCGCGGAAATTACCGGTAACTCTGGCGGTGAATTATTTGCTGTTCCTCGGTATGCTCTGTCACGCGGCAAGACCTTGTGGCTCGTCGACGACGAGTTTCGTATTCACCCGAGCGACGTGCACATCGTTCGAATGGATGAAAACTTTGCTTATATCGACGAAGGTCTCGAGGAAGGCGACCGCTATACGATCACGCCCATCGATCAGCCGCTGCCGGGTATGAAGGTCCGCTTTGATGGTTAATCCTGATCTTTTGTGCTCACAATAAATCCGGTGGGATAAGTGCCTGATCAAAAAGTTCGTGGGCTGATCGGTTGGTTTGCGACTAACCACGTTGCCGCCAACCTGCTGATGTTCTTCATACTCGGTATGGGCATCTACTCTCTCGTGGTCATGAAAAAGGAGATGATGCCGGAGTTTCGGTTCGACATCATCACCGTCCAGATGTCCTACCTCGGCGCCGCACCCCAGGAAGTGGAAGAGGGTGTGATCATCAAGATCGAGGAAGCCATCAAGTCCATCCAGGGTATTCGCAAGATCAATTCGATTGCGGCCGAAGGTTTCGGGCGAGTCATGATCGAGGTAGAGGATGGTTACGAACTGGGGGAAATTACCGACGAGTTGAAGCTTGCGATAGACGGGATCTCAACCTTCCCGGCTGAGACGGAACGGCCAACGTACTCGAAACAACTCTTCCGACGCGGCGTGATCAACGTTCAGGTGCACGGCAACCTCGACGAACGCACCATGAAGGAGCTTGCGGATCAGATTCGTGAGGAGATTGTTGCTCTGCCTGATGTGACTTACGCCGAGGTTATGGGGTCACGGCCTTTCGAAATTTCGATCGAGATTTCCGAAAATACATTGCGCCAGTACGGAATGACGTTAAACAGAGTCGCGCAAACGATCAGGCTCTGGTCGATTGACCTGCCGGGCGGATCGATTCGCTCCGAGTCGGGCAACATTCGTTTACGAACGAAGGGCCAGGCGTACACGGGCGAGGATTTCGCCAAGATAGTTCTTTTGACACGGCCCGACGGCACCCGGGTCACCCTCGGCGACATCGCATTGATCCGCGACGAGTTCGCGGAGGTCGAGAGTTATTCGTTCTTCGATGGTGAACGAAGTTTCGGCATCACCGTGATGTCGAACAGAGAAGAGAGCGAACTGGACATCGCCGTGGCCGTCAACGAATACGTTGATCAACGTCAAGCGACGCTACCCGATGGGGTAAAGCTCACCGCCTGGATGGACGGGACCTATTACCTTAGGGGTCACCTGAACATGATGCTGGGAAACATGGCGATGGGCGCCATCCTCGTGTTCGTCATTCTCGGGGTTTTTCTGCACGTGAAGATCGCGGCGTGGGTAATAATTGGTCTGCCCGTCGCGTTTCTTGGCGCCTTCATGATGTTACCGCTGCCTTTTGTCGGCGTAACGATCAACATGATGAGTCTGTTTGCGTTCATCCTGGTGCTTGGCATCGTCGTTGACGATGCAATCATCATTGCCGAGAGCGCGTACACCTATACCGAAAAGCACGGTTACAACCTGCCGAACATCGTCGCGGGCGCGCAACGGGTTGCAGTGCCGGCAACGTTTGGCGTCCTCACGACCATGATGGCATTCTTCCCGATGCTGTTCGTGGACGGACCGACGTCTGAATTTACTGCGGCTATCGCGTTTGTGGTGATTTTCTGTCTGTTCTTTTCGCTCATCGAATCGAAGCTCATCCTGCCTTCCCACCTTGCAATCATGAAATCTTCCCATGGAGACAAATCGGGAATTGCGGATTGGGTGGATCGTAGGCTCAAACACTTCATCAATAACGTCTATGCACCGTTTCTCGCAAAGGCGATCGAGTTTCGATATGCAACGCTCGCATTCTTTTTCAGCCTGCTTATATTGACGGTGGGTCTGGTTGGAAGCGGACTGGTACGTTTCGTTTATTTTCCGGAAATGGACCAGCCTTATGTGATGGCCACCATCGAACTGCAGGAAGGTGCGCCAGAGTCTCTGATCAGGGAAATCGTTGAGCAGATGGACGCGAAGTTGGCTGAAATCAACGAGGAGATCAAAGCGGAGACGGGAACCGATCTCAACGCCGCCGAGCATCTGTTTGCGTATATCCAGGACGGCACGAAGGGTCAGTTGCAGGTCGAACTCAACCAGAGTGGCGAGCGGATCGTGTCACCGAAGGAGATTGAGCGACGCTGGCGCGAGAAAGTCGGCACGATCCCCGGCACCAAGGCATTGCGGTTCTCATCGGGCATGCACATGGGTGGAGGTCCACCGGTGGCGTTCGCCTTGAAAGGAAACAACTACCAGCGTTTGGAAGCGGCTGCAATCGAACTCGTCGAGCACCTTAAAACCTTCGAAGGGCTCTACGAAGTGGAAAGCTCGGCAAACGCGGGCCCCGAGGAGATTGAACTCAAGATCAAACCCGAAGCCGAGGCGCTGGGTGTTACGCTTTCCGATCTAGCCCGACAGGTTCGCCAGGCGTTCTACGGTGCCGAGGCGCAGCGAATCCAGCGTGGCGATCAGGAAGTGAAGGTGATGGTGCGTTACCCGCGCTCGGAGCGTTCATCCATCGGCAATCTGGAAAAGATGTGGATACGCCTGCCCGATGGACGTGAGCTACCTTTTTCCGTCGTTGCCAGCTACGAAATGACCCGGGGCTACGACACCATCGAACGCCTCGATGGACAGCGTACGGTTTCTGTGACATCGAACGTCAACCTGTCTGTTGCAGAACCCATGCAGATCGTTCGCCAGATTGGTCGCGATTTCATGCCCGAACTGCTGAGTCGTTATCCCGGTATCAAATACGAACTCACGGGCAGTTCCCATGAGGAAGAGATGGGGCTGATGCAAACGGGTTATGCGTTCGTCGCAGCACTTTTTGGCATCTATGCGTTGATGGCAATCCCGCTGAAGTCCTATGTGCAGCCGCTTATCGTCATGAGCGTGATTCCGTTCGGCATCATTGGTGCGGTTGTCGGGCACATGTTTCTCGGTATCGCTATCAGCTCTCTCTCACTCATCGGCATCATTGCCTTGTCAGGCGTGGTGGTTAACGATAGCTTGATCATGGTGCATTTTGTCAACCGCGCCGTTGCCGAGGGCGCAACAGCCTCTGAAGCAGCGATTGAGTCCGGTATCGTCCGTTTCCGGGCCATTCTGTTGACCTCGCTAACCACGTTTTTCGGCCTGTTGCCAATCGTTCTGGAAACCTCCCTGGAAGCACAGATGATAATTCCAATGGCGGTGTCGTTGTCGTTCGGTATCGTGTTCTCGACCGTCATCACGCTGATTCTCGTGCCTTGCCTGTACAACATTGTTGGGGATTTCCGAAAAACGCCGAAGCCCGTAGTAACTTACCCAGAGCAACAACAAGCTTCGTAAAGATTGGGGTCAGAGTAAAGGGTCAGAGTAAAAATGGGGCTCTAAAGGGAGTCATAAGCGAAGGCTTTTTACCCCATTTTTACTCTGACCCTTTACTCTGACCCCAACCTATACATGACCCCAACCTATACAACCTAGGCAGTGGCACTCTCGAACGCGAGCTTCAGCGCGGCTATTTCCGCATCAATCTGCGGTGGGTCGGGTAGCGTTCGTTCGGCACGCGCGTACCAGTGACCCGCGTTTTTGAGATCCCCCTCCATGGTGTGAACAATCCCGTGGGCCCAGCTACCCAGTCGTGACGAGTCAGCCTGCACGATGCCGTGGGCCGATTCCCAGTCTCCGTTCTCCAGATGTTGTATTGCGTCATTGAAGGTTGCCATAGGTTTGTTGGTTATCTTAAGTTTTCTTCCATATAGAGCGTCAACTCGATCATTCGTTCGAGCAGATCTCCAGCGCTCGCACCTGGGAAGTTTCTTTGTACGAGCTCTTTTGCGTACAGGCGCGCGATGTATCGTAGCTTGAGCGCGGTATTGCGGTTGGCATACACGAAGTCGCGATGGCCGTTGTTTACCACGATCAGGTTTCGCTCCGCATCGTAGCGAGACCGCCAGAGTATGTTAGGTGCATGCTCGAGAGTGTAACCAGGAAGGCCCTGAGCCGGTGTTGACCGGTGACCCCCGTGAGCGTCCAGCAACTGATCAGTGATTGTCACTGCGGCCTCGTCAGAACAAGAGACATCACCCTGGGTCACCGTGACACGGATGCGTACGAGACCCGGGTCAGCGGGTGCGGTGAAGGTCAACATTTCGTCATTTTGCGTCGTGAATACTGCGGTACCTTCGATGAGCTCCCAACTAAACGTGAGTCCATCGTTAACAGTGCGCCGCGACTTGTCACGGCATACCGCGCGCAACGTGTGCGATTGCCCAACCGGAGCGATACTCGAAACGGGCGAAATACGTACACTGAATAACGGACCAGGAAACTCGAAGAAATCCTTCTGCGTACGGTCCGCGGCGGCTTGTCCGGGGAAAGCCTCATCGTCCAACGACTCTGCTGAATAGTCTCCATCTGCGCCGTTGCTGACGTCGTGACCTTGCCCGCTCGCGTGGACCTGCTTGTGAATCTCGAACCAGTCATAGTCTTCGACCGGTAGTGATAGAATGGCTTCTCGGAACGCGCGTCGCAGTCGCTTCAACATGCGCTCACTCGAGCGTTCGTCCTCGGCGCGACGGTGTTCTTCCACGATCTGTGTGAGGTGCTGTGTAAGTGGCACCAATGCTTCGCTGAAGGTGAGAAACTGAGCATCGCGGATGAGTCCACTGCGCGTGCCTGGGGTCAACGTAAGAAAGGGTGCGTCGACGATTCCTTCCAGGTTGCCACTATCCCACACGGAGTTGGATGTGGTTTCGAGATCGGCGAAGTTGGTAAGTACCCGTGTGCCTGATCGGTACAATCCAACCTCACCCCGCCCGGAGTTGGTCAGATACAGTTCCAGATAAATTTCGCCGTTGGGTGTGGGTATGCTCGGCAGTTGATGGAGTAGTTTACCGTCGAACTGGCGGGGGACTACCGAGTACTGTTTACGTGTCTGGCGGTCTATGACCGTGATAAGTACGCCGGAATCACGGATGCGATCCCGTAACTCGCTCGCCAGAAACAACTCCAGCTTCTCGCCGGTAAACGAGCGGATGCCCGGTAACAATGGCTTGACCTTGAGCTCAGTGCCTTCACAAGGCAGGAGGCTGCGTAGCGTCTTTATACGGTAACTGGGATCGTCACGGTCCATACGCATCTGGTAGTTGCGCCCGGCCGTACTAGACGAAGCCAGGTACAAGGTCTCGCCAAGCGTCCAGAAGCTCAACAGCCCAATGCCGAATTCACCCTGAATAGCCCGGATACCGTCTGCCTTGATATTTTTTTTGAACGAATCGCAGATGTGCGTCGCCACGAACCGGAAGTCGGGTACGCCGTCTACGTTTTTGCGAATCCCCTCGCCGTCGTCGGTAATCAGGAGATAGGATTCACCTTGCTCTTTGCCACGCACGATGGTGATGTGCCTGGCCCCTGCATCGATGCTGTTTTCGACGAATTCGGCAACCGCTTTCAGTGGATTCGATTGCGCAAGCGCAATGATCGAGATCGCGTTCCAGTCGTTGCCAATCCGTAGTTTCCCCGTGGTCCGTGTTTTACTTTTGCGAGTCGCTTTCATGGCCGTTCCCCAACCGAGAATCATCGCATACCTTGAAACCTATTGTTCAGGGAGAAACACCGATGCGGATAACCTATGCGGGTTGTTGGTCAGTGAAATTACGTCAAGAAATATGCACGTTCTTTCCGCGGAAAGTGAGATTGTTTAACGACTGTTTTTCTTAAAGTACTCCAGTGGGTCTGTGTAGTCGACGCCGCCATAGAGGAAGTTCACCTTCTGAAACCCCAGCAGTCGCTGCAGCCGTTCCGGCATCGACAACCAGATATCGCGCGGAATGCCGATGTACTGATTTTCCTGTTGCCTCAGCCACGACAGGTTGAAGTTCAGATTGATGGATCGGCGGCGGCGATCGGTGGTGGTATTGCCGCCACCCCCGTGCCAGAGCGCGCCGTCGAACACCAGCAGGGAACCGGCCGGCATTTCGGCATAAACGACCTTGGTGTCCAACTCGACGGCTTTGGTCCACGTGTGACTGTTGGGGACGACCATCGTTGCGCCGTTTTCACGGGTAAAGTCGTCGAGTGCAATCAGCGTGTTGGCGATGAGTGGCATGTGTGGCCGCGGTAGCGGGTAGTGTCCGTCGTCCTGGTGCAGGTGTTGCGGATCGACGCCGGGTTCGGGGCACATTGCCGTTGACACGGACATCTGGAAT
>JACZXA010000145.1 GCA_022571865.1 Pseudomonadota bacterium
GAGAGATCGGGGTCGTCATGACGGCGCGTGACCGAAAGCGTAGCCGGAGCTACGGAATTGAGGGCCCGTTTGCGCTTGCGCAAACAGGTCCGCGGTCGCGAGATGCAGCCAAAAACTGGGGAGGCCCATCAACACACTTCGAACCTATTCGAAATATAGAAAATCTCTAATAATTTTAAAATGTTAACCGCCATATGCGCCGTACTCGTGCAATATCCGGGCTAGAGTTTCCTCAGCGCACATCCGCCTCACGTGGCCTTGCTAGAAAGGTGTTCTTCTCGAAACATCGTGATCAAGGATAGTCAGGCGCTCCATGATCCTGCGGTGTGGCCAGAAATCCCCACTTGCACTGTGCAACACCGCTCGATTGTCCCACAGGGCGACGGAGCCTTCCTCCCACCGGAAGCGGCAGGTGTACTCCGGGCGCCCTTCCTGCAGCTTCATCTCCAGCAGAAGCGTCTTCTCTTCGTCCTTCGGAATGTTGTGCGTTTGCGCAAAACTGCGTACGAAACCCTGTTGCACGTACAATGCCGTGCGGCCTGTCTCTGGATGGGTGCGCGCAACAGGATGCGTTGCCACCGGCGTTTTTCCATCCATCTGATGTATTACCGCACCCATGTGCACCGCGCTGAGATGCTCAACGCGCTCTTTCGTCTCGAGTGACAAGCCTTCCCACATGCTGTAACAATCGCAGAAGCAGGTATCCCCGCCAACTGGCGGGGCTTCGCGACACATGAGGACCGAAGCCATCGGCGGACGCATTTGCCACGAGGCATCGCTATGCCAGTTTGAGGCCGCGGCCGGGACCGCTTCGTCCGACGTCAACACAAGCATATCCGGAATCCCGGGCACGTCGATTTGATGGCTTAGATCATGGGGAGAATTAGGCACATGCTCCCGCTCACCATATCGTGAACCCACCTCGCCAAAATGCTGCGCGAATTCCACCATCTGTTCTCTGGAGACGTGCGCCTGGTTACGGAACATGATCACCCGCCGCTCCAGCCATAACTCACGCAGGAAGGTGACCATTTCGGGGTCGTTGAGGTCGGTCGCGAGATCAATGCCGTGCACAACCGTGCCTATGCTTGGCTGTAAAGGTTCGAGCTTCAAGTCCACACCGCAGACGGTGACAGGTTTGTAGTACACGGTACCGAAGTTACCGGCAACGAGATCACGATCCTGTGCGAGGATACCCTGCACCATTTCGCTGCGACTCTTTGCACCCGGAAAGCGGGATTCGGCGACAACACCGAGCGCACTGGAACGCGACGGGCGCTTACCTGCTTTCGCGCGCTCCGAGCGACTCAGGTATACCGCATTGTCCGATAGCTGCGGGGGTTGGACATCTGCCATCTCAATCTCCTCTTTCGCCTTTGCCCGGGTTCCAAAAGCTGGAGTTCCCGAACGGCCTGCCTAGGGTCTCACGGAACCACCGCCAAGCCAAAACGTTGATGTGCAGGATTTCCACGAACTCGTTCGGTTTCGGCGCGCCAGTTTTAGATGTTAGTCTCGACAAGGAAACATCTTGCGAAAAATGTAGGTGATTCAATCGCGGCCGCCAACGATCGAGCAAGTCACATTTTCCTGAGGTGGCACCGGATGACCCGCATACACCTGCAGCCAATTGGGGGAGAACGAAAATCATGAATCGACTGGATAATTCGTTGGTCTGTGTCCTGGCGTTCGCGGTCATCGCCCTGGCGACGGGTTGTGGATCCGAATCGAGTGACACCACCCCGACGACGGAAGATGTACGGGAAACCTCGGAGAAGGCCCAGGCAATGACCGCCGGAGCCGTGGATGATGCTCGCATCATCGCGGCGCCGGAGAATGAGCCAGGCAGCTGGCTTGCATACGGTCAAACCTACAAAGAGCACCGGTTCTCCATGTTGACTCAGATCAACCGCGACAACGTGAACGATCTGGGTCTCGCCTGGACCAAGACCGTGGGTGATTGGAACCAGCGAATGCAGGGCACCCCGTTGGTCGTCGATGGCGTTATGTATGTTTCCAACGGTTGGAGCGTGGTTTATGCGTTGGACGCTGCGACGGGCGAGGAACTCTGGTCGTATGACCCGGAAGTCGATCGAAGTTACATCCGCCTGGCCTGCTGTGGCCCGGCGCACAACCGAGGCGTTGCCGTATACCAAGGTCGCGTCTATGTCGGTACGTTCGACGGCCGGTTACTCGCCATCGATGCGGCTACCGGTGAGAAAGTGTGGGATGTGGACACCTGGCACCCGACGGCGCTCGGCCGTTTCAACATTACCGGGGCACCGCGTGCGGCCGCCGGTAAGATTTTCATCGGCCAGGGTAGTGGCGAGAGCAAGAGGCGCCGAGGTTACATTACCGCCTTCGATGCACAGACCGGAGAGGTTGCATGGCGTTTCTATCTGGTTCCTGGGGACCCGAGCAAACCGTTCGAGCACCCGGAAATGGAAATGGCCGCCAAGACCTGGGGCGGCGAGTGGTGGAAGTTCGGTGGCGGCGGTACGGCCTGGAATTCCCTCGTTTACGACGAGGAGTTGAACAGCCTCTACATCGGCGTAGGCAATGGTGCGCCCTGGCCGCGGGTTATTCGCTCTCCCGGCGGTGGTGATGATCTGTTCCTGACGTCCATCGTCTCGGTGGACGTCGAAACGGGTCGGATGAACTGGTACTACCAGACCGTACCCGGTGACAACTGGGACTACAGCTCCGCGATGGACATGACCCTTACGGAGATGGAAGTGGACGGTGTGGCAAGGAAAGTGCTGCTCCAGGCACCGAAAAACGGCTTTTTCTACGTCATCGATCGAACCAATGGCGAGTTGCTGCGGGCTCATCCGTACACCGACGGCATCACCTGGGCCACCCACGTCGATATGGAAACCGGCCGCCCGGTGGAAAACCCGGAGGCGCGTTATGAGGACAATCCCCAATGGATTCTGCCAGCCAACGCCGGCGCGCATAACTGGGAACCGCAGTCCTGGGATCAACAAAAAGGGCTCATGTATTTCTACTACCACGACTACGCGAATTTTTACTCCCTCGATGAATCTTTCGTAAAAACCGGCATCTATAAAACCCGGGATCGAGGCTTGAGTCTGGGATGGGGTGAAGGAGAGTATCGCCGTCGGTTGGAGGCAAAAGCCGCGCCGCGTCCCGAATCCAAAGGTTTCATCGGCGCATTCGATCCACTGACAGGCGAGTACAAGTGGCGCCACCGACTGGGACCCGTTTTCAATGGCGGCGTGCTTGCCACCACCACGGGTCTGCTGTTCCAGGGCGAAGGAGACGGAATGTTCGTCGCCCGCGACACCGACACGGGCGAACCCATCTGGCGTTACGACGCCCTGGGACGATTCTCCTCGTCACTCATCAGCTACCAGATCGACGACGTTCAGTACATCGCGACCATGGTGACCGGCAATCGAGCCCTCGAGTTAGCCGGGACGGTGCTGGTATTCAAGCTGGGCGGCGACGAGGTGATAGATGCCAAAGAACCCACGCGAATGGAGATACCCGAACAGCCGGAGGTCGAAGTGACCACAGAATCCTACAACCAGGGCGATGCGCTTTATCATACGCATTGCGCCAACTGTCATCGGGGCATCGGCGTGACCACGGTGGTGGCAACGGTCGCGCCGGACCTCCGGAGCATGACCCGGGAGATTCACGCCCAATATGCGGAAATCGTGTTAGGCGGGGCCCGGGCGGACAACGGAATGCCAGCGTTCGCAGACACGCTGAGCGAAGTGGAAATAGAAGCCATACGCGGCTTCCTGGTCGTCCAAGCCAATCAGATCCGCAGTTGGCAGGAGTCGCGGCAACCGAAGAACGAGTCAGCCGCCACCAGGCAATAGACTTAAGCCGGCCGTGGGGCTTTGCTGTTAGACGGGTTCAGCAATGAAAACCGGAATCTTGCGAGTCGTTTTTGCCTGATAGTCGTCATACGGCGGGTAGGCTTCCGTACTGGCTGCCCACATGCGCTCACGTTCCTGCTCGTCGGTAACCTCCCGAACTCGCATTTCGGTCACGACGGTCTGGTCACGTATCTGCACATCTGGATTGGCTCGCAGGTTATATACCCAAACAGGATTCTTAGGCTGGCCGCCCATGGATCCAATGAGCACATAACCCTCTTCCACTTTGACCCGCATCAATGGGATTTTTCGTGTTGCGCCAGTCTTGTTACCCACATGTGTGACGATAATGCAGGGCATGCCGGTATCCAACAACGTGGTCCCTTCGGCCCCGTCACTGCCTTCATACAAGTCGACTTGTCTACGTACCCAATCCAACGCCGGCGGAATGTATTCGGTCATCAGGAGAGTTCCTCATCAAAACGGTCTGTGCTCGAACCGATGTTATGGCTCATTGAGCAACAGACTATACAGGCCGCGCCTTTCCGAACCCAACCAAAATCGGTAACCTCTTGAGGCCGACGACAAATTTCTAGGGTAAGAGGAATACGATGAATAGAATCCGCGGCGCTTCGAATCAGGTGGTGGTGATCGCAGTACTTGCGCTCGTTTCGATTGTCGCCCTGGTAGCGTACTTCAATAACTCAGGAGACTCAGCGACCAGCGTGCCGGAGTCAGTGCCCCCGCAAACATCGCCGCAGCCCCAAACCGCAATGGTCGACGACGCACGCATCGTCAGTGCGGCTGCCGCTGAGCCAGGATCGTGGTTGACCTACGGGCAGACGTTTGAGGAACAGCGTTTTTCCAGACTTTCCGCAATCAACCGGGATTCGATAGCGGATCTGGGTCTCACCTGGGTAAAACACTTCGACATCCGTCATCGACTGCAAAATACGCCCCTGGTCGTGGACGGCATCATGTACGTTTCAGATCCCTGGAACGTTACCTACGCGCTGAACGCCGAAACCGGAGCCGAGATCTGGCGGTTCGACCCGGAAGTCAACCGTGAGTCCGTACGTTACGCCTGCTGCACCGGCCCGATGACCCGAGGTGTCGCCGTCTATCGCGGCAAGGTTTTCATCGCCACGTTCGATGGACGGGTGGTTGCCGTCAATGCGGCCACCGGTACCAAAGTCTGGGATTTTGACACCTCCGATCCATCGTCTGTCAGCCCTTTTACCATCAGTGGCGCGCCGCGGGTTGGAGCCGGTAAGGTCTACATCGGACAGAGTAGTTCCGAGTTTGGCGTACGTGGTTATGTTACCGCGCTAGACGCGGAAACCGGGGCGTTGGCCTGGCGCTTTTACCTGGTGCCCGGAGATCCATCGAAACCGTTCGAACATCCCGAGCTCGAACCGGCCGCGGATACTTGGACCGGCGAGTGGTGGAAGCTCGGTGGCGGGGGAACGGTGTGGAATTCCATCGTCTACGATCCGGATTTCAACACGGTGTACCTCGGCGTTGGCAACGGCGCACCCTGGCCACGGGCAATACGCTCCCCCGGAGGCGGTGACAATCTATATCTGGCTTCCATCGTCGCCGTCGACCCCGACACGGGACGCATGAAGTGGTATTACCAGACGACGCCTGGCGACAATTGGGACTACACAGCTACCCAGGACATTGTGCTAGCCGACATGGAGGTCGACGGCGTCGCGGTTAAGGTGCTGCTGCAGGCACCGAAAAACGGCTTCTTCTACGTAATCGATCGCGAGAACGGCACACTGCTTCGCGCGCACCCGTATGGGCGCATCACCTGGGCCACCCACGTGGATATGGAAACAGGCAGGCCGGTGGAGAACGTCGACGCTTATTACGAGGACAATCCTCAGTGGATCTGGCCTGGTACCGCCGGCGCCCACAACTGGCAGGCCATGTCATTCGATGAAAGCCAGGGGATCATGTACATCCCGACGCTCGAGTCACCAACGTTCTTTGCTCTCGAGGAGGCGTTCGCCAAGACCGGCATTTTCAAGCAGAACCCGGTCGGCATGTCGCTCGGTATCGCCATCGGCGACTATCGCGAGCGGTTGGTGGAGGCCGCCGGTGCCCAACCTGAACAAAAGGCGTTTCTGAACGCGTTCGAGCCTCTGACTGGAAAAACACTCTGGAGCATCCCGAAAAACAACGGTTTCAACGGCGGTGTGCTGGCGACCATGGGGGGGGTGGTTTTTCAGGGCGATGGATCATGGTCGGGAATCGGCAGCGGTAAACTGTCTGCTTACGACACCCGCGATGGCTCCCTTTTGTGGGAATACGAGGCCTACGCATCCATCAGCGCGCCTCCCATCACCTACGAAATCGACGGCACACAGTATCTGGCCATCATGGCATCCGTGAACTGGGACTACGAGGGAGGCGGCAAGCTATTGGTGTTCAAACTCGGCGGAAAGCTCACACTTGCCCAGCCCGAGCCCAGGGACACCCGACTGCCTGAACCGCCGCCGCTGAACGCGTCGGACGAGCAACTGGCTCATGGCGAGCAGCTCTATCACCAGGTATGCGCCAGCTGCCACGGGGCGCTTGGTCGCAACCTGGCCTCTCCGAGAATCGTGGACCTGCGCAGGATGTCGCAGGAGACACACCAGACGTTCCAGGCAATCGTTCTCGGCGGCGTGCGGCGAGAGCTGGGCATGCGCAGCTTCGCAGCCGAAATGGATAATTCCGACGTAGAGGCGATCCATCAGTTCGTCATCTCGCGAGCCCATCTCGCGCGCGACAACGAAGAACAAGGAAATAATCGCGGGTAGACGCCCCGCTTCGGCAGCGACGAACTATCGTTACAGGGAGCGAATTCCAGGCGCATGTATGGCAAATAGCTGGATCTACCGGACACGAGGGATCTCGGTCTTCCTATTACTGCTCTGTCAATTTCCCCTGGCTGTCTGCGATCTCAAGAGCGAATACGAGGCAAAAACCCTTCAGCTCGAGGTAAGTCAATTCAACTTGCCCATCCTCATGGAGTCATCCGTTCAGGGCAGTCTGCTCAAGACGGTCATCTTTGGCAGATTGGAACACTCGTATGAATTAGTGCTGGAGCAACTCAGCAATCCCGCCGCCTGGTGTAGAATGATGTTCCTGCACCTGAATACCAAAGCGTGTGTACACCAGACTCGACAAGGCAGATCGACGGTCACTATTTACATGGGTAACAAGGAGTATCAGCCCCTAAGTGAAACAAAGCCGCTCAGCCTTACCTTTGTTGCGAAAGTAGATACGGCTGAAGGCCAGTTGGTAAAGTTACAATCCGAGCAAGGGCCGTACCGCACGTCAGACTATCTGATCGTCGTGGAGGTGGCGCCGCTGGAAAGTTGCTGCACGATTATCAAATTCCAGTTGTCTTTCAAAACCAATCCGCTGATTCAATCGCTGGCAAATCTGTATCTCGACGTGTTCGCTCGAAACAAGGTCGGTTTTACCAGGATCGACACCACCCACGACGGAAACCCCGTTTACGTAAGCGGTATGCAGGGCGTACTCGAACGCAACGCGTTACGAAACTATCTCGCGGTAACGACCTTCCTCGACACCCTCGGAGAAAATCGCGAACGTAGATTCGAGATGTGGTTCGACGCAACGGCAAAATACGATCAACTCAAGGAACTGAGCAAATCGGACTACTTGAAATACAAAAGAATGGAATACAGACAACAGGTCGCTGCACAGATGGAATTAGCAAGACCATAACCTGACTTTCCGGTTATCCGACCTATCCGACTTACTATCCGACTTCGCCACAGACTTTCGCAGGCTTACAGGCTGTGCGTATCCAACTTCCCCGCACACTATGACAGGCTCACAGCAGCCGTAGCCGATTTCCTACGCCGGGGTAATCCGCTGAAAGTGTGTGGCGGTTTCGTTTGCGCGCACACTATGACAGGCTCACAGCAGCCGTAGCCGATTTCCTACGCCGGGGTAATCCGCTGAAAGTGTGTGGCGGTTTCGTTTCTGGCGGTTTCGTTTCCTACATCCGGGTAATCCGGTGAAAGTGTGTGGCGGTTACGCTTGGCTTCGCTATGCCCGGATCCGGCTGCTGGTCGGGTCATACATTGGCCGTAACGAAGCGGTAGCCGGAACACGTTTACCTGCGACTTCGATTTCGTAACGACCCGATTTCACGAAGTCCGCATTAACGCCATCTTCATGATTCACGTATCCCAGTCCGACCGCACCCCCCAGGGTATGACCGTACATACCCGAGGTGATGTAGCCGACAATCTCATCGTCTCTCCAGATAGGTTCATTGTGATACAGCAGTGGATCCGGATCATCGAGCAGGAACTGCACCAGGCGTTTTTTAAGACCAGTTTCACGCTGGCCCAACAACGCCTCACGGCCGATAAATCCGCCTGCTTTGTCGAAGGCCACGGCAAAACTCAAGCCTGCCTCCAGCGGTGTATCCTCGTCCGTTATGTCGTGACCCCAGTGACGATAAGCCTTTTCGATTCGAAGCGAATTCATTGCATGCATGCCCACCAGGCGGATTCCGTCTGCCTCCCCCGCCTCCATCAAAGTGTCATAAACGTGCAACGCAAATTCTGTGGGGATATGCAATTCCCAGCCAAGTTCTCCAACGTAGGTGACCCGCATGGCACGAACCTGCGCGTAGCCAATTTCGATTTCCCGAAAATGTCCGAAACCGAAAGCCTCGTTGCTCAAGTTCGCGCTACTCACCCGATTGATGAGCGCACGGGAATTGGGGCCCATCACGCCGAGCACCGCGTAGGCTGAGGTTACATCGCTCAAGGTGGCGCTCTGTTCTCCTATGTGGCGACGAACCCAGTGAAAGTCACGGGTCTGAGAAGTCGCAGAAGTGATGATCAGGAATTCATCTTCCGCGATACGAGCAACCGTCAAGTCTGATTCGATCCCACCGCGGTCGTTGAGCCACTGGGTATACACCAGCCGGCCAACATCGACCGAAATGTCATTGGCACAGATCCGACCGAGCAATTTTTCTGCATCCCTGCCTTGGACCAAAAATTTTGCGAACGATGTCTGATCCAATATGCCGACATCTTCACGAATTGCCAGATGTTCAGCCGCAGAATAGTCAAACCAGTTCTGTCGGAACCACGAGTATTCATACTCGGCGGATTGGCCCCGCGGCGCGTACCAGTTGGGACGCTCCCATCCCGCAACCTCACCGAAACAGGCGTTCTGTGCTTTGAGCCTCTCGTGAAACGGTGAATGTCTGACCCCCCGGGAGGTAACAAACTGGCGGAATGGCCAGTGCATGGCGTAAAGCAGCCCCAGGCTTTCGCTGACCCGATCGTGCAGATAGCTGCGGTTGTTCTGGAAAACGATATTTCGACGAACGTCCACTTCCCAAAGATCGGCCGGAGGGTGACCGTCACGCATCCACTCGCTGAGCACTTTGCCAACCCCACCGGCCGATTGTATGCCGATGGAGTTGAAGCCGGAGGCTATGAATAAATTGTCCAATTCGGGGGATTCTCCCAGATGATAGCGATCATCCGGTGTGAAACTCTCGGGGCCGCAAAAGAAAGTCTGTATGCCTGCGCTTTCCAGGGCCGGCATTCTCTTCATCGCCTGTTCGAGCACCGGCTGGAAGTGATCGAAGTCCCCGGGCAGTTCATCGAAGGAGAAGTCCTCGGGAATACCGTCACCACCCCAGGGTTTGGCGACCGGTTCAAAGGCACCCAGCAGAATCTTCCCGGCGTCTTCTTTGTAATACGCGCAAGCATCGTAGTCTCGAAAAACGGGCAGTGTGGGTTCCACTCCGGCGAAGGGTTCCGTGAGGAGATAGAAATGTTCGCAAGCGTGCATGGGCACGACAACGCCCACACTTCGAGCCAGTTCCCGAGTCCACATACCTGCCGCGAGCACTACCTGATGAGCCTTGATCTGACCCTGATCCGTCTCGACCCCGGTCACTCGTGTGCCATCGTGACTAATGCGGGTTACTTTGACGTCTTCAAAAATGCGCGCCCCCCCAAGTCTCGCCCCACGCGCCAGCGCCTGAGTTACATCGATGGGGTTGATCTGTCCGTCTGAGGCAATCCAGGTGCCACCGATCACGTCGTCCGTTTCGATCAGAGGATAACGCTCGCGAACTTCGGCGGTTGATATCACATCGACCTCGAGACCAAAGACTTTGGCCATGGACGCGTTTCGTTTCAATTCCTCGAAACGCTCCGGATTTGTCGCGATGGTGACGGACCCGTTTTGTTTGAACCCGGTGGCCTGGCCTGTTTCTTCTTCGATGCGTGTGTAGAGTTCGGCCGTGTACTTGGCCAATTTGGTCATGTTCTGGCTCGGGCGCAATTGACCCACCAACCCGGCCGCGTGCCAGGTGGTGCCGCTGGTGAGTTTCTTGCGTTCCAGCAGTACCACATCCTGCCAGCCGATCTTGGTCAGGTGATAGGCGATGGAGCAACCGACGATGCCTCCGCCGACAATGACGACCCGGGCTTCAGTGGGCAGTGATGCGGTCATCAGCATTCTCCTCCAGCCAGGGTATCAAGGCGAATCTCACCCGCCGTTACTACGATCGTCATTTCCGGGACCAAGTGAATCAGTCCGTTTGCTCACGAGGTTTGTTGAGCTGACATTCTTCATTCCAGATTTCCACAATGACCTCATCCCCCACGTGAATATCACCCGGAACATCAACCACACCGACCAAACCCCTCAGACCGATCGCCGCAACCGGAAATTGAGCAGCAGTCAACGTGTGGCCCGATCTGCTGGCATACTTTTCGGCCAGCACCTCGCCCATGTCGATGCACGGCGGGTTGTATTCGACTGCCACTATCTTCGCGCCGGACGGAAACGTAAACTTGCTGCCTTTGGGCAACTGGGAAAATCCTGGAAGACCCTCGAAACAGATATTGGCGCCGAGGTCGGAAGCGGTGAGTTCCCGTTCGAGGTCCATGTTCTCAGAGATGGTCCTGATCTCCTCCACCGAAACGCCTGACCATTGCCGTTCATTGCGCCGGACTGTGCCTTCGGGTTCTTTGTCTGAAGCATAGGCTTCGCGACTGAAACCACGATGATTGTCGTCCACAATGCCGTCAAGCTGTAAAGAAACCGAAGACCTGGGTGCCTTGCTCAGATCCTCGGCGCCTGATTCCCCGACGTGCAAGCCAACAATCCGGCCGGTTATGGTTTTCAGTGATTTCACGAGTATTCCCCTTCAACGACGCTTGCGCCGTTGGTATCTGGGCGAGTTTATGACCATTTTTCCTCGATAGACAACAGGTGCTCAGTCGCCTTGGGGACAAAAATCGATTCAAAGAAAGATGGCCCTGACAGGATCCCACCGCCTTGCCTGGAGGTCCCACCTTCCCTATAGGGCGCGTGGATAGGAGAGAGTACGATGAGCGACTCTGATTGCACCGTGGCCCGTCAGAAATTTTCCAATTCGCCTCGGAGTTACCCTCGATGACTCGCGATCCGCGTTACGACATCTTATTTGAACCCGTGAAGATTGGGCCCGTCGTTGCGCCAAATCGTTTTTATCAGGTTCCCCATTGCAATGGAATGGGAAACCTGCGTCCCCGCATGTTAGCGGCAATGCGCGGTATCAAGGCCGAAGGTGGGTGGGGAGTGGTGTGCACCGAATACTGTTCCATTCACCCCAGTTCAGATGATCTGCCTCACCCCTACAACAGTCTGTGGAGTCAGGCTGACATCAAGGCCAACGCTCTGACCACGGAAAAGGTACACGAATTCGGCGCTCTGGCGGAGTCGAATTGTGGACTGCGTGCGCC
>JACZXA010000146.1 GCA_022571865.1 Pseudomonadota bacterium
GTTGGGTCGAGGGCAATTCGCAAGCGAATTGCTAAGCAGTTTGCGAAGCAAACTGCCAGAGTAGTAAGAACACTGGGTGCGCGGACTGGAGTGGAGCGGGTCCCGTCCCATTGGGACGGGCGCGTGCATCGACAGCACGTGGCAACTCGCTTGCGAGTTGCTTTGCAGTTTGCTTTGCAAACTGCCGAGCACCCGGAGGGAGCACGTACCGTGTTTTCGTTAATATCGGCGGCCGTAAGTAGCTTGTTCATGAATAATCCTTACCTGGTGTCCCGTCCGGGATGTTGCGATGACCATTGATCGACCAGGTCCGGAAACCTCCCGAGCGCCACCCTCTTCCGACATCTCCGTCGTGACGCTGGAACGTCTACAGAAAATCGCTCGTTTCCTGACGCCGCTGAAGTGGATTTCGCTGTTCGGCTTCGCGATCTTCGTCGTTACCTTCGTTTTCAGTGTCGTCGAAGCTCACCTGGATCAATACATCATCCCCTCGGTCGTAGGCTGCATGTGGACCATGCTGTTGTTTGCATTCATTACCGGGTTTCAGGTGATACCTGCCAGGGCATCCCCAGATGGCTCCCTCACCGAGCGGATGACCGCTCGGATCGCTCGAGCCGCGTACTGGGGACTTGCAGTGCTGACAGGATCTGCTTCACTCGGCGCGCTCCTATTGACCTTTCGCCTGCTGATCATCTGGAGTTCCGAACCCGGCGCTTGACGAGGTGTCACGTTGGCGACGATTGGCTTGACCTGGTCGCCTGGTTGCGGAATCGCTGTGCGGCATCGCAGCGTCGGGGCGCTTAATCTTTTCGATTAACTGGAAACTACCCATGAGTCACTGGATCTACCTTTCCGTCGCTATCATCACGGAGGTGGCTGGCACCATCTGCATGAAACTCTCCAACGGCTTCGAGCAAACCCTGTATTCGGTTCTGGTGTTCGTCTTTTACGGCTTCTCCTTCTATCTGCTCACAATCGCCCTCAAGCACATCGATGTCAGTATCGCCTATGCAATCTGGGCCGGTGCAGGTGTCGCACTGATCTCGGTGCTTGGGCTGGTGATATTCAATGAGACCCTGACGACTATGAAAGTTCTTTCACTCCTGGCGATCGTTGGCGGGGTTGTCGGGCTCAACCTCTCTGCAACGATATCGACCACACCGGGCGCATAAGTGAAGTTCGCCGCACTCGCATTTGCAACGATCGGCGCGATCGCAATCGGTTCGCTTTTTGTGGTCGCGTTAATACCCGGCTTTTTATGTGAAAACATATTCGTTGAAGAGGTACTCTCGCCAAGCAGGGAAATGAAGGCTGTTGTTTTTCAGCGCAAGTGCGCCAGCGCGAGAGATTATGCAACGCAAGTATCCATACACCCCGCAAGCGCCCTTCTGCCAACGGGCATAGGCAACGTTTTTATCGCCAACACGAACAGCGGCGCGGCACCGAGCTCACCGCCTGGCGGCCCGACCGTGAAAGTAACTTGGCGAACCGAGACCCACCTCGAGCTGTCGCATCATCCAGATGCCAGGGTGTTCTTGTCGGAGACTCTTATAGAAGGCGTAACCGTCGAATACGATAATCGGTAGTCGGATCAGATTTATGTTGTTTACCAGGCGCCTGCACGAACCCATCCGAAACGGTGAAGTGACTTGCACCATCCGAATCTCGAAGCGACCTCGAGTAAAACTGGGCGCGAGTTACGCCCTGGGAAACGGGCGGGTGGTAGTCGACAAGCTTTTTCATATTGAGCTCGACGACATCACGCCTTCACTGGCAAGGAAGTCGGGATTCAGCGGCGTCGCCGACTTGCTCAAAGTAGCCAAACACGGAGCGGGAGAAAATGTCTATCTCATCGAATTTCATTATGAGTGTTGAGCATCAACCACCCATGGCACTAGCCATGTTCAAGCGAATCCTGGTCGCCACCTTGGCGGCCATCGCCGTGAGCGCGTGCGTGAGCTCAGGTGCAATCAAAGCACTCGACGGTGGTGATTGGGAGATCGACTGCTCAGGCGGTTATCACGACTGGTCCGGCTGCCACAGCCGCGCAAAACGACTCTGCGGTAAAGGAGGATTTGACATCGTTTCCCAGATAACGAACGAAGGCAGCGGAAACGTCGGATCGAACGACTGGTCCGCCGCCGGATCGATCATTACCCGCACCATGGTCGTGCGCTGCGTGTGAACGGCTGAACCCCGTGATGTGGGTTTGTACCGCCGTTCGAATCGTCAACGCAAGGAAGCGGCTATGATCGCCGAATCCGCGGAGCTCGGCCAAGCGCGGGAGTATCTACATGCCGTCGATCAGTCCTTGGGGTCTGCTGATGCCGGCTTCCATCTCGAAGAGGGCTTCAACCTGCTCGGGGATCTCATCGTGCGCAAAGCGAGTGACGCCGGGGTCGCAACCAATCTCGGCGAAACTTACTTTGCAAAGCTCACAACTTCCATCCAGCGGGCACTCGAGCCGCGAGACGTTCCGGAGCCGATGCTCAAGCACCTCATGCAACTGACCCAAACGCTAAGTTCTTTTTCCTTCGGAAAGGACGTGGACATACCCGCTCTGACCGCCGTGATCGCACGACGTTATATCGACAGCGTCTTCGAAGGTTACTCACGAGCTGACAAGAACCGAGCCATACAAGGGCTGATGGACAAACTGTGATCTATCCAGTCGAGTTTGTGGGTTGAGGTTCGTACACCGCGGAAATCAAATCCGTTGGCGTATAGTGACCCCGAACGAATACCATCAACGCATACAAACGGCACCGCTTAAAAGGATCGATCATGAATTCGTCTCGCAGAAAATTTCTACTCACGTCTTCGGGCGCCGCATTAGGCACGTTCTATGCCACAGGGTTAGCGGCAGCAACTGAAGCAAACGGGACCGAAGTCGAATTCACCGAACTCGATCCGACTACGGTTGCAAGTGGACTTTCGACGGGTTCACCCATACCGCTACGGCAGAAGTCGATTCCCGGTTTTCTTTCCGAGAAACAGCTCGGCATCCATCATAAATCTCACTATGGGGGCGCATTGCGTGGTTACTCCGCGCTCGACGCCAGGCTGCAATCGGAAGCGACATTCGCCTCCGATGCGCTCGGCTCCATGTTGCGTGCCCGCGTGAGCAAAGGAAACAGCGTAGTCCTTCACGAAATCTACTTCGCTCGACTCTCGGAAAAGGCGAACAAACCCGAAGGCGATCTGGCTGCAATGATCCGCAAGCGCTTCGGATCCTTCGACAAGTGGGAAGCGGACTTCATCGCTGCGGGTAAAAGTGCTGCGGGGTGGGCGTTACTCGTACACCACCCTATCAACGGCAAACTCTACAACGTAGCGAGCGATGAACATGCGGTGAGCGTTCTGTGGATGGCATCGCCGCTCGTGGCCATGGACACCTATGAACATGCGTTTTATGTCGACTACGAAAACCGCAAGGCTCAGTACGTCGAGAAGTTTGTCGAACACATCGACTGGCAGGCTGTACAAAGCGGTTCCATTTAGAGGCTGATCTGCGCAGCGCATCTTGACTTATCACCGTTGCGAGCACAGCTAACCAAATCCTGCTCTGGCCCTGCACAAATGAAACTGCGATTCAGAATCCTGCTCCTCCTGACGACGCTCTCTGCCTTCGGGTGTGAACCCGAGGTAGGCAGCGACGCCTGGTGCGAGAATGTCGCCGGGAAACCGAAGGGAGAGTTGACGATGAACGAAGTCGCCGATTTCGCTAAAAACTGCATCCTTAAGAATTACTCCAGCGAGTAAGGGGCATGTTCGTGCCCGAGAATTTTGCGATTCCCGCACAACTCAGCAATGATCGGATACGCCTCAGGATGTTATCGGTAGCGGATGCGCAGAAGGACTATGAAGCGGTTGTTGAAACCCGGAGCCGCCTGCGGAAATCTTCTCATCACGGCTGGCCACGCGACGGCTTCACACTGGACGAAAACGTAGCCGATCTGAAAAGACACGAACGGGAATTTTTAAATCGCGAAGCCTTTGCGTACACCGTGGTCGCTCTGGACGAATCCCGGGTGCTCGGCTGCGTTTACATCAACCCCGCTGACGCAGAACACGAAGCGGTGGTTCGCTTCTGGGTGCGTGACAGTGAGCAGGCGCTCCTGACTTTCCTCATGAATACGGTGCAGACGTGGGTGGCCGACGTCTGGCCATTTACTGCCGTACGCTTCGAGAATGTAGGCTGAGCGCTCTGAGTGGCAAATAGACACAGCCCTGAGCGACTCATGAACAGCCCTGAGCGACTCATCAGCCCTGAGCCGCGTATGAATGGACCAGAGACTCATCAAACGGCAGCGCCGCCAGTCAAAACAACCAGCACCGTGGCATAATCACCCGTTCTGGGAGGAGGGGAGCCTGATGAGATTCACGATGAACGGCCCACGCGGGAGGCAGGCTGGGCGACGACACCCATTTCGTTCCTCGTCCTATTCACTACCCTACCGGTGCTCGGATATTTCATCGTCAATTGGTTCGACCGGTATTGCGCCTACGCAGTTTATCGCGGGATCCTGCGTCGCCACCTGGCACGCTTCTGCGATCGACGTGACGATATACGGTATCACTTTCGTATTGAGCCTCTTGCTGGTGATCGTACCGTCCGCCATGCCCCTGCCGGAAAGAAAATCACCTCCCTGGTTGCATTCGGCTTCTGGGCGGTCATGTTGAGCGCGGCCAGTTTCTTCTTGAGCGTGTTACCCGGCTCGATGGGAATCGGTTGGACGGTACTTGCGGTTCCGATGGCGATCGGCGCCGTTGGCGGCGGCATCGGTCTGCTGGTCGTTCGCTCGCGAGTGGCAAAGCTTGGTTGAAATCTAAGCTATAGCAATATGTACCGAACGCTGCTACTGGTTTGTGGGATCTACTACCTGGCGACGGGCATTTTCGGCGCCATCAGTTCGTCGGTCTGGCTGGTAAATACCCTCACCTACGACGTTCATCCGGGCAGTGCGCAGATGTTGGCGTTCGGTACCGGATTCATTGGTCTGCTGATCGTCGCCTGCGCGACAATCAGCGAGTCCAGCCCACGTGTCCTCGTCTGTTTTGCCATCATCATAGGTCACCTGTGGAATCTCTCAGCGCATGTTTTCAATTACATCGAGGGGTACGAAGTCAATCTGGCCGTCGCGACCCTGGTCAATCTCCTGGTCGTGGTGGCGGCAATAATTGTCATCACGAAAGTATCGCGTCCGGCAATACCTTCTCCGGCATCACCCGACAAAGAGTGATCTGTCCGGCTTGCTCTTTGAATGTCACAATAGCGTCTCGTGCCTGGGCACGGGTTCCCATGCCCTGCACCGTAATCGTTCATACGGCCCTCAGGCGTTATGCTTCCCTGCACGATTGACACATCCCATTTATCAGGCCCGGACACCGACATGAATACCGACGAGCCAACTCACAACAAACACGAACTCGGGGGCAGGGACCCGGATACCGCCGCAATATCCACCCGCCGACGCGCGCTGGTTTACGGTCTGCTGGCTGCCATCGTGTTCATCATGGTCGGTTATTGTCTGCTCCTCGTAGGGAATGAAGAGATGGCTCAGGACAAGACCATTCAGACCCTGATAATTGTCTATCCTTTTATCGTTGGCCTCACCTCTCTCGCCTGCATCTTTTACACGCACCAGACACCCTACGTGAGTGAATTCAAAACCGGCTGGTCGGTGGTCATCGTCGTCGGGGCGCTCATGAGTCTCAGCGCCTTCGTCCTGCCGACCTTCTGGTATCTTCAAGTGTGGAATCCGTTTCGAGGAAAAGGTCCGGTACAGGGCGAGGAAAGCACATGACTCTCATGGAGCCTGGTGCGCTCGGGGAATTTCTCGGTCATCGGCGGCGGCGTGACACTCGCCCACCTTGCCGTTCAGATCAAACAAAACACCCGTGCGAGGTAAGAAGGTAAACGTCTCGCACTGGCACGGTGCTTACCAGATGTGTGCCGATGCGCGGCAGGAAATGATGGTGGCTGCAGCAAACTCGGAAAACATAGGACCGATCATCATCTGGCTCATGGAGCTCGGGTATCCCAAAGACATCACTTCACTGGACGTGCTGACTGTTGCACAACGCGGTCGTTTCAGGCTGTGGCATATCGCGGCGAACAACCTCGGGGACCACGCAATATCGACTGACAACCCAGAATGAATGCCGATGCGAATACCCTGTCTGGCGCGCAACTGGAGTTTTACTTCTCTCCGGGAAGCCGGTACTCCTATCTTGCCTTGAGCCAGATCCCGAGGCTGGAAGCCACCTTCGATGTGCGCTTCGAATGGATACCGGTGACGGGAACAACCGTAGGTAATTTGCGCGGCGCAGATCCGTTTCAGGGGCCACCACTGTCCGGACAATACGATTGGAGTTATCGCCAGGCCGAAGCCTGGGCAGACTATGACGGTATTGCTTTCGTCGAGCCTGCCGAGCACCTATTCGATGCGGATCTATTGGGCAGAGGCGCGATCGCTGCGAACACTTTCGGACGCCTGCGCGAGGTTGCCTGGGCGCTCGCCAGGGAAGTTTACGAACACGCCAGCTGGCCACTGGATGAAGAGCTAGTGCTTGCCACGGCACAATCTCTGGGTCTCGACCGCGATACTTTCGCGGAACGACTCTGTTCGCAAGAAACCCTTGCAACCATGGCAGCAAATTGTCAGCGCGCCGTCGACCGGGGTGCTTTCGGTACCCCCACGTTGTTCGTAAACGAACGTCTGTTCTGGGGTAACAACCGGATACCCCTTCTACGTCACGCGCTCGACAAGCTCAAATGTAGCTGACGAGAGACTCTATCCGGAGGGTAGCCAACACCCCCCTCTGGTCGTAGGCTGTACCTTGAACCTTCACAAAATCTCCTCCCCAAGCCAGGAGAATACACCCGGGAGCGGGTTACCATGTGCCGGAACATGAAGACGCTCTATAACTTCGATCCCCCCACTACGGAGGAGGAGATCCGCGCCGCGTCGTTGCAGTTCGTGCGCAAGATCAGCGGTTTCACCAAGCCGTCCAACAGCAATCAGCGGCCATTTGATAACGCGGTAGACGAGATCGAGCGGGTCGTTGAGAAACCGATCGATTCACTTGTCACCTCGGCTCAGCCGAGAAGCAGAGGCCGCGAAGGCACAAGCCCGAGCCGTCGCGCCTTTGGCTGATCGGTTGGACCCCTGATGGACGGATCTACCTTGTTATGGGGACTGCTGTTCGCCTCGGCCGGCGTAGGCTACTTCATGTATGGCAGGAAACAACGCAAGGTGATGCCATTTGTGTCCGGGATCGGATTGATCCTCGCTCCCATGTTCGTTTACGAGGTCGGTTGGCTTCTGGCCCTTGGCGCTTCGCTACTGGTATTGCCACTACTCATCAAAAACTAAAATCCGTCATGCCCGATCAGCACGCTAAATCCTACCTTCAAAGTAAACCCGATGCCTGGCTGGATCATCCGTTCGGTCCCGATGTCGGGGTCTATAAAATCCGCGGTAAAATGTTCGCTACGTTCGGTTACGACGGAGACGTGGCAAGAATCAATCTCAAGTGTGATCCGGAAGAAGCGATGGCACTGCGAGACATTTTCGAATCGGTGATACCGGGTTACCACATGAACAAAGCCCATTGGAACACGGTGATTCTCGACGGCTCGATACCTGCGGGAGAGATCGAACGCATGATCGATCGGTCATACGGATTGGTGGTGCGCGGTCTGAAAAAGACGGAACGAATCGCATTGGAGATACGCCATGGCAGCGAGTCGCTCTATAAGTAAACCAGGTAACCACCATGGCACTCAAGCGAGTATTTGTCGAAACTCCCCGCCTGTTGTTGCGCCCACTCGTCTCCTAGCCTGGATTATTCATGAACAAGCTACTGCGGTCGCCGATAGCAGCAAAAACGCAGGGCGTGCCCTTTCCGGGTGCTCGACGTGCTGTCGAGCACGCCTCCGCGTCGCCAACACCGTATCGTCTATTCCAGTTCCATTTCCAGACAACGCGGCACGCGATTGGATCGACCGAGGCACAAACGCTGAGCACACCATTGCTCCTGCCGTGCGTCAAAGAAGGCGATCTTCTGGTGGGTAGCATCAATCTGACTCTCGAGCCGGATCATGAGCAGGCAGAACTGGGTTTCTGGTTTGGGGTAGTGTATTGGCGCCGAGGTTATGCCACGGAGTCCGCCCGCGCACTCCTGGCTTATGCCTTCGGCCAACTGGCACTCGATCGCGTACACGCGCACCATATGTTGCGCAACCCTGCCTCGGGCGCGGTATTGTGCAAGATCGGCATGCAATCAGAGGGCGTACAACGACTGCGAATCAAAAAAAAACGAACCTTTGAAGACGTGGCTATTTACGCGGTACTGCGCCACGAATTTGCCGGTGATCAGGCAACTACGAACCAGGAGAAGGTAAATGACACACTCGGAACACCGGCCCCCCATCTGGGTCGGCCACGTGGTACTGCGCGTCGATGACGTCGAAGCTTCCAAAGCCTTCTTCGTCAAGCTAGGAATGCGGGAAGTTGAGCCGGACGCAAGCGTCGGGATCCTTGAACTCAGGGGCGGAACTCACCTGGTGATACTGCCAACAGAGCAGCCGGTAGCACAGAACACCCAGGCATCATTCGATTTGATGGTCGAAGACATCGAGGCTACCCGCGTCAGTTATCTCGAAATAGGGGTCGATCCTTCGCCGATGAAAACCAGCGACGTTCACACCTCCTTCGAGATCCGTGAACCTGGCGGCCATCTGATCACGGTGAATTCGACTCACGTAAGCGACCAACCCGTATAACGGTTCTCGTCTTGCCCCAATGGAAATATATCCTTTGGGACCACGATGGTGTGCTTGTCGACACCGAGTCCTGGTACTTCGATGCTACCAAACGCGCGCTCGAAGGTGTCGGGGTAACTCTGATGATGGACCAATACCTCGACTTCATGGCACGTGGCCAATCGGCATGGGATCTAGCCTGCATTATTCATGAACAAGCTACTGCGGCCGCCGATAGCAGCAAAACACCGGGCCTCGCAGGCGGGCGTGCCCTCCGGGTGCTCGGCAGTTTGCAAGGCAAACTGCAAAGCAACTCGCAAGCGAGTTGCCACGTGCTGCCGATGCACGCGCCCGTCCCAATGGGACGGGACCCGCGCCCTCCAGTCCGCGCACCCTGCCTGCGAGGCCCGGCGTTGTACTACTCTGGCAGTTTGCTTGCGAATTGCCCTCGACCCGACCTCGCTACGCTTCTTCATGAATAATCCAGGCTAGGATTTTGCGCGGTAGAAAAGATTCCCGACGGCCATTCCCGACCGGCATCAGACCTATGCAACGCTCAAAGAACGGGAAGTGTAATTTCTTTCAGCCCCCGCACCTCAACCATAGGGTGTCGTACCGGCGCACTTCAAAGATCCGGAGACAGCGCGATGACCCTGCTCGGCACCGGCGAGGATGCAAGACATGCACCTCAACGTTTCCATGTATCATTACCCCGCAGTATTACAGAACCGTTGTGCCTCGATTCCACACAGCGAGACATACCGGGTATTGGCTCAGGCGGGCGCGACGTTACGCGTGGCACCACGAGTCAGCAGGTGTGCAGAGACGTTATGTCACGAAACATTTGGATTTTCGTCACTCTGGGCGTGTTCTTCTGGTTTGCAGACGCCTTGTTTATCCGCTTTACGGGTGTTGAATTGTTTCACTTCGGAAGCAACTGGCTGATCGGCCTTTTTCTCGCCACCCCGTTTGCCGGATGGGTGCTCATCAAAACCTGCTTAGCCGTGACCGGCATTCCGGAACAAGAAGCCCTCTCACCCATCACTATCTTGTGCTCGACAGGCCTGCTGCTGAACGGCATCGCTATCTCTCAGTATCGCTGGCTATACGGTGATACTTTGGAGCATGTGTTGCTGGGAGCCGCGTGGCTGCTGTGGGGGGTGGGTGTGTTACTGATACTCGCCATCTATTTTGCAACCCGCTCCGGGAACCGTTCGGAATTATCTAGCAACGAAACGAGATCGACACCATGAAATACATGATCACTTTCAACCACATCGAAGGCGCGTGGGAACAGATCACCGACGAACAGCGCGAGGAGCACGCCGGTTGGCTCAAAGGTTTCATGAAGGAACTGAAAGAAGAGAAAGGTGCCGAGCTCATATTTTTAGCCCCACCCCCGGATACCAGGACTGTGCGCAGGCATGTTGATGGACGCATAGAAGTAACCGAAGAACTGGTAAACGCCACGGGTGAATTTGTTGGCGGTTATTACGTCATTGAAGCAGAGTCCATGGACGAAGCCGTGATATGGGCGGAAAAAGGAAGATTTCTGGTTGGATCCAATGACGTAAGACCTATTCTCGAGATGAGCTCCTAGTGTGCTGTCCGGTTAATTCGTTCAAACTCAGCGTGCCCCGCTCTTTACCAAAAGGAGTGCCTGTGGCTAGGCGCGGTCCTCAGGGAAACCGGACAGGACACTAGGTTTGATAGACGCCATTCTTGCAGATTTCGTTACGGCACTGCATTTTGCGTTCATCCTGTTTGTTGTTTTTGGTGGGATTGCAGTAATACGCTGGCCCTGGATTGCGCTGTTGCATCTGCCTGCCGCTTGTTGGGGAATACTGATCGAGTTGATGAATTGGACATGCCCCCTGACGAAGCTTGAAACGAACTACAGACAAGCGGCAGGGCTTTCAGGATACAGCGACGGATTCATCGAACAATATCTCCTGCCAGTTATTTACCCGAGTGGGTTGACCCGCACAGTGCAATTCACGTTGGCAGCGGGCGTATTGATTATGAACGCTTGCGTGTACGCGCTCATCGTTCACCGCTACCGGTCACGTTAGTGGCTGGCCCAGGTATAAACGCCGGACCGATAGAGTTCCTGCTCGAACAGAAGATCAGCGTTATTCGCAGCATTCATCGCAGTGGCTCGAGATCAATCGTGGCGGTTGAAATCGAGACAAAACATGGGCGCGTAGTCAACTTCGGGCGTACTGACTTGAGTGTTGCTGCGGGTGCTGTAACTCCAGAGATACTTTCTTCCGGGGATCCGGGGGTGCTGGTTCGGATCGATCTCACTGAACGTTTGTCTTTTGCATTTAAAGCAGATCAGCTAGTTGCCCGAGTAGAGGACTTGCAATCAACGAACCAAAATCCAACAGGCGCGCATGCGTGGCAAGTCTGCTTTTCATCGGGAGACTACTTCGTGTTATTTCGTCGAGACGGTGTCATTGACATCGTCTGCAACGAACTACCCCGCGACTATTACAACAGCACAGTATAGGGATGAGCAAAATCCTTCTGGAACCTATGTTCTGCCAGCAACGAAGCGACTTGTCTGACACTGAATGTAGGAGCTGACCAACAAGCCTTGATTGCATCTAACGAGCGTTCTCTCGCACAAGCTCGGGGCAATATTGCACCGAACCCACTTGGTGTCATGCTGGACGAAACGATGGTTGGCTTTACGATGTGGGAGCCTCGGACTCGACAGATCGCGTCGTTCCATCGGCTCATGATCGATGACCGTTACCAACGACGAGGTTACGGCAAACAGTCGATGATCGCGTTGCTCGAAAAGATTGCAGCGCAGGGTCATA
>JACZXA010000147.1 GCA_022571865.1 Pseudomonadota bacterium
AAATCCGTGGGGATGAGGTGTGCCCCGCTCGCCAGGGGGATGTCGCGGCGCGTTCCAACGTTGGGTCCACCTGCGTCGGCGCGTGTGCGCACCAGGAAGTTTGCAGCGAGTGCTTCGTCGATTTCGCCGGACTCCGGGTCGTTGATGACGGCACTCAGGGCAAACAGACGCGGCACATAGGCTTTTGTTTCCCGTGGCAGCGCCAGCGTCCAGAAATCCGCACCTTGCGGTGCCCGCCGGATAGCGCGCTGCACGTTTCCTTCCCCGGCGTTGTAACCGGCTATCGCGAGCGGCCAGTCGCCGAACCTCGCGTACAGGTTCTCGAGGTAATTCAGTGCCGCATCGGTGGATGCGATAGGGTCACGGCGTCCGTCGTACCACCAGTTGCGGTCGAGGCCAAAACGACGAGCCGTTGCCGGCATGAATTGCCACAGACCGGCTGCCCCGCCCGGCGAAAAGGCATACGGATCCAGGGCACTTTCGATGACGGGCAGAAGCGCGAGTTCTCCTGGCAGGTTCCGCTCAACCACCTGGTCATGAATGTAGGCGAGATAACGTGACATTCGCGCCTGGAGGTTCTCGAGGTACTGAGGGTGATCCGTCAGCCAGCGAATTTCCTGTTGGACACGTCTGTCCAGAGTGTTGTGATCGAGCCGGAAGCTATTGCGAATCTTGCTCCAGAGGTCCGGGTGCTGCGTCGTTACCACCGGGGTGGGAACAGGGGCGATCGGGGTCGAAATCACCCACGGCATCCCGGGTTCGGGCGCCATGACGACCTGCGTGCCGACACTGGGTGATACATCGGCCGTCCAGGAGGGCGCCTGACAGGCGGCGTTCAGGCTCATCATCATGATGAGTGAGTAGCGGACAATGGTTGCGGTCATCCAGACCTCGGTTCAAAATGGACTTGATACTTTGCGGTATGTCTTGATCGTTGGCAAATTCGCCGGTAAAAGGCCTTTCAACCTGGTTTGAATCCCCACCGGGGCTGCGTCTGCTTGCCGAGCAGGAGCCGTTTCTGGTGGAGCACACTCGCCGATTCCATGGCGATTCACTGTTCTGGGCAGGTTGCCATACCCAAATCACCGAATCTGTGCGTGGGTGCATGATTCGCAATCGAATTATTGCCGTCGATGAAAGCTCCCATCTATCGGACGGTCTGACGGGCATACGTTGCGCGTTGCACGCAATTCCCTTGCCGAACCATTCGCTGGATGCGGTTGTACTGCGCCACACGCTGGAAACCGTCGTTGATCCACGCAGCGCCATCAGGGAACTCGCCAGGGTGCTTGTCCCAGGCGGCCGCCTGGTGGTGTGCGCCTTCAACCCGCTCAGCCCCTGGGGCTTGAGAACGCTCTACGGGCGGTTGTTTACGGATCATTTCAGCGGATTGAACCTGATCAGCCCCTACCGACTCGTGGACTGGCTCACCGTGCTTGGTTTCGAGATACAGGAGCCTGTCCGCTACCTGTCATATGGACTGCCTTTTTCCGTGAGTAACCGGCAATCGAAGTTGGGCCACGGCATCGAATCCCTGTTACGGCGCCAGCAATTTCCAGTCGGTGGTGTCTACATCGTTTCCGCAATCAAACAGGCAGTCGGAATGCGACCGGACTGGAAGCTATCCCGGGCACGTCCTGCGAAGCTCGCGCCGGTCGCTTATCCAAAATTGAGAGCATGGAATCGGCTTGAGCGACCTCGATAAGCCTCCCGCTCGCCCTCGCGCCAACGCTCCTGTCGAGATATTTACCGACGGGGCCTGTCGTGGTAATCCCGGCCCCGGCGGCTGGGCGGCACTGCTGCGTTTCAGGGATACCGAGAAGCTCGTCAACGGTGCGGCTCGAGAAACCACCAACAATCGAATGGAACTGCAAGCGGCTATTGAAGGCCTCAGACAATTGAAAAGACCCAGCCGGGTCGTTCTCACGACCGATTCGGAGTACCTGCGCAAAGGCATTCTCGGCTGGGTGGCGAAGTGGAAATGCAACGGTTGGCTGACGGCACAGAAAAAGCCGGTCAAAAATCGTGATCTATGGGAGACCCTGGATGAGCTCGTCGTGAATCATGAAATCGAGTGGTGTTGGGTGAAGGGACATAGCGGTCACCCTGAAAATGAACGGGTAGATCAGGCAGCGAACGATGCAATCGATGAACAACTGGGGAGCGAATTGTGAGACTCATTGTGCTCGATACCGAAACAACAGGTCTTGAGCCTTCTCAGGGGCACAAGATTATCGAAATAGGCGGGGTGGAAGTTGTCGACCGCAAGCTCACCGGGAGGCATTTTCACAAGTACATCAATCCTCGGCGCGATATCGATGACGGGGCGTTTGAAGTACACGGTATCTCCTCGGAGTTTCTGGCCGACAAGCCAACCTTTGCGGAGATTGCGGAAGAATTCATTGATTTTGTGCAAGGCGCCGAATTAATCATTCACAACGCGTCATTCGACGTTTCGTTTCTCAATTACGAATTGTCTTTGCTGGAGCAAACGCCGGGGACGATCGAGGAGCATTGCAAGGTAACTGATTCCCTTGCGCTTGCGCGCCACAAACACCCGGGTCAGAAGAACAGTCTCGACGCACTGTGTCGGCGTTATGCGGTAGATAACTCGGCCCGTCAATTACACGGAGCATTGTTGGACGCAGAGATTCTCGCCGACGTTTACCTTTTGATGACAGGCGGGCAGACGGTCCTGTTCGCGACGACTCAGGACACCATTGGACAGTCCATTGAAGATCAAGAGGCTCCGGCGCGTATTGCGAGCGACCGACCCGCGCTCAAAGTGCTCTTACCCTCTGGTGAAGAAATTGCCGCCCACAATGCGATGATCGATTTTCTCGATCAGCAGAATTCCAAAGGTAGTTTGTGGAGGCGTATGGACGCCCGTCCCACCGTCGCCAAGGAGCCTTTGTGATAAGCTGATTGTCGCCCTGCCAGAAAACTGACGAACCCATGTGGCCCATCGTTCCCAACGAATTTAATCCTTTTGTGAAACTCCCCGATGATCACGATCGGTCGCAGTCGTGGTATTTCATTTGTATCAAAGGTCGAATCGCCTGCATTTCAGAACAGGGAATTCCCCGGCCGATCAACGTGGACGAGTATCGTTGGTTGGACATCGAAATTTTATCCGAACACTATATGGGTCAATTCCGTGGCCACGCCTGTTTTGCGGTCGAGGGCAGTGGAAGGCTCCCCGAAGGTTATGCGCTGGCAGGTTTGCGCGAATGGCTGGGCAGAGTCGAACCGGCTCTTTTCAGTCTGGCGGGACGCGCCCAACAGATTGTCGCGTGGCACGATACCAACCGCTATTGCGGCCGTTGCGGCAAAGAAATGAATGACCATCCCGAAGATCGGGCAAAAACCTGTACCGATTGCGAACTCATCGTCTATCCCCGCTTGTCTCCGAGCATTATCGTTCTGGTGCGCCGCGATGAGGAGATGCTGTTGGCCCGTAACGCCAACTGGCCGGGAGGTATGTACAGCACCCTGGCCGGGTTTGTGGAACCCGGTGAGTCAATAGAACAAACCGTACATCGAGAGGTGTTCGAGGAAGTGGCGTTGCGGGTAGACAACGTGCGCTATCTCGGCAGCCAGAGCTGGCCTTTTCCGAATTCGTTGATGCTGGGCTTCCATGCCACCTATGAAGGAGGTGAAATCCTGTGTCAGCAAGGTGAAATTGTCGATGCCCGATGGTTTCGATACGACGACCTACCCGATGTTCCGCCGGCTACCGCGATATCGCGCTGGCTCATCGATGACTTCATCAACGAGGTTCGAGCCGATCACTGAACGGCGGACTCTCGAAACATCGCCATCAACACGAACGTCCAGGTGAGATAGCCATCTGAGCTGAACTGCCCTTCCATGAAGGCGTTGACTACGTCCCGCTTGCCGTAAAGTAATGCTTCGGCGGCATCGACATCGTGGAAATGGAAGGTTGCATCAACCGATCCCGGTTCCAGGTCGCTAAATTCGAGAGTTTGCGCCCGGATGCGAAAGGTGAGCGTCTCGCGATGAATGGCGAGACAGAAAGTTGCATCCAATCCGGCTGTTGCGCCCATCGAGAAGTTCTTCTGAAGCTGAGCCTTTAACTCGTCGAGCACCATCGAGGCATGTGAGCATGGAACGGATTCAAAGAGCAAGGGTCCGATAAATTTCGATTGCCCAAAGCGAGTGTCTGGACTGGTTATGTTCGAACCAGTACATTAGCGCGCTGCGTAGTTTTGGGTAGGTTATGGAGCACGTATACCAATATCTGGTTTTCCTGGCTGAGGCGGTCACCGTCGTCATTGCCGTTCTTGTGGTGTTGTCCGCGATCGTATCGTTGAGTATGCGCCGTCATTCGAGCGAACCCGGCCACCTTGAAGTTCGTAAGCTGAACGATCGTCTGGAGGCGCTGAGAAACAGCGTACAGGAAGTATTACTCGACCCGGCGAGCTTCAAGAAGGCTCGTAAAGCGGATGCGAAGAACAAGAAGCAGGAAGCAAAGGCGAAATCCAAAGCTAAAAAATCGGCAAGTGATGAAGATCGGAAGCGGCGGGTGTTTGTCCTCGACTTCGAGGGGGACCTGCAGGCCTCCAAGGTTGAACACCTGCGCACCGAGATCACCGCCTTGTTGACCCTGGCACAAGCCACGGACGAAGTGGTTGTTCGTGTCGAGAGCCCCGGTGGGGTGGTGCATGCCTACGGGCTTGCCGCATCACAGCTCAGTCGTATCAAGGAACACGGTATCCCGCTTGTTGTGACTGTGGACAAGGTGGCGGCAAGCGGCGGTTACCTGATGGCGGCTGTTGCGGATCGAATACTCGCTGCACCCTTTGCGATTATCGGTTCGATCGGCGTCATCGCGCAGATCCCGAACGTCCACCGGTTGTTGAAAAAGCACGACGTCGATGTGGAGGTGCTTACCGCCGGTCGCTACAAACGCACCCTGACCCTGTTGGGAGAGAACACCGAAGAAGGTCGGCAGAAGTTTGTCGAGGAACTCGAGGACATTCACGCTTTGTTTCAGGAATTTGTCTCTGCCAATCGTCCCCACCTCGACATGGCGCGAGTGGCGACCGGCGAAACCTGGTACGGACAGCGCGCAATCGATCTGCAACTGGTGGATGAGATTTCCACCAGCGACGAGTACTTGAGCAAGGCCTGTGAGGACGCGGATGTGTTCGAGATGCACTGGGTCGAGAAGCAGAAGCCGTTGGATCGGCTGCTGGCACGAATAGAATCCGGCGTCAAAAATACCCTGCATCGGGTGATGAACTTCAGAGGAGAGCTATGAGCAGTTTCCGTGCATTGTTGGTAGAGAAAACGGACGCAGGTTTTACCCGGCAACTCGTTGAACGCGAACTCGACGACCTCCCCGAGGGTGATGTGCTCATCGACGTTCGTTACTCGTCGTTGAACTACAAAGACGCGTTGTCGGCAACAGGCAATCCGGGTGTTTCTCGCAACTTTCCTCATACCCCCGGAATCGATGCCGCGGGCCTGGTGCTGGAATCGACCGTAGCCGAATTCTCCCACGGCGATGAGGTTCTCGTCACCGGTTACGATCTCGGCATGAATACCTGTGGTGGTTTCGGACAACGGGTTCGAGTCCCTGGCGGATGGGTCGTGCCGTTGCCTTCGGGACTTTCGCTGCGAGACAGCATGGTCATCGGCACCGCCGGCCTCACGGCGGCCCTGTGTATCCACAAGCTCGAAGAGGCGGGTATGAACACAGACTCCGGAGCGATACTCGTGACTGGCGCGACGGGCGGGGTGGGGTCGGTTGCGGTCAAATTGTTGTCGCAGCTTGGCTACGAGGTCGCCGCGGTTACCGGCAAAGCCGATCAGCACGAATTTCTCGAACGTCTGGGAGCAACTCGCATTCTCAGCCGCGAAGATGCCCGTCAGGGAGCCGAGCGAGCGCTGCTCAAAGAAACCTGGGGGGGAGCCATCGACACGGTAGGGGGAGAAATACTCTTCAACACGGTCAAGGGCCTTCGCTACGGATGTAGCCTGGCGGCCTGCGGGTTGGTCGACTCGCCTGATATCCCCGGGAATGTCCTGCCGTTCATCTTGCGCAACGTCAACCTGCTCGGCATCGATTCCGTGGAACTGAAACTCGCCCGGAAGATAGAAATCTGGGAAAAACTGGCCGGGCCATGGCAACTGCAGGATTTATCGGAACTGGCAGAACCCCTCAGCCTGGATGATCTCGATACCGCAATCGATCGCATACTCGCAGGCGAGATGGTGGGTCGCGGCCTGATCGATCTCAGTTGAAAAACGTCAGCCTGAATTATTCTTGAATTCCTAGTCTCGTCTGAGTTTGGCGGACGGAGCGATGGGGCTCGGATAACGGAAAATAACCAGGTAGCTGGAAACCACCAGCGTCAACACCGTGGCACCCTGAATGATGTGTGCAGCTTCGTTGCTCAATAACGCCGCGCCGACCGCCACGTAACTCAACAATAGAGAAAACTCGGAAGCCTGCCCGAGCCGATAGCCGATCTCTCTGGATGTTTCTTTCGTCTCTCCCTGCACGGTGAGCAGAAACGCGAACACGGCCGGTTTCACCACGATGAGCGCGGCGGCGAGTACCACGGTTGGAAGCAGAACGTTCATCAACATGGAGATGTTCAACCCGGCACCAACGGAGAAAAAGAACAACACGAGAAAGAAGTCTCTCAAGGGTCGCAGGTTCTCCGCGATGTATTGGGAAATGGGACTGGTCGCAAGGGAAACGCCCGCAATGAAAGCGCCGATTTCCAGAGAAAGACCCGCAAACGCAGCGAGGCTGGCGATGCCCAGGCACCAGCCCAGGGCGAGCAGGAAGATGTATTCGTGGAATACATCGAACCGTTTGATCAGCGGAAGGAGTACATACCGAACCCCCAGATAAGCCGTGAGGGACACCAATGGGAGTGCCAGTACCACGGTTGCCAGGTCGTTCAACGCAGAGGTTTCGACGTCCCCGTATCCAGCCAGGATCAGCAGAGCCATGATTGCCAGCAGATCCTGAATGAGCAACAGGCTGATGACAATTTCCCCGATGTGTTTATGGTGCAGTACGGTGGTCGGCAGCAGTTTGATACCGATGATGGTGCTGGAAAAGGTCACCGCGATTCCGGTTATCACCGCTTCGATTACCGTGAACCCGAACGCGGCCATCACCCCGAAGCCCACCGCGAAGAACACGACGGTGCTGCCCAGCGCCGTGAGCACCGTTTTGCCCGCCATGTGTCTGAGCTTGTTGGGTGGCAGGTCCAGGCCGACCAGGAACAGCAGGAAGATAATGCCGAACTGGGCTATTTCCGACAGCAAACGGGGGTCCGAGACGAGCTTGAAGCCGTGCGGTCCCAGCAGACAACCAACCAGGATGTAGGCGATCAGAACGGGCTGTCTGGTGTAGAGCGCTACTGTGGCGAGAACGGCCGCCCCCGTGAAGATCAGAAAAAAGGATTCGATAATTCCTGAGCTAAGCAAATCTCCGTGTCCGTCGGTGCGCGGGGTTGGGTTCCAGCACCGAAGCTTGATAGTAATCCGTGTAAGGTGCAAGCGTGCTGAGTGCGGTTTGCGCACTTCGTTCGTCAGGCATCAGGTAAGAGTCGAATCCGCACCGGTTGAGGTAATACAGAAGGTCCGGATGTACGTCACCGACGGCTCTGAGTTCGCCGGTGAAGTCGAATCGCGACCGTAACAACACGGCCAGTGACAAACCTCGTCCATCGCTGAATACCAGAAAGTTGATCGCAATCAGCGGCGCCACACAATATCTGGCATCGGGTTCACACTCTCCCTGCAGCAACAAACCATCGCCGGATTCCGGCAGCCAGGCCTCCAGGGGAACAATGCGGCGAATGCCGTCAGCGGGTGCCTCCACCTCGACGATTGCCCAATCGTCCTCCATGATCTTGTCATGCTTAATCAGGGTTGGCATAAACGCGCTCCTTGAAAGGGTCCATCCCGACGCGACGAAAACAGAGTAAAAACGGTTCGTCTTCGTGGCGAAGATCGAGATAAACCTGAAGAATTGTTTCGATGGTGTCGGGTACGTCTTTACGAGAAAACGATGGGCCGATGATCTGGCCGAGAGATGCGCCGTTGCCAGCGTGCCCACCGAGCGAGACCTGGTAAAACTCTGCGCCTTTCTTGTCTACCCCGAGAATGCCGATGTGTCCGACATGATGATGTCCGCACGCGTTCATACATCCCGAGATATTGAGATCCAACGGACCGAGGTCGTGCTGGTAATCGTAACTGTCAAATTTGCGCTGAATGGCTTCAGCCAGCGGTATCGATTTGGCGTTGGCAAGCGAACAGTAGTCGCCACCCGGGCAGCAGATCATGTCGGAGAGGAGGCCGACGTTGTTTGCACCGAGCTGTGCGGAGGTGGCTTGCTGCCACAACTCGAAAAGCTGCTCGAAGCGGACATCGGGCAGCACGAAGTTCTGCTCGTGGCTGATGCGGATTTCGCCGAACCCGTAACGGTCGGCCCAGTCGGCGACCAGATCCATCTGCACGTCGGAGACATCGCCCGGGGGAACACCGGTAAGTTTGGTCGACAAGGTGACGATGGCATAACCGGGTTGCTTGTGCGGGGCGACGTTGTGTCGCACCCAGGCATCGAACGCGCATTCTTCCAGACGTTGTGATCCCAGGGTATCGATGCTGGCGGGTTGTGAGTCGTATGGATAAGGTTGGAAGTGGGCCTGCATGCGAGCGAGGTCCTCATCCGTCAACGTACTCGGGGAACCCTCGAGATGTGCCCATTCCGCGTCGACCTTGTCCCGGAAGCCGTCGGCCGTCATTGCGCGTACCAATATCTTGATCCGCGCTTTGTACTTGTTGTCCCGGCGGCCATACCGGTTGTAGACCCGCAGGATGGCTTCGAGGTAGGTCAACAGATGTCGTACGGGTAATCCGCGGCGAATCATCTGACCGATGACCGGCGTCCGACCGAGCCCGCCACCCACTTTTACGTCGAACTGAATCTCATCACTGTCCGTGCGAAAAACCACCAGGCCGATGTCGTGGACGTCCACCGCGGCCCGGTCGACGCTGGCGCCGGTCACCGCAATCTTGAATTTCCGGGGGAGCCAATCGAACTCGGGGTGGGAGGTGGACCACTGACGGATGAGCTCGCAATAAGGACGCGGGTCGACGGATTCGTCCTCACTAACCCCGGCAAACTGGTCCGTGGTGATATTGCGGATACAGCTGCCACTGGTCTGGATGGCATGCATCTGTACTTCGGCGAGATCCTGCAGGATGTCCGGCACCTCGGCAAGTTCGGGCCAGTTGAACTGGACGTTCTGGCGGGTGCTCAGGTGCCCGTACCCACGATCGTAATGACGGGCGATGTGTGCGAGGGTTCGTAATTGGCGGCTATCCAGGATGCCGTACGGAACGGCAACGCGGAGCATCGGTGCCAGGCGCTGAATGTACAAACCGTTTCGCAGTCGCAGCTGGAGAAATTCGTCTTCGGGCAACTCGCCCGCCAGATATCGTTCGGTCTGCGCTCGATAGTGCACGACGCGTTCGTCGACAAATTTCTGATCGAAAGAATCGTATCGATACATCGCGGCCGGAACCCAGGCGTAATCTACGGAACCCTAGCATCGGCCGGAGTTCGGTTAAAAGAACGCTTGCAGCTATAGTTAGAACATAGGCGTCTGCGCGGTAGCAAAGATTCCTACTACGCAAGCACCACCGCGGTCCATTTTTCCGTTCTTTTTCGTTGCGTAGCGCCACTCAAGCGCCTCAAAAGAGCGAAAAACTGTCCTCTCCGTGGTACTTTCTCGCGACGGAATTTTCTACCGCGCAGACTCCTAGTCATCCAACCTCGAGGAGGTCACCCGTGGACAGCAAGGAAATTGAAGACCAGAAAGCCGGCGACCGGAAGGCAGACCTCATCGGGATAATGGTCATTTTCGGCTGCCTGGTCATGGCGGCCATTCATTTTGCCTCGGGATGGACGTTCTAGCCTCCTTACGGTAAGCGGAGGAATCAGAGGTTGGGGCGCACCCACTGCTGGGCAACTGAGATCGACACCTCTTTACGAATGGCGTAATCCTCCAGCTGATCCCAGTCGATCTTTCCAACTCCGAAGTAGCGGGCGTCCGGATGGGAGAAATACCATCCCGAAACTGCCGCGGCAGGCAGCATCGCAAATTGTTCGGTCAACTCGATATGGGCGCGGCGCTCAACGTCGAGCAGGCGGAACAGCGTCAGCTTCTCGCTGTGATCGGGACACGCGGGGTAACCGGGTGCCGGGCGGATGCCGCGATAGTCTTCGCGTATCAACGCTTCGGTTGCCAACGATTCCTGTGCGGCATAACCCCAGTGTTTGCGGCGGACTTCGCGATGCAGATATTCTGCAAACGCTTCGGCCAATCTGTCCGCGAGGGCTTTGACCATGATGATCGAATAATCGTCATCCTGGAAATCCGCGAGGATCGACTCAATGCCAACCCCTGCGGTGACGGCGAACCCACCCAGATAATCCGCGCTGCCGACGGGGGCGATGAAGTCAGCCAGACAGAAGTTGTATTTGCCTTCGGGTTTGGGTGTCTGTTGACGCAGATGATACAACCGGGCAATCGATTGCTCGCGATTTTCGTCCGCGTACAACACCAGATCATCGTCGCCTTCGCGGTTGCAAGGCCAGAAGCCGAATACCCCATGGGCCTCGAGTCGCCGCTCGGAAACCAGCATTTCGAGCATCTCCTTGGCATCGGCGAACAATGATCTCGCGCTTTCTCCGACCACCGAATCATCGAGGATCTGCGGATATTTCCCGGCCAGCTCCCAGGTTCTGAAAAACGGTGACCAGTCGATGTACGGAACCAGCGTTTCCAGGGGAAGTCTGCCGATCACCTGCACACCGAGACTTTCGGGCACGGGGGGTTGATAGCCTGCCCAGCGTATCTCGACCTTGTTCGACCGGGCGACCTCAATGGTCAGGAACTCGCGCTTCTCGGCGCGCTGCGCCACCCGCTCACGAACGGCTCCGTATTCGCTCCGCGTTGCTTCGACAAGATTCGGACGATGTTCCTCAGAGATGAGCTGCGTGACGACACTCACGCTCCGTGAAGCATCGGTGACATATAACGTGGGACCTTGCTGGTAGGTCGGTTCGATTTTCACCGCCGTGTGCGCCTTGGACGTTGTGGCACCACCGATCAGTAGGGGCATGTCGAAACCCTGGCGTTGCATCTCGCCGGCCACATGAACCATTTCGTCCAGCGACGGGGTGATCAGTCCGGACAGTCCGATCATATCTGCATTGAGATCGCGTGCTGCGGCGAGAATCTTGTCACTTGGCACCATCACGCCGAGGTCGACCACCTCGAAGTTGTTACATTGCAGAACCACCCCGACGATATTTTTGCCGATATCGTGGACGTCGCCTTTGACGGTCGCCATCACGATCTTGGCTTTGAACTCCCGCCCCGGACCTTTTTCCGCTTCGATGAAGGGCTCCAGGTGCGATACCGCCTGTTTCATCACCCGCGCGCTTTTGACCACCTGTGGCAGAAACATTTTCCCCGCGCCGAAAAGATCACCCACCACGTTCATGCCATCCATGAGCGGACCTTCGATGACTT
>JACZXA010000148.1 GCA_022571865.1 Pseudomonadota bacterium
GCCAGCAGCCGCGGTAATACGGAGGGTCCGAACGTTAATCGGAATTACTGGGCGTAAAGCGCGCGTAGGCGGTTCGGTAAGTGGGATGTGAAAGCCCCGGGCTTAACCTGGGAATTGCATTCCAAACTGCCGGACTAGAGTATGGTAGAGGGAGGTAGAATTTCCTGTGTAGCGGTGAAATGCGTAGATATAGGAAGGAATACCGGTGGCGAAGGCGGCCTCCTGGACCAATACTGACGCTGAGGTGCGAAAGCGTGGGGAGCAAACAGGATTAGATACCCTGGTAGTCCACGCCGTAAACGATGAGAACTAGCCGTTGGGACCCTTGAGGTTTTAGTGGCGCAGCTAACGCGATAAGTTCTCCGCCTGGGGAGTACGGCCGCAAGGCTAAAACTCAAATGAATTGACGGGGGCCCGCACAAGCGGTGGAGCATGTTGTTTAATTCGATGCAACGCGAAGAACCTTACCACCCCTTGACATCCTCGGAACTTGATAGAGATATCTTGGTGCCTTCGGGAACCGAGTGACAGGTGCTGCATGGCTGTCGTCAGCTCGTGTCGTGAGATGTTGGGTTAAGTCCCGTAACGAGCGCAACCCTTGTCCTTATTTGCCAGCGGGTAATGCCGGGAACTCTAAGGAGACTGCCGGTGACAAACCGGAGGAAGGTGGGGACGACGTCAAGTCATCATGGCCCTCACGGGGTGGGCTACAAACGTGCTACAATGGGAGGTACAAAGGGCTGCAAACCTGCAAAGGCAAGCGAATCCCAAAAAACCTCTCGTAGTCCGGATTGGAGTCTGCAACTCGACTCCATGAAGTCGGAATCGCTAGTAATCGCGAATCAGAATGTCGCGGTGAATACGTTCCCGGGCCTTGTACACACCGCCCGTCACGTCATGGGAATGGATTGCACCAGAAGTAGCTAGTTTAACCTTCGGGAGAACGGTTACCACGGTGTGGTTCATGACTGGGACGAAGTCGTAACAAGGTAGCCGTAGGGGAACCTGCGGCTGGATCACCTCCTTAACTACGATGGTCGCAGCAGATGGGTTTACCATTTGTAATACCGACCCAAGCTCACAATGAACCAAGTCTTTCTATGAAATATGAGAGACATGAAGAACAAGGCGATAGCTAGCGAGCTTATGCTTGCAACGTTATCGGAGTCGTCCTCGAGGCGGCCACCCACACGAATGGTTTGTCAGTATTTTATACATCCGAATAGGGGCCTGTAGCTCAGTTGGTTAGAGCGCGCCCCTGATAAGGGCGAGGTCGGTGGTTCAAATCCACCCAGGCCCACCAGGCGGCCTGCGTTCGCTCTCTTGTTTGGCCAGTTCAAAAGAAAAGGGGCCGTAGCTCAGCTGGGAGAGCACCTGCCTTGCACGCAGGGGGTCAGGAGTTCGATCCTCCTCGGCTCCACCAGTTCCTCATTCGGATAAAAAGCGAGAGAAGTAAGCCAACATCTGATGGCACCAAAAATAGTGCCGATCAGATGTTGGCTTTTGTTTCATCTTCTGTTCCTTCTCCTTGTTAGAAGGTTAAAAGGTTGGAAGCGAAACGAAATGCCCGCTCTTTAACAATTCAGAGATATGTAGCCGCATTGTTATGCTGAAAAACTATTCGTTTTTCTTGTATGTGAAGAATGAGCAAGTTTTCAGTTTTAACAACGCGGGTATGCTAACTGGCCCTAGCCGGCTAGTTAGCGAGTTTAATCAAGAATGCGTCTTGGCAACTTGTTGTATGGGCTACCTGAAGTTTGGGTAGCGAACACAATAAGTTGAACTCACAAGAATCGAACTTTGATTCTCGTGAGAAGAGACAAATAGGCAATGTTACCAATCCAACGGATGTGTTTCGCGAGTACAAAAGGACGCGAAACGTGAAAGTACGTTGGGTTATATGGTCAAGCATTTAAGTGCATCTGGTGGATGCCTAGGCAGCTGAAGGCGATGAAGGACGTTGTAGCCTGCGATAAGCCTCGGGGAGTCGGCAAACAGACTTTGATCCGGGGATTTCCGAATGGGGAAACCCACTGCTCTTCTTTTAGATGAGCGGTATCCATATCTGAATACATAGGGTATGGAAGCGAACCTGGGGAACTGAAATATCTAAGTACCCAGAGGAAAAGAAATCAACCGAGATTCCCTAAGTAGCGACGAGCGAACGGGGATTAGCCCTTAAGCATCACGGACCGTTAGTAGAAGTGTCTGGAAAGGCACACCGTAGTGGGTGATAGTCCCGTATACGAAAACGACTGTGAAGTGAAATCGAGTAGGACGGGACACGTGGAACCCTGTCTGAACAGTCCTCTTCGGAGGACGAGGGGGGACCATCCTCCAAGGCTAAATACTCTCAGCTGACCGATAGTGAACCAGTACCGTGAGGGAAAGGCGAAAAGAACCCCTGTGAGGGGAGTGAAATAGAACCTGAAACCAGATGCATACAAGCAGTGGGAGCCAGTTGTCGCTTGCGACAACCGGTGACTGCGTACCTTTTGTATAATGGGTCAGCGAGTTATTTTTACCGGCAAGGTTAACCGTATAGGGGAGCCGTAGGGAAACCGAGTCTTAATAGGGCGAACTCTCATCTTCGGATGAGGAGTCTGTAGGAGTAGACCCGAAACCGGGCGATCTAGCCATGGGCAGGTTGAAGGTTGAGTAACATCAACTGGAGGACCGAACCCACTAATGTTGAAAAATTAGGGGATGACCTGTGGCTAGGAGTGAAAGGCTAATCAAGCCCGGAGATAGCTGGTTCTCCCCGAAAACTATTTAGGTAGTGCCTCTCGTATCACCATCGGGGGTAGAGCACTGTTTGGGCTAGGGGGTCGTATAGACTTACCAACCCCATGCAAACTCCGAATACCGATGAGTGCAATCGAGGGAGACAGACGGCGGGTGCTAACGTCCGTCGTCGAGAGGGAAACAACCCAGACCGCCAGCTAAGGTCCCTAAGTATCAGTTAAGTGGGAAACGATGTAGGAAGGCCCAGACAGCCAGGAGGTTGGCTTAGAAGCAGCCACCCTTTAAAGAAAGCGTAATAGCTCACTGGTCGAGTCGGCCTGCGCGGAAGATGTAACGGGGCTCAAACTGTTCACCGAAGCTGCGGATGCACACGGTTCGCCGTATGCATGGTAGGGGAGCGTTCTGTACGCCTGTGAAGGTTCACCGTAAGGTGGGCTGGAGGTATCAGAAGTGCGAATGCTGACATGAGTAACGATAAAGGGGGTGAAAATCCTCCTCGCCGAAAGACCAAGGGTTCCTGCGCAACGCTCATCGGCGCAGGGTGAGTCGGCCCCTAAGGCGAGGCCGAAAGGCGTAGTCGATGGGAAGCAGGTTAATATTCCTGCACCGATCGTAGCTGCGATGGGGTGACGGAGAAGGCTAGGCTGGCCTGGCGATGGTTGTCCAGGTTTAAGCACGTAGGCTGGGATCTTAGGTAAATCCGGGATTCCCTCTTCAGTGAGAAGGCCAAGGTGTTATGACGAACCGCTCTTATACGAGCGGGAAGTGGTTGATGCCATGCTTCCAAGAAAAACCTCTAAGCTTCAGGCTGCGGGCGACCGTACCCCAAACCGACACAGGTGGTCAGGTAGAGAATACCAAGGCGCTTGAGAGAACTCGGGTGAAGGAACTAGGCAAAATGGCACCGTAACTTCGGGAGAAGGTGCGCCGCCGATGGTGATCGGACTTGCTCCGTAAGCTGTCAGCGGTCGAAGATACCAGGTGGCTGCGACTGTTTATTAAAAACACAGCACTCTGCAAACTCGTAAGAGGACGTATAGGGTGTGACGCCTGCCCGGTGCTGGAAGGTTAATTGATTGGGTTAGCTCCTCTTTTCGAAGAGGTCCGAAGCTCATGATCGAAGCCCCAGTAAACGGCGGCCGTAACTATAACGGTCCTAAGGTAGCGAAATTCCTTGTCGGGTAAGTAATATTGCCCCGCGCGTTCGTGAGAATGCGATGTAAACCGGCTCATATCGGGGAAACCCTCCTGCTTCTTGTCTTGAAAGAGAACAAGTGTGCAAAGCAAAGGGCAATCCCGAGGGAAGTCGTCCGCGTTGACTGCGTAGCAGGCAACGCGCATTGACCCCGTAACGACTGATCCGAAAGGTGAGGCGCAATTTCTGTCAATATCTGTAGTGGGTATGAGAGAGTTGCGCAATACGCCGGTCACTCGTCCCTATGATTACTAGTAACGAAGTAATGACAAGTAATAATAGGAAGATAGTTCTTATGGAGAAAGGTCCAGAAATGAACCCATGGTTTGTTAGTGGGCTTGTAGATGGCGAAGGATGTTTCTCGGTCTCCTTCAGTTTTCGAAAGAAGCTGAAGGTTGGCATTGAAACACGCCCTTCTTTTTCAATTTCTCTCAACCGGAGAGATCTGGATCTGTTGAAACAGATTCACGCTTTTTTTGGATGCGGAGCGATTCGATATTCGAAATCAGATCGAACGTACAAGTACGAATCGAGATCGATTTCGGATTTGACAAGGCGAATCGTTCCTCATTTTGAGCGATATCCATTGGTTGGGAGTAAGAGCAAAGATTTCCTTATCTTTGCAGACGTTTGTCGAAAGGCGAATGCAAACCAGCATTTAAATAGAGACGTCTTGCGAGAGATTATCGAGATGGCATATGAGATGAATCCATCCGGTAAACGTCGACATAAAAAGAAGGATCTCCTAAGAGAACTTGACGAGTTGAAGGTATAGTCTGCGCCCTATTGAAAAATAGGGGTAACGCGAAGTTCCGACCTGCACGAATGGCGTAACGATGGCCACACTGTCTCCACCCGAGACTCAGTGAAATTGAAATCGCGGTTAAGATGCCGTGTACCCGCGGCTAGACGGAAAGACCCCGTGCACCTTTACTACAGCTTCACACTGGACTTTGACCTAATTTGTGTAGGATAGGTGGGAGACTTTGAAGCGGAGGCGCTAGCCTTCGTGGAGTCAACCTTGAAATACCACCCTGATTACGTTGGGGTTCTAACTCAGACCCGTTATCCGGGTCGAGGACAGTGTGTGGTGGGTAGTTTGACTGGGGCGGTCTCCTCCCAAAGAGTAACGGAGGAGTACGAAGGTACACTCAGCATGGTCGGAAATCATGCGATGCGTATAAAGGCAAAAGTGTGCTTGACTGCGAGACTGACAAGTCGAGCAGGGACGAAAGTCGGTCTTAGTGATCCGGTGGTTCTGTATGGAAGGGCCATCGCTCAACGGATAAAAGGTACGCCGGGGATAACAGGCTAATACCCCCCAAGAGTTCACATCGACGGGGGTGTTTGGCACCTCGATGTCGGCTCATCACATCCTGGGGCCGAAGCCGGTCCCAAGGGTATGGCTGTTCGCCATTTAAAGTGGTACGCGAGCTGGGTTTAGAACGTCGTGAGACAGTTCGGTCCCTATCTGCCGTGGGCGTTTGAGATTTGAGAGGAGCTGCTCCTAGTACGAGAGGACCGGAGTGGACGAACCTCTGGTGTTCCGGTTGTCACGCCAGTGGCATTGCCGGGTAGCTATGTTCGGACGGGATAACCGCTGAAAGCATCTAAGCGGGAAGCCTCCCTCGAGATGAGATCTCACTAAATCTTCGGATTTCTGAAGGGCCCTCGTAGACTACGAGGTTGATAGGCGGGATGTGTAAGCGCTGTGAGGCGTTGAGCTAACCCGTACTAATTGCCCGTGCGGCTTGACCATATAACCGAACGTGCATGAAGTTGTTGCACCTGGGATTGGTAAAGCATTGCTAAAAAGAAAGATTACGAGAAACCAAGAAGACGCAAACAGTTTGAGATTCCAAACTGGATTGATTAACTACATATCTTTGATTGTTATTTCCGCCACGTTGGAGCGTTGTTTAACGTGGAGGGCAAATGAATTTTCGCGAGGTGGTTGATCCACCGGAAGCGAGAGCCAGTTTGTCTGACGACATTAGCGAGTTGGAACCACCTGATCCCATACCGAACTCAGTAGTGAAACGGCTCAGCGCCGATGGTAGTGTGGGGTCTCCCCATGTGAGAGTAGGACATCGTCAGGCATGTATTAAGGAACCCCGATTCGTAATGGATCGGGGTTTTTTATTGGGTTCACTCACAGGGGGACTCCCCTACGGCTTGGTAGGTTGATGATGCCGTCCCTGGCGCGACGGGGTTGGACTGATTGGACCCCGGGGCGCGCGTCCTTGCGCGCCCGTCCAAGCCTGCCGGCGCGATGCGCCGTCTTGCGGCTGTGCCGCAACCGTCATGGACCCCCATGTGAGAGTAGGACATCGTCAGGGATGTATTAAGGAATCCGACCCCGGCATGGCGAGGGCGCATGATTCTAGAGTTGTTTGCTGCGAGTGCTATGTTGCCGGTCTTGTTTAGAGAAGTTCGAGTGAGTCTAATGCTGGAAGGTCGAGTTGAGAGACCTGTATGGAGGACTTTCTCGTGAATCGCGTTGGAACTCTTTGTTTTTTTACACTGGTTGCTTTGTTGAGTGGTTGCGTTACCGGTACCCGGATAGTTGATCTTGCTCCACCCGATTACCCTGATAGCGCGAAAGCCATGGGTGGAGTTTATATTGGCGAAATTGTCGACAACCGTACTTTCGAACAGAAACCTCGTAAGCCATCTACGCCGTCTGTTACTGGGACCCTCAGCGAGACCCCGGCAGCCACTCTGGCAACGTTGATCGGTCGACAGCGCAACGGTTATGGCAAAGCCATGGGTGATGTTGCGTTACCTGCGGGAAGCACCGTCGCTCGAGAAACCCGCGATTTGTGAGCGAAGGTCTGCGAAGCCGTGGTTACATTCTGACCGACAAAGAGGATGCGACGGTCAAGATCGATGTTTCAGTCAATCGTTTCTGGGGGTGGTTTACTCCGGGGATGTGGGTGGTGAGTTTTGAGACTCAAATCGGCACGACACTCGACATCTCCACATCAAGCGGTGATCAAAAGCTCGACATTGAAGGTTATGGCATTAATCACGGCCAGGTTGCAAGCGATGCGAACTGGCGTCTGGCATTCGATCGAGGTTTTGCCGACTACCTCGAAGAACTGGACGCGGCTCTGCACGAAGCGGGACTTTAGCACCACCAGGCGCAACCCCCGGTGAGTCAGATCGATGTGATCAGATCCTCAAGGCTTACGCGCGAGGACCGCGATGCTGTCTCCCTGGAGATTTCTTCGTGCGGCGAAGCTGTAGGGGGCTTTACGGAGTTCGTCGGCGAGGCGGCGAAGTCCGGTGAGTTTCGGGGCGTGGTTGGGTCGAAAACGGACTCCGTGGGAAGACAGTTGCAGCTCGTCGAATCCGGCGTGTTCGCATAAAGCGGTTAACGTGGCGGGGGTGAATAGACACAGGTGCATGCGGGGATCGACCAGCTTCCAGTCTGTGCCGAGATTTCGCCAGGTATAGGATTCGACGTTGACCGTATCCGCATAAAGCACTCCACCCGGGCGCAGCACTCGAAACGCCTCGCGCATGACGGCGAGCGGATCTGGTAGGTGCTCTAAGACAGCGTTGGAATAAGCCACGTCGAAGCTGTTGTCAGGGAGCTTGGCATCCTCGAGCGTACCGATGCGAATGTCCAATCCGAACGCTTCGATACCGTGTTTTGCTGAACTGCGTACGGGTTCGACGCCCGTTGCCGTCCATCCTGACTCTTGGGCCTTGGCGAGGAAGGCGCCGGTACTGCAACCAATCTCGAGCAGGTTGCCAAGCTGTCGGTAGGGTTCGAATTTATTCAGCATTCTGGCGTATGCGCGTTGGAATCGAACTGCCGAGTGTTTTTTCAGATGAGTCTCAAAAAGGGTTTCGTTGTTGTCGGCGTTGTAGGTTTCGTAATCCATGGATGTTGTGTCTGCATACACAAAACCGCATTGGACGCATTTCAGGTAGGACATCGAAAACTTCTCGGCAAATGTTGTTGCCGACGAGCCATTACATAAGGTGCAGTTCATCTGGATCTTACCTTTCGGGTGCTAATAGTACAAAGCCGACACAGGGTAATGCCTCTTAAGCGTTGCGTTCTTGATCACTTGGATACTCACCAATTTTTAGCGCGGGGAGTCCGCGTCTGCGTCGGATTCGAGTCATTTTATTGCGTCGGCGCTGCACGTTTCGGTCTACTTGTGCGAGGACCTCGAAGGCGTCGAGTCCTACGGCTTCGCAATAGGCGGTTACGATCGCGTGCGCCGGGCCGTCATGGAGGTAGGCGGAGTCTCCCGGTTGGGCACAGAAGCTACCCAGATTGCGGATTCGCAAACGCCTCGACAACGAGGCGGAAAAACGCATATCGGCAACATCTATCAAACCATAACCATTATCGTCACAAATGAGTATGTTCCCGAGGTTCAGGGCTCGGAAATAAATGCCGGTGTCGTGAAGCGTTTGGATGAAACGAGCCAGCCGGTAGCTGTCGACCTCGTGAGGGTCGCGCTGGGAAATAACTCGTAGTGGTGTGCCAGACAGTTTCTCGTACCTTACCCATCGCGTCTTCGGTTGCGCGACTAAAACGCCGCAACTGAAGACCTGAGGGGCTCTGATCCCGCGCCGTTCGAGCTCTTTGGACGCCGCGATAAAACGCCACGCATAGGGTCGAACGCGGTCACTGGAAAGCGCCGAACGGGTATACCAGAATTTTGTCATGATTGAGCGACCGTCACTTTGCACGTGCTCGATCACGGCCGGGCGCAGCCCTTTGGTTTCTATGATCGTACCGTCGAGACATAACCGCTCGAACGTTTCGGGGCTCATATGCTCGGGTTTCATAGGGTGCGGCATTTATGGGCGTGGGTTCAGACAGGTGATCGGGTGGTTCGCATTGGGAAATTAAGCCCTGTCCTCAGGTTTCCTTCAAGCCTGGATTCGCCTGGGTTGCAACCGGTAGACTGGTGCTCCGACAACTCGAATCGGTCGGTTGTTGGAACACCACCGGCGGAAACTGATGTCTGATCTCACCCAACAGATTGCCGAATTCCTGGAGCAGCTCATCGAACATCGGCATCTACCTGTGAGCCTGTGGCCGCAGGATGCGGGTTCTCATGAGCAATATGGGTTGAGATGTGTCGATGGTTCCATTGTGCTCGGTGCAGACCTCGAGGTGCTGGAGGCGAGCGCGGTGCAGGCGAATCTTTCCGCAACTGTCGCAGATTGGCTGCAACAGCTCGACGTGTACAGGGCGTTGGGCTCGACAAATGCATACCTCATGGACCGGGCACAACAGGGTTCGGTCGACGGCTGGATCTGCTTGGCCGACTTGCAGATACAAGGTCGGGGCCGCCGCGGACGCCGTTGGATGAGCCCGTTTGCCCAGAATCTGGCGATGAGCCTCGGCATTACGGTGGGTGCCAGTCCAGCAACGTTGGGTGGGTTGAGCCTGGCGGTAGGGCTGGCTGCCGTTGACTGTCTCGACTCGATGGGTGTTCGAAACGTTCAGTTGAAATGGCCCAACGACCTGCTCCTTGCGGGAGGGAAACTCGGTGGAATCCTTCTCGAGTTGGTCTCAGCCGCCAAAGTTCAGGTCGTCATAGGTATTGGGCTGAATCTCGAATTGTCGGAAGTGGTCCGCGGCGAGGTTGATCAGGTTGTTGCGGATCTGTCGAGCCATGGCTACCGGGTGTCCCGCAACGTGCTTGCAGGAAAGCTGGCGTCGAGTATTGTCGACTATGTCAGGCAATTCGAACGCGGTGGTTTTGCCCCTATGCGCGAGGCGTACGAGGCGCACCATGCCTTTCAGGGTCGGCCCTGTCGTATTGTGTCGGGGCACGACGAAGTCATTGGCGTGGTGGTCGGGGTGAGTGAAACGGGTGCCCTTATTTTGGAAACTGGTACCGGTAGACGCTCGTTTGTCAGCGGTGATGTGTCGTTGCGTGAAGCGAACTGACTTCCTTTGCTCACTCATCTAGACTACCGGTGCGACCAGCGAGTTAGAGTCGTTACCTTGAAACTTGGTTGCCAATTCCTTTTGGCGACACTGACGTTGGCTCTTAGAGGAATTGACGATTGCGTGGCTTCCCAGCTGAAAAGAGCAATGCCATACGTGCTCGAAACGGAAAAATATGGCTCAACGCGCTGATTTTCGCTAATTGCGTACTTTGGTTCTGGCCGCTCGGCGCGCAGGAATCTCTTGGCCCGCTCGACTCCCTTGTCGTATTCGAACCATCGCTGAAGTTGTTGGCTGATGCTCCTATAGCGCTGGAAGACAAGCGGACAAGCCCCAGAGTCTGTCATGCATGGGGACCGTACAGCGAGATAAACCAGGTTCAAGCGCTGGAGCAGAAGGTAATCGTCGAGGGTGTGGAAACGGAAGTTTTTGAGTTGAAAGTTCACAGTGCACCCGATTATCTCGTGTACATAGGACCGATGGCCACACCGGAAGGTGCGCGGCGCCTGTTGGAAGAGTTGCGAAGCCAGGAGATCGAAAGTCACTTCATCGTGCAGGGTCGGTTTAGCGATACGCTGTCCGTTGGCGTGTTCAGCCAGAAAACCAGAGCCAGAAGGCAGCAGGAAAAGGTCGCCGAGCTCGGCTATGAAGTGGCAATTGAAGAGTTACAGCACTCGCGCCCGGTATATTATTTACTGTTGAACGCCCCGGCCGACTTCGTGCCCGTCATTGCACCAAATGAGGCTTGCAACGAGATTGCACCCATCCATCAGTTTCTATAGAATCCGGCTCCCATTTTGGCCGCCATAGCTCAGCTGGTAGAGCAGCTCACTTGTAATGAGAAGGTCCAGGGTTCGACTCCTTGTGGCGGCACCAGGTTGCAGCTGCAAGGCTTTACTACGAGAAGGAGTTAGCACTGCTGCAACGATAAGTGTTTGTATTTACAAAGAATTTTGGACGCTAATGTGTTGACGACGAGATTGTTGAAAACGCACGGGCGTGTTCGTGTCTTTGAGAGGCGTGCAACGTGTTTGACTTGGAGGGGTTCCCGAGTGGTCAAAGGGATCAGACTGTAAATCTGACGGCTTAGCCTTCGAAGGTTCAAATCCTTCCCCCTCCACCAGAAACAGTGGAGTGCTTACAAGGAACGAGTGGACAGGTGGCTAAAGGTGGAGAATTGGTTTTCGGCAGGCGGGTATAGTTCAGCGGTAGAACCTCAGCCTTCCAAGCTGATGACGCGGGTTCGATCCCCGCTACCCGCTCCAGAAGCCTTCAGCGGTGTGGTAAATAGCCTTCAGCGGCTTGGTGAAGAGATTTGTAGGAAGAGTTTTGCGAAGGAGCTGAGTAAAACTCGGTAAGGGCCTCAAGGAGGCCCGGCAGGGTCGATAACGGCCCGACGCTCACATAGCTCAGATGGTAGAGCACTTCCTTGGTAAGGAAGAGGTCATCGGTTCGAATCCGATTGTGAGCACCAATTGGTAGCCGTCGCGTGGGAACGGAATTAGGGCCGTTACCAGCGTAGCAACGTAGATAACGGTGAACAGGGGATGAGAGATGGCCAAAGAGAGATTTGAACGCACGAAGCCACACGTCAATGTGGGCACGATTGGCCATGTAGATCATGGCAAGACGACGTTGACGGCGGCATTGACGCAGGTGAGTGCGGCGGCGTTTGGTGGTG
>JACZXA010000312.1 GCA_022571865.1 Pseudomonadota bacterium
TCGTTGCGTAGACCGCACTTCATCGAGACGGTCGAGTGTGCAGACACAATACAAAGCGTTGCCATCGTGGAGCAGTCGGGCTACGTGTTCGCGATAAATCTCTTTGCGTTCACTCTGCCGGTAGGGCCCGTAATCGCCCCCGACATCGGGTCCCTCATCCCAGGAAATGCCCAGCCATTCGAGTGCCTGGACAATCGCCTGCTCTGACTCGATTGAGCTGCGCTCCACATCTGTGTCTTCAATGCGCAAGATGAACTCGCCACCCTGACTTTTGGCGAAAACCCAGTTGAACAACGCTACATAGGCGGTCCCCACGTGGGGATCCCCCGTTGGGGAAGGCGCGATGCGTGTACGTACCGTCATGGGCGAATCGATGCTGGTGCCGGCTTCTAGAGGCGTTCGATTATACCCGCATCGCTAATAACAAGAGTAACAAGCGTCAGCCCCCTACTCTACCGTAACGCTCTTGGCGAGATTCCTGGGTTGATCCACATCGCATTCGCGCGCCAGCGCTGCGTGATAGGCAATGAGCTGTAGTGGGAGCAACATCAGCACCGGAGCTAGCAGCTCATGCGTTTCTGGAACGACGATCAGGTCTTCCACCTCGACGGGAAGCTCTCCCTGAGCAATGGCAAGCACGGGACCCTGCCGAGCTTTGATCTCCTCGATGGTCGCCATGTTCTTCTCGACGAGATCATCGTTGGGCACGATGGCAATCGTTGGCGTCTGTGCGGTGACCAAAGCCAATGGGCCGTGTTTCAGCTCTGAAGCCGGATAGGCTTCCGCATGGATGTAGCTTACTTCCTTCAGTTTCAGCGCGCCTTCCATCGCCACCGCAAAACCTTCGTTGCGCCCGATAAAATACGCGTGATCGTAGTGGGCATACTTGCGACCCACCTCGGCGAACTCGTCTTCCCGATCGAGCACCTGCTGCATCTGTTCCGGGAGTGCCTCGAGAGCGGTCAACAGGCGCTTGCCTTCGGCCGGTGAAACGTCCTTCATGCGGCCGAGGTAAAGCCCAATGAGGGCAAACACCGTCAGCGTGCAGAGGAAGGTTTTGGTGGATACGACCGCAACCTCCGGACCCGCATGCAGGTATACGCCTCCTTTACACGTGCGCGCGATGGTGCTCCCAACGCTGTTGATGATACCGAGCACGGTGCCCCCCTTGCGTTGCACTTCCTCCACCGCCGCAAGCGTATCGAACGTCTCACCGGATTGGCTTACTGCAAAATAGAGCGTGTCTTGCTCAATGATCGGATTGCGATAACGAAACTCTGCGGCCGGTTCGGCGTCACAAGGGATTCGTGCCAGTCGTTCGATCATCTTTGCGCCCAACACACCCGCAATGTAGGCCGAGCCGCAGCCGAGCATCTTGATGCGTTTGAAACGAAGCAGGTCTTTTGCTTCGATGTTCAACCCGCCGAGACGAGCAGTCGAAAACCGTGGTTCCAATCGTCCGCGCAACGTTCGAGCCACGGCGTCGGGCTGCTCGTGGATTTCTTTGAGCATGAAATGCGCAAAATCAGCCTTGTCGAATTCCATGTCGTCAAGTTCGATGGTGGATGGCGTCTTTTCGCTGGGAACGGCATCCAGCGTAGTGACTTCATACCCGTCTTTGGTCAAGCGGGCGATTTCTCCATCGTCCAGATACACCACTTGCTGTGTATGGCGAACCAGTGCTGCGACATCGGATGCAGCGAAAAACGCCTTGTCGGCAATGCCGATGACCACCGGGCTGCCATTACGCGCAACCACGATCTCCTCGGGATGATCGCCGTCGAGCACGGCAACACCATACGCGCCCGATACTCGACGCAGAACGGAACGGACGTTGTCGATCAGCGAATCTCCCTTCTCGGCGGCGATCAGGTGTGCGAGCAACTCCGTATCGGTTTCCGAGGTAAACTCGGTGCCATCTGCCTCGAGTTTTGCACGTAGTGCGCCTGCATTTTCAATGATTCCGTTGTGTACCACCGCGATTCGCTCACTGCTGTCTGTGTGGGGGTGAGCGTTCTCGTCGCTCGGCTCTCCGTGGGTTGCCCACCGGGTGTGGCCGATTCCAACAGTTCCTTTGAGGCGCGCAGGAAGGCGTGCCTCCATCTCTCTTACCTTGCCTTTCGCCTTGAAAACGGCAAGGCCACCTGCTCGGTGAACGGCGATGCCGGCCGAGTCGTAGCCGCGATATTCCAGCCGGCGTAACCCTTCAACGAGAATCGGCATGGCATTTTGCCTGCCAACGTAAGCAACAATTCCACACATTCGTATATACCCCTCAATTCGGTAAGCATCAGCCGTAAATCAGGCGACGGATCTGCCGGGTACTGAGGGCCGGTGCAGCAAAGCATCGACCCGTCAGTTCCCCTTGAATCAGCGCATAAATCGCCGCGTTTTTATGGCCGATCTGTTTGAACTCGAGATGGCGGCGTTTGACGAAGAATTCGATCGTTTCAGCGAAGAAGGCGACCACTTCCGCAACGACCCGCTTCGACTCGACAGACGTCAGCGATGAGTTGACGCTGAGATAGTCCACTAGCTCATCCAGATCCGCATTCATGGGCAAATATTCCAGAAACCTTGAATAGAATCTATAATTATGCCCGATATCGGGCAATATTATTTGTAAATAAAAGTAAAAAAACAGATCGTTTAGCTTTTCTACCGCGCAGACTCCTAGCCTGGTGTCCATCCATAAACGCGCAAATTCTAGTCAAATATCCCAATCGATTCTTATACGATTTTGTTCTGTACCGCTCAGTGGGTACAAAAACTGTCGCGAAGGCGTTAAATAGTGCTTCCACTTCTTTGTTAGTCAGTAAAACTGACTATGATCGCTTGTAGCACGCAAGCGGGATCCTGAGCCGTCCAGCCCATTTA
>JACZXA010000149.1 GCA_022571865.1 Pseudomonadota bacterium
AAACTGCTTAGCAAGTCGCTTGCGAATTGCCCTCTGGCAGTTTGCTTCGCAAACTGCTTAGCAATTCGCTTGCGAATTGCCCTCGACCCAACCTCGCTACGCTTCTTCATGAATAATCCAGGCTAGGTGTCGGCCTGGCCGCCGTCTTGAGGTTTGCGGCTGCCATGCCATTGCGGCTCATGGTGACCTGCGTTCAACGTTCGGGCCATGACGAAAAATACGTCGCTCAGCCGGTTGAGGTAACGCGCGCCATCCGCGGGTTGTTCGTTCAACTCCCACAGCAGTCTTTCCGCGCGACGGCAAATCGTACGGCACACGTGGGCAAGGGCAGCGGCGCGGGTACCGCCGGGTAGAACAAATTCTTTTAGTGGCGGCAGCTTTCCATTCATGTCAGCCACGGCGCTGTCCAGATGATCCATTTCCGGTAGTGGTGTTGCTCCCACGGTCGCGAGATTTGCGCCGAGATCGAAGAGTTCCTGCTGTATGCGCACACAGAGCGGCTTCTGGCCTGACGCATCGTTGAGTTCTGTAACCAGTAAACCCAGGAAACTGTTCAATTCATCCACTGTGCCTAACGCGACAATGCGGGAATCTGTTTTCGCGACCTGGGTGCCGTCGGCAAGGCGGGTACTTCCGCTGTCACCGGTGCGGGTGGTAACCCTGCTGATGCGGTTTGTCATGGTGAGTTGTCGTGCACGGCGTCTTGTTCGTAGGTCTGAACCGTGATGATGCCCGTGTCGAAAGATCGGGTAAGACCTTCGTACGCGTGACGCATGAAGTTCTTCGGGTGAGGAAACCCGGTATCGGAATCGGCCGCGCTGATGCTCACACCCACGACCACGGGAATATAGCCTTCGGTGGTTTTGAACGAGTGCATATATAGATTATCGAATATCCGCCGGAAACTCTGGGATGTGCAGTTGTCGATGTCGGTCTGCAGAGTGATGACGGCGAACATGTTTGCCTCCGGCCGAGTCACAACGTCCAGCGGCCTGACCAGCTGTCGAACTTTAGCGCCGATACCGGACATCAGTTCATCGACGATCGGTTGGTCGTATTGGCTTTCGATGATATCCAGATTGTTGATGCCCACTAACAACAGACAGGCCGCGCCGCCACGCGTTTCTGCCTGCTTCGCGGTATCCGATAAGCGGTCCAAGGTAAATTTCAGATTGCCGAGCCCTGTGACCGGATCAACCACGTCGGTAGTCTGCAGATCACGGATTTTCTTGCGTAGCAGCCGATTGGTGCGCAACAGTTCGTTCTGGCGCTCAGCGATGCGCTGCGCCGCGACGACTCTGGGGAGCAACTGCCCGCGCAAATTGGCTTTGTTCAGGAAGTCATCGACGCCTTTGTCGAAAGCCTGGTTCATTGCGTCGAAATCGTCTCGCGCAGTCAACAACATCACGTAGGTGAAATGTTCGCTCGCGTCGTCCAATTTTTTGGTTCGACGGGTGAGTTCGAGTCCGTCCATCGAGGGCATGAGCCAATCGGCTATGAGAATCTGTGCCGGTCTCTTTTCGAGCGAACGTAGCGCCTGCAGCGGATTGTTGGTAAACCGGACGTTTGTGAATCCACCGCTGCGCAAGGCTTTTGCGATGATGGCGCTGGAAAACTTAGCGTCATCGACGACGAGGATTGGAATGTCTTCATATGACATGTAATTTAGCGGCTGCATATGGGGCGAGCCGACCTTGATATGCGAGGATTCTGGGTTTGTCAAGAATCGTCTTGCGTTTTCAGGAGCTGATCGATAGTACATTAGGCAATAGTACATTAGGCAATAGTTGAACCGCGTAGTCACTATGATCGGGTTTAGTAACGTTTTTGTTCAATGCAGACTGAGGCCAGCTGAAAGCCGGCTAAGGGGAATTTATGCCGTCGTTTGACGTGGTATCGGAAGTTGACATGCAGGAATTACGTAACGCCGTGGATCAGGCTACGCGAGAGCTGGGTAGCCGGTTCGACTTTCGCGGGGTCGATGCCAGCTTCGAATTGACCGATTCGGGCGTACTCGTCGCTGCGTTAGAAGAATTTCAGCTCAAACAGATGGAGGACATCCTGCGTGACAAAATGGCCCGTCGGGGTGTCGACGTTGGCTGTTTGAAAGCTTCCGACGTGGAGGGCGCGGGTAAACAGAAACGCTGCCGCTATGCGCTCCTGCAAGGCATTGATAGAGATGTTGCCAAGAAGATAACGAAGTTGGTCAAGGGCTCGAAACTCAAGGTTCAGTCGCAGATCAATGGTGAGAAGCTCAGGGTCACCGGCAAAAAGCGCGACGATCTGCAGAAGATCATGGCCCTGATCAAAGAGGGTGGACTGGGGATCCCGATTCAGTTCGACAACTTTCGCGACTGATTTTCATGAATTTTCGTGAAGTCCTGAACCGGCGCATGATTACCTGCGCTTTCACGGGATTTGCCTCGGGACTGCCGCTGTTTGTACTCCTGCAGCTCGTGCAGGCCTGGTTGCGCGGTGAAGGGGTTGGACTGACCGAGATCGGACTCTTTGCACTTGCCCAGCTTCCCTACACCTGGAAGTTTATCTGGTCGCCGCTCGCCGAACGTTATCCGCTGCCGTTTCTCGGCCGTCGCCGTGGCTGGATGCTGGTGACCCAGGTGGCCCTGGTACTCGGATTTGCGGCTTTTGGATATTTCGATCCGGTACTGGACATCGAGTGGGTGTTCGCCATTGCCTTGATGGTGGCTTTCTTCAGCGCAAGTCAGGATATTGTGATCGACGCCTATCGGCGTGAGCTCTTACCCACCGAGGAAGAGCTTGCCATGGGCAACACCATTCATGTGCAGGTTTATCGGATTGCCGGGTTTATCCCTGGTTCGCTGGGATTCATCCTCGCTGATTACCTGCCCTGGAGTGTCGTTTACTGGATCATGGCGGCATTCATGATGGTTGGCGTCATCACGACCTTGGTCATTCGAGAAGCAGTCCTTGCGCCTGAGATTCCGGCGACGTTGAAGGCTGCGGTCATCGAGCCGTTTCGCGAGTATTTTTCCCGCCGTGGTTGGGGTCACGCGGTTCTGGTTCTGGTTTTTCTGTTTGCCTACAAATTTGGTGACAGCATGGCCACAGCGTTAGCCACGTCGTTTTACCTCGACCTCGGGTTCACCATGACGCAGATTGGCCTGGTGGCGAAAAATGCCGGGTTCTGGCCCGCGATTATCGGTGGCCTGCTGGGTGGACTGTTGATCGTCAAGATCGGCATCAACCGCGGGCTGTGGTTATTCGGGGTCGTTCAGCTGGTTACTATTTTGGGGTTTGCCTATCTGGCTCAGGTTGGTGACGACCTCGTGGTGCTCGCGACGGTGATAGCGGCGGAGTATCTGGGCGTAGGGCTTGGCACGGCGGCGTTTGTGGCGTTTATCGCGCGCGAGACTTCACCCGTACTTGCTGCCACCCAGTTTGCCTTGTTCAGCGCGATTACGGCCCTGCCGCGCACTCTCACCGCTGCGGCAACGGGCTGGCTTGTCGAGATCGTGGGTTGGGCGGAGTTTTTCTATCTATGCGCTTTATTTGCGGTGCCTGGAATGATCCTGCTCATCTGGGTTGCGCCGTTTGACGAGTCTGCGGGGTCAAAACAAAAATGGGGTCAGGGTAAAGGGTCAGAGTAAAAAACGGGTCAGATCAATACCATTACTCTCATTACTCTGACCCTTTACCCTGACCCCATTTTTCTGACCCCATTTTTCCCATTACCAGCGATGCGCGGAAGCGACGCGCTCACCGATGAATTCCACACCTTCTCCTTCCAGGCGCGATCGCTGCAGGTTGTGTCCAGTGCTTCCGGATCTGAGTGATATACGCATACTCGCGTTGATCACGCGATGCCACGGCAGCTTGGTGTCTTTGGGTAGTTCACTCAATGTGCGGCCCACCAGGCGTGCATGGCTGGGCATTCCAGCAAGATTGGCTACCTGCCCATAGGTTGCAACCGAACCTTTGGGAATGGCAGCCACCACCTGCCAGATCCGCTCCTGAGGAGAAAGTTGACTTGTATCGCCTTCCTCTCCAGATTGGGCGTTCCTACTTTTCAACGGCCGGTTGATGGTGCCCTGGTTACTGATTTTTTTTCTGACTCCCATTGTCGAAATGTACCTGCTCATCGAGGTCGGTGGCTACATTGGCACCCTGGCGACCATCGGGCTCGTTATGTTGACCGCCGTTGTTGGGGTAACGCTACTGCGGCACCAGGGCCTGGCAACGCTTACCCGCGGACTCGGTCGTCTGCAACGTGGTGAAGTTCCGGCCGAGGAGATGGCTGAAGGCATATTGCTCGCTATAGCAGGCGCTTTGCTGCTCACCCCGGGTTTCATCACCGATGCCGTAGGTTTTGCCCTTCTGCTACCGGTCAGCCGGGTTCTGATTGCGCGAAAGCTTCTTGCCAAGATTACCATTATCGGACCTCAGGGCGCTGGAGCCGGACCCACCATTATCGAGGGCGAATTCGATCGGCGCCCGGACTCGACCGGCGGACCTGAACAAAACTCCTGATCAATCTGCGGATACCCCTTGAATCTTAAGAAACTGCCACTATCATATGCGGCCCTTGGACTAGCACTCTCCTCACGAGAGTGCTAAGACCTCAATTAGGACCTTCGGGAGAATTAGGTAGATGAACATTCGACCATTACACGATCGTGTCGTCGTGCGCCGGTTGGACGAAGAAACTCTGACCGCTGGGGGCATTGTATTGCCCGACTCGGCTCAGGAAAAACCGTCTCAAGGCGAAATACTGGCGATCGGTACGGGCAAGATCCTGGACAACGGCGAAGTGCGTGCCCTGGACGTCAAAGTCGGCGATAAGATCATTTTTGGCCAATATGGCGGTAGCACCGTGAAGATAGATGGGGACGAGTTGCTCATCCTCAACGAGAGCGAAATCTTTGGTGTGTTGGAAGACTAACTTGGCGATATTGAAGAGGAAAAAGCGATGAGCGCTAAAGACGTACAATTCGGTGATGCTGCGCGCGGCCGCATGTTGGACGGGGTCAACATCCTTGCCAATGCAGTGAAAGTCACCTTAGGTCCCAAGGGACGCAACGTGATACTAGACAAGTCCTTTGGATCGCCGACGGTTACCAAGGATGGGGTTTCTGTTGCCAAAGAGATCGAGCTCAAAGACAAGTTCGAGAACATGGGCGCACAGATGGTTAAAGAAGTCGCGAGCCAGACCTCCGACGAAGCCGGAGATGGCACAACCACGGCGACTGTGTTGGCTCAATCCATTTTGACGGAAGGATTGAAGTCCGTGGCCGCCGGTATGAACCCGATGGATGTAAAACGGGGCATCGACAAGGCGGTAGTCAAGGCGGTAGAGGCAATCGCTGAGATGTCCACTCCCTGTGAGGATTCCAAATCAATTGCACAGGTCGGCACGATTTCTGCCAACTGCGACGAAGAGGTCGGTAAAATCATTGCTGAAGCGATGGACAAAGTTGGCAAAGAAGGTGTCATTACGGTCGAGGAAGGCAGCGGGCTCGAAAATGAGCTTGATGTTGTCGAAGGAATGCAATTCGACCGCGGCTATCTTTCTCCCTACTTCATCAACAATCAGGAATCTATGGCTGCTGAACTGGATGAGCCGTATATCCTGCTTTGTGATAAGAAAATCTCCAACATCCGGGACATGCTTCCCGTGTTGGAAAGTGTTGCCAAGTCTGGCAAACCACTCATGGTCATCGCGGAAGACATCGAAGGCGAAGCTCTGGCCACGCTCGTGGTCAACAATATGCGCGGCATCGTGAAGGTGTCGGCCGCCAAAGCGCCCGGTTTTGGTGACCGCCGCAAGGCCATGTTGCAGGACATAGCCGTTCTCACCGGTGCTACGGTGATCTCCGAGGAAGTAGGGCTGACGCTGGAAGGTGCAACGCTCGACGATCTTGGCACTGCGAAGCGAATCTCGGCGACCAAAGAAAACACCACGATTGTCGACGGTGCGGGTGCTAAGAGTGACATCGAAGGTCGCATCAAGCAGATTCGCGCGGAAGTCGAAGACACCAGTTCCGACTACGATCGCGAAAAACTGCAAGAACGCCTGGCAAAGCTCGCCGGTGGTGTTGCCGTGATCAAGGTTGGTGCCGCGACAGAAATAGAGATGAAAGAGAAGAAGGCGCGCGTCGAAGACGCGTTCCATTCGACTCGGGCAGCCGTGGAAGAAGGCGTGGTTGCGGGGGGCGGTGTCGCACTGGTAAGAGCAGCGGCGCAACTCGATGGTCTCGAAGGTGACAACCCAGATCAGAATGTGGGAATCGCCATCGCACAGCGTGCCATGGCCACTCCGCTGCGACAGATCGTCGTCAACGCTGGTGAAGAAGGTGCTGTTGTACTCGATAAGGTTTCCGGACTGGAAGGTAACCAGGGCTACAACGCCCAGACCCACGAGTACGGTGACATGTTCAAAATGGGCATCATTGATCCCGCCAAGGTGGTACGTACCGCGTTACAAGCTGCAGCTTCTATTGCGGGCTTGATGATCACCACTGAAGCAATGGTGAGTGAAGCGCCGGACGACAGCCCAGCAGGCGGCGGTGGCATGCCTGACATGGGCGGCATGGGCGGCATGATGTAAGCTCCTGCCTGTTGGCATGCCCGACCTGGTTGGCATGATGCAGGCAAACAAACGGTTTTTGCCGTTGATTCAAAAGCCCCGCCTATTGGCGGGGCTTTTTTTGTAACCGGAGTACTGATCGAAGTGAAACATCGGTTGGGTTGCGACGCCGCGAAAACTCTCTGTTGCGTCGCGATATGGCTCTTTTCGATACCTGTGGTCGGCGGTGAAGATCCCCTGGCATACCAATTGAGTTCACCGATCGAGTTTGCTGAAGGGTTGCAGCGACCGCAGCTCATTGCTCATGGAATGTTGGGCGACAACGTACTTTACAAAGACTTCGTGCGTCTAGCGCAACGCCTCATCGAGCTTGGCAAGCAGAACTGGGCGCTCGCCTCATACCCCGTAGAACCCCATGGCTTCAGAGAACCGTCGAGTTGGCTCGACGAATACCGGCGGATTCTGGAACTTTTCGAAACACATCTGAATCCATGACCGCCAGGAACACGGATGATTTATCGCAAGGGTTTCGATATATTCCCGAGTGAGATAGAACGATAACTTAAAAAAGTGGGAGGGGAGTTCCAAATGGAACAATATATTGACTATCTGGCGCGGTGGGGTCACTACCTGGCGGGTATTACCTGGATCGGTTTGCTCTACTATTTCAATTTCGTGCAAGGGGAATATTTTAAAGAAGCGGACGGAGACGCCCGCATCGATGCGTTTACCAAGCTGGTGCCACGCGCGCTGTGGTGGTTCCGCTGGGGGGCGATGTTCACGTTCCTCACCGGTTGCATCATGCTCGGCTTCAAAGGCGCCAGCGTCTCACTGGATCTGACCATCGGGGCGGTATTGGGTACTCTGATGTTTCTCAACGTCTGGCTCATCATCTGGCCGAATCAGCGAATCGTCATAGCCTCCAACGAACAGGTGAAGGCCGGGGGTGAGGCGCGACCCGAAGCCGCTCTTGCCGCGCCGAAGGCGTTGCTTGCGTCACGTACCAATACCTTATTCTCTCTACCGATGCTCTTCCTGATGGGCTCTACCATGCACCTGTCGGGTGGACACGGGATGGTGGGTGAGTCAAGTATGATGGCACTTGGTGTTTCCCTGGTTGTCGTCGCAGCCCTCGAGCTGAATGGCATATTCGGGAAGCAGGGGCCGATGACCACAGTGCGGGGTGTGATCACATCCGGGTTCGGGCTCACGGTCGTATTGTGGGCCGTGCTCGATATGTTGTAGAGCCGAAGATCGACGCGCACGCCCGTGCCTTGACTGGTCGAGGTCACGGGTCCGTGTTCAAAAGAGCCTGCAATTGCAGGCTCTTTTGTTCATATAATCTCGCTTGCGCTTGATGGAGGGCCTGAGGAACCGATATGGCAGAACGTCCACGCACATCGCCGGCATCTATTTCTCCGAATCCGGAAGATGCCACTGGGTATCGGCGCGGTGCGGGCACGCGCCGCGGCGGTAGCGCCGGGGGTGGCAGGATGATCGGCGTCAATCTGATACTCGCGCTGCTCGTGGCGGGGCTCGTGATTGCCGGATGGTTCATTGCCAATCAGCATCAGTTGCTCGGGAAAGAACAACGTGCGGCGGCGGAAGCTTCCGAGCGCATTCAACGCCTCGAAGATCGCCTGGTCGCAACGGAAACGGCGATGACCGGATCTGGCCGGGATACCAAAGAACAGTTGGGGTTCTGGGAGAGCGAGATCCGCAAACTCTGGGCGATTACCAACGAGCGCAACCGGAAGTGGATCAAGGACAACGAAAGGGCATTGGGGAAGCAGCGCAGCACCCTTCAGACGCTGGAAACCAACAATCGCGATCTCAAGGCTGCGGTTGGCCGACACGAGGTGGCCTTCGATCAGCAGCAGGCAATCATGGACCAGTTGAGGAGTGTCGAATCACAACTCCAGCAAGTCATCAAGGCGCAGCGTGAGCTCGTGGACAAGGTCAATGGCTCCCGCCAGACAATGGCCAGCCTGCAGGCAGGCCTGGTCAACCGGGTTAAAGACAACGAACAGGCGGTGGCCGCAATCGATGCCTATCGATTACAGCTCAATAATCGCCTCGCAGACATTGAACGACGCCTGAGTAGCTTGTCGGTTAACCCAACTCTTTGATTTATCGAGGTATTTTCAGAACAAACTTGTGAACTACGTCTAATCAGGGCCGTGCTTATCACGGCATAATGCATAAGAATTTTGCTCAGGAAAAGCGCATCAAATGGATGCACGCCCCGCCAGACCTACGCTATGCATAGCTGACCAGACGATTTCCCGGGTGGCGTCTGTCGCTCGTGCCGCGGGTTGGCAACTGCGAAAAATCAACACCACCGATGACGCAAGTACCGAGATGGATAAGGACACCGCCATTGTCCTGATGTCGAGGCCGCTGACACCGAGCCTGCGCAAGCGATTCCCGCACGCGCTTTTTATCGGACACTTGCCCGATCTCAACACTGACTTGACCATTCAACCGGATGCGAACGAGTCTGCACTAAACCAGCTCATCACTCACGGTGAAGAAAATTGGCGGCGCCATCAGCAGGTATTGGAGCTTTTCCGCGAGGTTGGGGCCAGAAGGAAGCGGATGCGGCAATTGTCCGAGATCGGTGTGTCGCTTTCGACCCGAATGGAGCTCGACGACCTTCTGGAAACGATTCTTCAGGAAGCCCGCCGGTTGGCTGGATGTGATGCGGGATCGCTTTATCTGACCGAAGAGGTGGACGGGGTTCGATCATTGGTGTTCAAGCTTGCGCAGAACGATTCGGTGGATGTGCCGTTCGTGGAATCGCGCTTGCCGCTTACGCCGGAATCCGTCGCCGGTTATGTGGCGGTTTCCGGACAGGAACTCGACATACCCGATGTCTATGAACTACCGGAAAGCGTCCCCTATCGGTTCAATCGGTCGTTCGATGAACAGATGGGATACCGAACCCGTTCGATGCTGGTGTTACCCATGCGTGATCACCGCGACCGGATTGTAGGTGTTCTTCAGTTCATCAATCGTCTGGAACCCACAGCCAATCAGCCGGTGCCCTTTGGACCGGAGATCTCGGAGCTATTGCGGGCCGTAGCAAGTCAAGCCGCGGTATCTATTCAAAAAAACACTCTGATCAGAGACATCAATCAGCTATTTGAAAGTTTCGTACAGGCATCGGTCAAGACCATTGAACAACGAGATCCAAGCACCAGCGGACATTCGTTTCGCGTCGCCGAGACCACCGTTGGATTGTTACAAGCGTTACCTCGATCGGATTTGAATCGGTTTCGTCACATCGAGTTTTCCGCTGACCAGATCAGAGAGGTTCGCTACGCGGCGTTGCTGCATGACTTCGGAAAAGTTGCGGTTCGCGAGAACGTTCTCGTCAAGTCGCACAAACTCCCTGTGGATCGACTCGAGTTGATTCGCTATCGCGTAGAGCTGCAGAAAGAACGGCTGCGCAGGCGGGCCGTCGAGCGGGAACTCGAACTGTTTCACCACGGGGCTCCGGACTTGGAAGTTGCTCGTGGGCGGGTAAACCGTGCGTTGCAAGCGGAGCTTGAGTTGCTGAACAACTACTATGAACGGATAGTGAACGCTAACGAACCCAACGTGCTGGATGAAGGCGATTTCCGCCATCTGCAAGAGATTCGTGAGTACGCCTATCAGGAATTCGACGGAACGGACAATGGGTTGATCACCGAGCCGGACATGCTGGCGTTGTCGGTACGCAAAGGCAGTTTGACCCCCGAGGAACGCCTGGAGATTCAGGCCCATGTGGTTCACACCCGGGAGTTTTTGTCGGTATTGCCCTGGCCTCCGGAGTTGGCGCGGGTCCCGGAGATAGCGGGTGCTCATCACGAAAAGCTTGATGGCAGCGGTTATCCGGCGGGGCTTTCCGGCGAGGAGATTCCACTGGCCAGCCGGGTGATGACCGTATGTGATATCTATGACGCGCTTACCGCGATGGATCGACCCTACAAACGTGCCATGTCGCGGGAAGCTGCACTCGAAGTGCTTGAGGATGAGGCGCGCCAGGGTTTGTTGGATACCGATATCGTGACTGTGTTCATCGAGGCGAGAATCGATGCCTCCAACCATGCCGATACCGCGGTACTGCGACTCGCCTGATACTTTGTTGAGGGAGTTTGCGCGGTAGAAAGATTCCTACTGCGAAAGCACCACAGCGATCCATATTTGCGCTCTTTTTCGTTGCGTAGCGCCAATCAGCGCCTCAAAAGAGCGAAAAACTGTCCTCGCCGCAGTACTTTCTCGTGACGGAATTTTCTACCGCGCAGACTCCTAGGTAAGGATTATTCATGAACAAACTACTGCGGTCGCCGATAGCAGCAAAAACGCAGGGCGTGCTCCTTCCGGGTGCTCGGCAGTTTGCAAGGCAAACTGCGCGTGCTGTCAAGCACGCGCCCGTCCTTTTGTGACGGGACCCGCGCCCTTCGGTCCGCGCTACCTAGTGTTTTCACTACTCTGGCAATTCGCATAGCGAATTGCCCTCGACTCCAACCTCGCTACGCTTCTTCATGAATAGTCCAGGCTAGCAGCTCAGTGGTTAGCAGTTACTAACGAGTACATAACACACCCGACATAGGGTATACTCGTTGGCCATGAAAAAGTTAGATGGGCGACGCCTGGACCACAAGACGCGTGAGCAGATTCGTATGCGTGTTGTGCAACAGATTGAAGCAGGCGAAAGCCCAGAAGTTATCGCGCAAGTGCTGGGTTTTCATCGATCCTGTATCTACGAGTGGATTGCCAAGTACCGCGAGGGTGGTCTCGATGCACTTAAGACAAAACCCATCGCGGGTCGTCCGCGCAAGCTCGAAGGCAAACGTC
>JACZXA010000150.1 GCA_022571865.1 Pseudomonadota bacterium
CTCTTAGAGGGTCGGCGATCTTGCAGACCGAACCGTGCGCGATTTCCAGTCACATAGCGCAAGTTTGGAAAGCAGTGAGTTCAACCAACGCATTCTCGACACAACCACCGTCTTGCGTGCCGCCCAGGCGATCTCCGGGGAAGTCATGCTCGAGGAGGTGCTCACCAAACTGCTGCGCCTGGCGCTGGAACACGCCGGTGCTCAGAAGGCCATGATGTTGCTCGTAAACGATCAACGCCTGTACCTGGAAGCGGTGGCTTCCGTAGATGGCGGACCAACTCACCGAGTCACCCCGCCCATCCCGTTAGAAGCGTCGGATGACGTACCGGAAAGCATCATTCGGTTTGTCAGCCGTACCAGGGAAGCCCTCGTTTTATCCGATGCAACACAAGAGGATGTGTTCACTCAAGATCCCTACGTGCGACGGCTGCAACCGTTGAGCGTGCTTTGTCTGCCGATCATCCACCGCAATGAAATCACCGGAATTCTCTATATGGAGCATCGCTGGCTCACCGGCATGTTCACAGCACAACGGGTCGAAGTACTGACCTTGCTGGCCTCCCAGGCAGCGATCTCGATTGAAAACGCCCGCCTCTATGCGGATCTGCAATCGACCCAGGACGAATATCGGGCGTTGTACGACAACGCCATCGAAGGGCTGTTTCGAATCGACTCGCAAGGCGTGCTACTGAGCGCCAACCCGACGCTTGCAACGATTCTCGGGTTTGCAAGCGTTACCCAACTGCTCGACGAGTACCGCGATCTCATCGACCGGGTGTTTCTGAACAAGAGCCAGGCGGGCCAGTTCATCTCGCAACTGGAGGAACAACACCTGCTGAACGGTTTCGAAGCTCAGGGAGTAACTCGTGACGGGCGCACTTTCTGGATGGCGCTTACCGCACGACTTAGCCAGGACCCTGAACAGGGCGACTACATCGACGGCTCGCTGGTCGACATCTCCGGACGCATTGATCGCGAACAAGCCAACAAGCAAATGCACATCGCGGAAGCCGCGACTCAGGCAAAAAGCGAGTTTCTCGCAAATATGAGTCATGAGATTCGTACCCCCATGAACGCAATTGTCGGTTTCTCCAAACTTGCGCTGGAATCAGGGCTCGGCCGCAAACAACATGAGTACCTCACAGCCATTCGCAATGCCGCAGAGAACCTCCTGGGTATTATCAGCGATGTATTGGATTTCTCGAAAATCGAAGCCGGTAAACTCACGCTGGAGCAGCGGCCCTTCAAGCTGAGTGACATGCTGGCCGAAGTAGAGCGGCTATTCAGAACCGAGCTGCGCAAACGCAACCTGGAATTTGTCATCGACAACCAATCCGCCCGGCACAGCGGATTCCCGGCAGATGGTGTTCTCGTTGGCGATCCCCTGCGACTTCAACAGGTGCTGGTTAACCTGGTCGGTAACGCAACAAAGTTTACGGAACAAGGAGAGATCCGCGTTGCCGTGTCGGTCAAAGGGTTCCTGGCACCTGAACTGATACTGGAATTCGTGGTATCCGACACGGGCATCGGTATCGATGAAGAGCATCAGAAACGTCTGTTCGAATCTTTTGAACAGGCGGAAACGTCGACCACTCGACGATATGGCGGCACCGGGCTCGGATTGACGATCTGCAAGCGACTCGTGGAAATCATGGGAGGAGACATCAGCCTTACCTCAACGCCAGGCGAAGGGAGCTGTTTTACTTTTTCCGCAAAGGTATTGCTTGCGGATGAAAATACGACCTTGCCAAGCTCCGGGCCCAAACGAACGCGAATTACCTCGGCGCTGCGCAATCGAAGAATCCTGGTCGCCGAGGACAACCCGATCAACCAACAGCTCGCACTGGAATTTCTCGAGCGGGCAGGCGCAACCGTCGATATCGCCCAGAACGGCCGAGAGGCGGTCGCCAAGGCGACCGAACACAACTACGACGCAATCCTGATGGATATTCATATGCCCGAGATGGACGGCCTGGAAGCCTGTCGGATACTGCGCGAGCAACATATCGGGGTTCCCATCATCGCCGTATCCGCCGATGCGCTCGAAACCCGCCAGGCGTCTGCGTTGGACGCCGGATGTGATAGTTATATCACCAAGCCCATCAACTTCGACGAACTATTCGGCGAACTCGCCCACCTCCTGCCGGAAGTACGCGAGGATCTGAAACGCCGAGCATCCGATCAGGCGGAAAAAACGGATATCGATTCGATTCTGGAAGATTTTCCGCTACAGCGGTTACCCGGTATCGATATTGGCGAAGCCATTGTCGGGCACAACGGAAACGTTCCGCTGATGATCAAGCTCATGGGCGACTTCGGCGGCTACTACGGCGATGCCGGAGCCAAGGTTCGAGAGTTCCTGAGCGCGGGGAAATTTGAGGAAGCCGAACGTCTGACCCACAACCTGCACGGTGTTGCCGGCAGCTTCGGTGCCCAGCGGCTGAAGGATGCTTCAAAAACGCTCGAGTTGGCCTTGGCAGAAGGCAAACAGGGTAATCTACGTGGATTGGTGGGCAGTTTTGAAATCGCCCTCACGGAAGTGCTGGAATCTGCTGCAGCCCTTGCGAGCGACGAAGTGCGATTCCGTGCGTCGGATCTCGACGAGACTTAACGTTCTCTCCTAATCAACGGCGCCATCAATCAAAGCTGGTGAAGCATTAATTCTGCGGGATTCGCGGCAAGTCCCACAAAATCGAACAGCTCTTCGTCTGCCAGATGTGAAGGTGTCACATAGCGGAGGCTGCGCGCGATGCTCTCAACCCGCCCTGGCGTCATCTGATCCCAGCTGTTGAGCATCTCCTTGATCACCTGGCGTTGCTGATTTGGCTGGCTGCCACACAAGTTACAGGGAATGATGGGGTATTTACGCAACTGAGCCCACCTTTCAAGGTCTCGTTCGCGGCAGTAATACAGGGGCCGAATAACGATGTTACGCCCATCGTCACTCTTGAGCTTCGGCGGCATCGACTTGAGCCTTCCACCATGGAACATGTTCAGGAACAACGTTTCCACCACGTCATCGGTGTGATGGCCGAGCGCAATCTTGTTTGCACCGATCTCTTTGGCGAACGAGTACAGGATACCGCGCCGCAACCGCGAGCATACCCGGCAAGTCGTCTTCCCCGGAGCGGTCGTCGCCTGCACTACCCGGTAGGTGTCTGCTTCCAGCACATGAAACGCTACGCCGAGATCGCCGAGGTAACGGGGTAACACGTCAGCCGGAAATCCGGGATGTTTCTGGTCGAGATTTACTGCGATGAGTTCGAAATCCACTGGTGCGCTATGTTGCAGGTTCAACAGGATATCCAACAACCCATAGGAGTCCTTGCCGCCCGAAACACACACCATGACTCGGTCACCCGCCTCGATCATGCCGTAGTCGGCAATCGCCCGACCCACCAGGCGGCGCAGCTTTTTCTGCAACTTGGCCTGAATGTGGTGTGAATCTCGATCCAATTCGGTGAGGTTGTCGGCATTCGCTAGCAACGGTGCACTCCACGATCAATTATCGAGAGAGCGATTTTTACCGCGCTAACCGACGTTGCGCAACCCACCCGAGGTGACGAATTGGTAAAAATCCTCAGCCGGTAAGGGCCTGGAGTAGTAAAAACCCTGTAGGTAGACGCATCCGATCTGCCGTAGTCGCTGAACCTGGCTCGCATCTTCGACGCCTTCGGCAACCACGCGCATGCCGAGAATCCGTCCCATCGAGATGATGGAAGCCACGAGCCCTTAATTACGCGTATTGTCCAGTTTGTCTATGAAGGTTTTGTCGATCTTCAGCAGGTCGAACTCGAAGTTCCTGAGATACCCTAACGAAAAGAAACCGGTACCGAAGTCGTCCAGTGCTATTTCGCAACCCAACGCTTGGGCACGTTGAGGGAATTTCTGAACCCCTTCAGAGTTGTCGATCAAAGCGCTTTCGGTAAGCTCGAGAATGACGCCATTACAGCCTGCGGACATCAGACACTCGAGCAGCGCGCTCGAGCCACGGTATCGGATTCCCGCACGCACATGACAATGCGGAACGACCCATCCATCAGAAGTTGATCGGCTGTGGTCGGTCCAACGGAATCGTTGACGGTCTTGAAACGATCCAGATCGATGCTGATGAGCGCGCGCTTCAACTCCGTACTCTGAGCTTGCAGAACCACCCTGGTCAGGCGCTCTTCAAACAGATTCCGGTTGGGTAACTTGGTCAGCGGGTCATGATGCCCCTGCCACAGGCTTGATCGCGATCGTTTTCCTTCAGTGCCAGGGTGAAATACCCATAGCTGCACATCGCAACAATCAGCATCCAATAAATCAAGGGTACCCAGGCACCCGAATTTTCAGGAACGGCAAGACTGTCAAAACTGTTCATCGAAAGATAAGGTCGCGGCCAACCTTTTCGCCTTACGCATCTATTAAACTTAGATCCCCAAACAGCAGACGCAACCGGAGAGGGAAGTTTTAGTACCGTTTGTCAAAAGAGCGTCAAAGGTTCGACTACGCCTGGTGATCTCGGCGTCAAGCAGCGGACAATTCCCGCAATTAGTTCAGTCCGCGAAGCACGAGCATAGGCGGAGCCGAAACCAGCGACCGGGTACCGAACAGGCCCACGACGAGAATGAGCAGTGAGCCCGCCAGAGGCGCAACCAGCCACAACCACGGATGAATTCGCATCGGCAAATCGAAAATCTGAGTCTGCAGCATCGCAACCGTGAACTCCGAGCCGACCACGGCCACAATACCCGCAAAAAATCCGAGGGCGGCGAACTCTCCCGCCAGCGAACCTGCAATGAGTCGACGACTGCCGCCCAAGGTTCGTATCAGCGCGTGTTCGGCCATACGGGTGTCGCGGCTCGCCTGGATGCTCGCAATCAACACCAGACAGCCCGATGCAACAACCAGGCTCAGAACCAGTTCGACAGCCTGCGTGACTCGTTCGATGATGCTCTGTACCTGATTGATGAGGGCATCGACCTCGATGACGGTTATGGTTGGAAATTCCGATAACAACGTATTTAGAAAACGCTTTTTTTCCGGCGCGAGAAAAAAACTGGTCATATAAGTAGCGGGAATCTGATCGAGTGCTCCCGGAGAAAATATTATGAAGAAGTTCGGCCGCATACTCTCCCATTCCAGGTGCCTGAAATTGGTAATCTCGACATCCACGATCTGACCTGCAACGTCGAAGCGCAGCGTGTCCCCTATCTCAAGACCAAGAGCTTCCGCGTAGTCGTCTTCGAGCGAGGCCAGAGCACGGGTTTCGTTTTCGTCCCACCAGGTGCCTTTGACGACCGTATTGTCATCCGGGAGTTTGGCAGCCCAGGTAAGATTGCGCTCCGAACGTAAACGAGGTCCCGGTCCCTCCATGGAGCGATGTTCATCCTCCCAGGTTTTTGCGTCGACCCCGTTTGCTTCAATCACCCGCCCGCGCACCATCGGATAGATGCCACCTTGTTGTTCGCTGTGTTCAGCCAACATCGCCGAAAGGTCATCGACCTGTTCCGGGGTTACGTTGAGTACGAAATGATTCGGTGCGTTTTCCGGTAATTGTGATCGCCATTCATCAATGAGCGATGTCCTGAGCAGCAGGAGAATCAGCAACAACATGAAGGCTAGTCCAAAGATGAGTATTTGCCCGACGTTTTCCCGGTGGCGGCGCTGCAACCCCGCCAGCGCCAGTCGCCAGCCGCTACCTGCCTGCATTCCCACCACTCGGCCGCTACGTAACAACAAAGTAGCGAGCATTCCAAATACCCCTAAAGCCACACCCGTGCAGATCAACATCCAGGCGGTCAACCAGAGGCTGCCGCTGTACCAGATCAACAGGAACAAGCTACCGGCGGCCGCGGCACCGTAGCTCAAATACTGCGAGGCAGGGGCAGAGCCAAGATCTCTGTGGAGGACCCGCATCGGCGAGATGTTCTTCAGATGTAACAAAGGCGGCAATGCAAACGCCAACGCGCATATGAGACCCGTCGCCGAACCAAGCAGAAATGGTCGTGCGCTCGGCATCGGCAAGTCTATGGGTATGAGGGATCCCAGCAGGGCAACGATGATCATGTGTATAGCTCCCCCTCCGGCGAGACCGAGTACCACCGAGACGGCGCCTACCGCCGTCAACAAAACCACGTACCCGCCAAGGATCTGATTTGCAGATGCCCCGAGGGTTTTCAGAATTCCCACGTGATCGTAATGACGTCGGGCATATCGATGAGCACTCAACGCGACTGCCACTCCGGCTAACAACACGCCAAGCAACCCACCCAACAAGAGAAAACTCTCAGCTCTATCGAGCGCCGAGCCGATTGCAGGGCTGCTTTCACGAATACTGACCCAGCGGAAATTCGGCTTCAGCGGCAACTCGTCTTTTAGTTCAGCCAGCGCGCTGTCGTCACCTTTGAGGAGAAGCCGGTAGGAGATTCTGCTGCCGGGTTGAACGACCTCCGTTGCCGGAACGTCTTCGATGCGCATCAATAATCGTGGTCCAAGATCGAACAGTGAGCCCCCTCGATCCGGCTCCCGCGTGAGTACTTTGGCTACCTCGAGTTCGGCGAATCCCACCTCGACGGTGTCACCGAGCGATATCCCAAGAGAAGGAAACAGTCGTGAGTCCAGCCATATCTCCCCGAGTTCAGGCAATTCCAGCGTCACCTCCCCAGGGGTGAAAGGCTCATCGGAAATCTTGAGTACCCCGCGCAATGGATATCCGGGCGCCACCGCTTTGACGCTGACGAGCTGGTTGACCTCATCGCTCGCAAAAACCATGGAGGGAAAGAGCATCGTGTCGGTGAAGGTGATGCCGCGTGCCGAGGCGGCAACGCGAAACTCTTCCGGAATCTCACGCGAACTACCAATGTAGCGGTCGGCTGCCAGGAAATTTGCCGACTCGGATATCAATGCCTGATGCAATCGGTCGACAAACAAGCTGACTGACGTCACCGTGCCGATGGCGAGTATCAGCGCAATGAGGAGCAAACCGAGCTCTCCGGACCGCCAGTCGCGCCAAGCCATGCGCATTACCAGCCGAAGGTTCAAGACACGATCCGCCCGGTATCCAACACGACAGTGCGCTGGCAACGGGAAGCCAGACGTTCATCGTGGGTAACGAGTACCAGGGTCGTGGCAAATTCCTCATTCAACTCGAAGATGAGATCGATGATTTTCTGACCCGTGGCCGTATCGAGATTGCCGGTGGGCTCGTCGGCAAACAACACGGTCGGTTGGCAGGCAAATGCGCGGGCGATGGCAACCCGCTGTTGCTCGCCGCCGGAAAGCTGGCGGGGGTAATGGGTTGTCCGCTCACCAAGCCCGACCTTGGTCAACAGATCCATGGCCTCCTGCTTCGCATTTGCATCGCCGCGCAACTCTCTTGGCAACATCACATTTTCCAGCGCGGTGAGGCTCCCTAAGAGCTGAAATGTCTGAAACACGAACCCCACGTGTTCGCCTCGTACCTTAGCCCGTTGTTCCTCATCCATCATGGTGAGTTCGTTATCGCTGAGGAATACCTTACCGCCCGTCGGTAAATCCAGACCTGCGAGGATACCCAGCAGGGTCGTTTTCCCAGAACCGGAAGCGCCAACGATCGCGAGAGTCTCACCCGCGTTGATTTCCAAATCGATGCCATCCAAGATGGTCAACTCTCCCTCGACGGTCGGCACCACTTTCGCTATGGCCTCAGAACGAATAACTGCTCGGTTCATATGGGTCCTGGTTGTGATTTGCGGGTGGATGAGCTTCCCCGGGCCAGGTACCAACCTCGCCTACTCAGCGCAACGATCCACGGTAATGATTTTAGGTGACAGTATCAGCGCAGCGTACGGTATTCAACGCAAAACCGGCTGGGTGGCGCTGTTGAAAAAACGCTTGAGCGCACTCTCAGCACCGATTTCGGTGATCAACGCGAGCGTCAGCGGTGAGACAACGGGTGGCGGGCTGGCCCGATTACGTCAAGCCCTCGATGCCCATGATCCGGCAGTCGTAGTAATAGAGCTCGGTGGAAACGACGGCTTACGCGGTTACCCGATCGAGCGTATCCGCGAAAATCTGAACCGGATCGTTGCGTTAGCGAAGATCGATAGCCGTCAGGTGTTGCTCATCGGCATGCAGATCCCGCCCAATTACGGCCCGCGTTACACGCGAGCATTCACGGGCATGTTTGCCGAAATAGCCGAGGCACACGAGATTGCGCTCGTGCCTTTTTTTCTGCAGGAGGTGGCACTCACGCCTGAGTTGATGCAGCGCGATGGCATCCACCCAACAGCCGACGCACAGACGATCCTCCTCGATACCATGTGGCCGTATCTCGAAGGCCTTCTGCGCATCGACTGAGTCAGCAACCTGTCCCAGGGGCGTGGCTAAAGAGGCTCCGCCGACTCGTTAGCCCTGGCGCCGGCCAATGTGACGCGAACCCCGAGCCTGCGCCAACTGGACCTGGCGTTGCCGTTCTTCGAAACTCGCTCGACGACTATCATCGAGCTCATCGATGCAGCCGGGGCAACAGACACCTTGCTGGAAGCGGGGTGAATCAAGATCTTCTTGCGACAACGCTCTACGGCAGGCGAAACATTGTTGATAAGAACCTTCGTCCAATTCATCGTTTAGGGAGACTCGCTGATCGAATACAAAACACTCTCCTAGCCAACGGGTTTGTTCAGGGGACACCGTCTCGAGATACTTCAATATGCCACCCTGCAATTGATAGACTCGTTCAAAATCGTGCGCCAACAGGTAAGCAGACGCCTTTTCGCAGCGAATACCACCCGTACAATACATGGCAATCTTTTTGTGTTTGAGAGAATTCAACTTCGCGTGCATGAAGGCCGGAAACTCGCGGAACGAACTCGTGTCTGGATTTTCGGCTCGCGGAAAGCTGCCTATGGCGACCTCGTAACTGTTCCGGGTGTCGATCACGACAACTTCGGGATCCTCCAACAACGCGTTCCACTGTTCGGCATTTACCCGTATGCCTCGATCCTGAGAGGCGTCGAGGGGTTGCTCAAAGCTCACGATTTCCGGTTTGATGCGTACCTTCAATCGGAAGAAAACCGGATTGACGCGCTGCGCTGAGGAATATTTGAATTCCATGTCCGAAAAAACCTCGTGCCCGCTGAGCACCGCGGCAAAATGCGCCAGGTTTTCCCTTTCACCCACCAACGTACCATTGATTCCCTCCCCGGCTAACGAAAGGGTGCCTTTGATCTTCAGGTTTAGAGCCTCACCGAGCAACTTCGCCCGCCAGAATTCGAGCTTCTGAAGCTGCACGAACTTGTAGAAGGTCACGACGGACTTCAAGCCTTCTCTCCACTTTTTCCGCCGAGGCACGGTGGCGACATCGGCGTTTCGCCAAATCGCTCTCGCCACTCCGCATCGGTGTAGGTATGGATCGCAAGCGCGTGAACGCTCCCTGCAAGTTCCGTCGCCAGAACTTCGTTGACACGGCGGTGACGAGCAAGGAGGCGCACATCCTCGAATTCGGGAGAAACGAGCACAACTTTGAAGTGACTCTCAGATCCAGGCGGTACGTTATGACCACCGCTTTCGTTGAGCACTTCAAGGTGTAACAGCTCGAAGCTGTCCGCCAATTTGGATTCGATCTGGTTTTGAACAATCATGCGCTTATGTCTGTGAGCAGGTGCGGGGAGTATAAACGGCTTTGAAGTCCTGTGATTCAGCCCTCAACCCGGAACGATGAGCACAAGGGATATGTTGTCGGTTCCTCCCGCTTCATTGGCTGCCGATAGCAACTTATCGGCCGCACCGGGGCAGCTATTCGCCGCCTCGCCCGTAATCCATTCTGCCTCGTTCAGGATCGCTTCGAGATCGGAATGGGGAAGCATGTCGCTGAGACCGTCGCTGCACAACAAAAACCGATCACCCGGCTCGAAATCCAATTCGACTACCTCCGGGGCGACGGTCGGCGCCAGTCCCAGCGCGCGAGTGATAATGTTGCGGTTGGGCGCAACTTGCGCCTCCTCGGGCGTCATCAGTCCGTCGTCTACCATCCCTTGCACGACGCTGTGATCACTCGTGAGCCGGAAGAGCCGATAGTCACGATATCGATAAGCGCGTGAGTCTCCTACATGAGCGACGATGCAGAGCCCCGATCCGGAACGCGCCCACAACACCAGTGTGGTTCCCATATTGCCTAAGCTATTTCCATCAGCAGCCAGCAGCCGTACCTGGCTGTTGGCCTGATCGATGCAATCTGTGACAACCGCTGTATCGATCGATTGGACCTTGAGACCTTCGCCCACCGCGTCAACCGCTGCCCGGCTCGCCACTTCCCCGGCCAGCAGGCCCCCCATGCCATCTGCCAACACCGCAAAGCCGAATTGCTCGTCCCAGGCGAGCGCATCTTCATTATTCGCGCGAACTCGACCGAGGTCGGTTCGGCCAATGATTTTCATCTCATTTCCGCTACACTAACGCTTCTTCGCAACATATGAGGGAACTCATGCTGGCCGTCATTTCTCCGGCAAAAAGACTGGATTTCGACACACCGTCGCCAACGAAAAAACATAGCCTGCCAGCTTACCTGAAAGAGTCAACTCAACTCATTGCAACGTTGCGTGACAAGTCACCCGCCGACCTTGCGAAGCTGATGGGCATCAGCTGCAAGCTGGCCGATCTCAACTACGTTCGTTATGCCGAGTGGCAAACACCTTTCTCCACCAAAAACGCCAAACAGGCGATGACTGCGTTTGCGGGTGACGTCTACATGGGTCTACGTGCCAGCACCTACAGCGAGCGGGACTTTAGCTGGGCGCAAAAACACCTGCGCATCCTCTCCGGATTACACGGTATATTGAAACCTCTGGATCTCATTCAGCCATATCGACTGGAAATGGGTACCGAACTGAGAACGGCCCGGGGGTCGAACCTCTATGAATTCTGGGGAAACAAGATCACCGATGAACTCAACGCCGCTCTCGAGGAGCAGAACGACCCGATACTCGTCAATCTAGCTTCCAGGGAATACTTCAATGTTCTCAACGTCGATAGAATCAGGGCCCGTATCATTACCCCGGTGTTCAAAGATCTGAAGAACGGAAGCTACAAATTTCTGTCGTTTTTCGCCAAAAAGGCGCGCGGTACCATGACCAGCCACATCGTCAAGAACCGCATTTCCACCCTGAAAGCACTAAAAGAATTCGATTGCGACGGTTACTACTATTCGCAAGAACAGTCATCGAACGATGAGTGGGTGTTCCTGCGCGACTAGCCTAGCCTGGATTATTCATGAAGAAGTGTAACGAGGTTGGGTCGAGGGCAATTCGCAAGCGAATTGCTAAGCAGTTTGCGAAGCAAACTGCCAGAGGGCAATTCGCAAGCGAATTGCTAAGCAGTTTGCGAAGCAAACTGCCAGAGTAGTAAGACGCCGGGCCTCGCAGG